>CBDTVL010000028.1:0-23868 GCA_965363755.1 uncultured Sulfitobacter sp.
CTCAAGATGCCGTTTGTCGTGCATGGGCGGTCGAGCGAAGTAGCGGCTGATTACAGTTGGCTGGACGTCAACAGCAAACGTGCGCTGGAAAGAGCAACGCAGTTTCTGCTGGATCTGGGTCACACGCGCATTGGGTTGGTCAACGGGCTGGAGTGGATGGATTTCGCTCTAAGGCGCCGCAAAGGATATCTCGCGGCATTGGCAGCGTGTCAAATCGCGGCAGATGACGCCCTGATGCGCTCCTCTGAAATGACCGAGTCCTATGGTTATGTCTCTGCAACAGAAATGCTGGCAATTGATGATCCGGCTACGGCGTTCATTGCAGCCTCTATCGTGCCGGCGCTTGGTATTCGTCGCGCCGTTGAAGAGCGCGGACTGCGTATTGGCAAGGATGTTTCAATCATCTGCTTTGATGATCAGATTTCATATCTATCCAACGGCGATCGCGAGCCGATTTATACAGCACCGCGGTCATCTGTCCGTGCTGCGGGCCGACAATGTGCACGCATGCTGATTGAGCAGATCCAGTCCCCCGGCAACGGTCCTCAGCATGAGCTTTGGGAGGCCGATCTGGTCCTTGGACAATCGACCGGGCCCGCCCCGGCCAAACGCCCTAAACCGGCAGGAGGCACCTGATGAATTTCAACCGTTCCGATTTTCCGGAAGGTTTCCAGTTTGCCGCCGCAACCTCCAGCTACCAAATCGAAGGCCACAGCTTTGGCGGTGCGGGAACAACCCACTGGGACACGTTTGCGGCCACGCCGGGCAATGTCGTGCGGGCAGAAAACGGCGCTATTGCCTGTGATCACTATCACCGCATGGATGAAGACCTTGATCTGATGCAGGCGGCTGGGCTTGATGCCTATCGGTTTTCCACAAGTTGGGCGCGGGTAATACCTGACGGTCGCGGGGCGCCGAACCCAGAGGGGTTGGATTTCTATGATCGGTTGGTTGATGGGCTGCTGGCGCGCGATCTCAACCCCATGGTGACACTGTACCACTGGGAACTGCCGGCCCCGCTGGCTGATTTGGGCGGCTGGCGCAACCCGGACATCGCCCATTGGTTCGCCGATTTCGCAACCATTCTGATGAAACGTATCGGCGACCGGGTTTACAGTGTGGCCCCGATCAACGAGCCATGGTGCGTTGGCTGGTTGTCTCATTTCATGGGCCAGCACGCCCCCGGACTACGGGACATTCGCGCAACCGCCCATGCGATGCACCATATACTGACGGCGCATGGCACAGCTATTCAGGCGATGCGTGCATTGGGCGTCAAAAACCTTGGTGCCGTGTGCAATTTTGAATACGCGCATCCGGCGGATGATACACCCGCCGCGCACCATGCCGCGCAAACCTACGATGGGTATTACAACCGCTTTTTCCTCGGCGGACTTTTCAAACGGGCTTATCCCGACGATGTGCTTGCCGGGCTGGAACCCCATTTATCCAAAGGCTGGGCCGCGGATTTTGACCTGATCGGCCAGCCACTCGATTGGTTTGGTCTGAATTATTACACGTGCACACGGATCGCCCCGGATAAAGGCCCATGGCCCGCACTGAAAGAGGTGCCCGGCCCCCTACCCAAAACCGAGATGGGCTGGGAAGTCTATCCGGAAGGCCTTTTTCATTTTCTGACTTGGACCCATAAAAACTACACCAAAGGACTGCCACTTTATGTGACCGAAAACGGTATGGCCAACGACGATGTTGTGGGTCGACCGGATAGCGCCAGGATTGACTATCTTAATCAGCATATCGCAGCCGCACATCGCGCCATGCAGGCCGGCGTTCCCCTTAGCGGGTATACGATTTGGTCGCTTCTCGACAACTACGAATGGGCACTTGGGTACGCCAAAAGGTTTGGTCTTGTGCACGTTGATTTTGACACGTTGGCGCGCACACCCAAGGCATCATATCACGCGCTTGCCGCGGCATTGGCACGGTAACGCGCGCTCAGAAAGCGTCTGCCTTCTTTCCCGGTGCAGACCCAAATGATGTTGTTAGGCGGCGTCCGCATGCACCTGTGTTATAGTTCTTTCACGCATTGAATTTGAACTATTTTGGGGCAAATATATGAGGATTGCAGCTTTCAACGTCGAAAATTTATTCGACCGGCCAAAGGCGTTTAATCGAGAGCAACCGCCGGAGCGGCTCAAAGCGCTGGGAGACCACGCGGCGCTTAATAAACTGTTTGAGCGCAGCAGTTATTCAGCGGCGGCCAAAGCCCAAATGTTGACACTTATGGAAGACCTCGGGGTTCTGAATGATGACATTGGGCGTCTTGTCATCCTCTGGAAGATCCGTGGCAACCTTATTCGGCGGCCGCGAGATCGAAGCAAGCCGCGTGAAATTGTTGCCGACGGGCGCGATGATTGAGTCGGTTGGTGCGAGCTTCGCACTGCCGCGGTCAATGAAATCGCGATCCAGAACACAGGCCGGGTGATGCGCGATCTGGACGCCGACATTCTCGCCATCGTCGAGGCCGAGAGTCGACCGGTCCTGATCGAAATGAACAGGTTCATTCTGACAGAGGTCGGGGGCACTCCTTATCCCAACATTATGATCATCGACGGCAATGATCTGCGCGGGATCGATGTCGGAATTATGACAAAAGACGGATTTCCCATCGGCACGATGCGCAGCCATGTCCATGATCTAAAGCCGAATGGAAAACCTGTGTTCAGCCGCGATTGCCCGGAATATCAGGTCGCGACACCATCAGGTAAAACAATCTGGGTGCTGCCCAATCATTTCAAAAGCAAATTCGGCGGGAACGATGCCGGCAGTCAGGCAAAACGACGCGCTCAATCAGAGGCCGTCGCTGCAATCTATCAACGTCTGCGCACTGCAGGCGAAGAGCTCATCGCTGTACTCGGAGACTTCAACGACACTCCCGACAGCCTGCCTCTGCAATCTTTGCTGTCAAGTGAGCTGAAAGATGCGTCCGAGCATCCGGCATTCACTGACTTCGAGTTTTTGGCGAACAACAGAAATTTAGGAACCGGCACATTCGGCTTGGGCAACGATGCAAACAAGATTGACTATTTGCTCCTGTCGCCTGCGCTGTTCGACAAAATGACCAATGGCGGTATCTTCCGCAAAGGGGCGTGGCCCGGCAGCCGCCCCAAACGCTGGGAAGTCTATCCCGCACTCACCCGGAAACTCCACGCTGCATCTGATCACCACGCAATCTTTGCAGATTTTGACCTGTGAAATGCCTGGGGTGCCGCGCCCGAACTACCTTAGCGCAACTGTCACGACACTTCGCTGATCTGATAGGCAGAGCGCGCCAGCCATTCCGGATTGATCTCGACGCCCCAACCCGGGGCGTCCGTAACACGGGCGTGCCCGTCTTCGACCTCATAGGGCGACTGAACAAATAACCCGTCTTGCCACGGATAATAGTCTGCCCCCTCGATAGAGAATTCCAGATATTTACCAGCATTGGGAATCGCCCTTAGCAGATGCATCGTGAACAGGGTCACTAAAGACAGGTTGGCGCAATGTGGTGTGACCGGAATGCGTGCAGCCTCGGCCATTTTGACAACCCGCATCGTCCGAGACAGGCCACCAAGGTACAGGATATCGGGCTGCACAATATCAACTGCGCGCATGTCAATCATGCGACGCCACGTGATTAGATCACAGTCCTGTTCGCCCCCGGTGACATCGATCTCCAAAGAGTCGGTCACCTGTTTGGTCTGCTCCAGCTCCCAATAGGGACAAGGCTCTTCATAATGGCAAAACCCGTTGTCCTCCAGCATGTGGCCGACTTCAATCGCACGCAGCGCTGAGTAACAACTGTTGGCGTCAATCAGCAGATCAACGTCATCACCCATCTCGCGACGCATGGTTGGAATTATCTCTTCTGTCCGGCCCGGCCACTCGTCAACATCGCGACCTACCTCTGCTCCTGCGCGGACTTTGAATGCATCAAAGCCTTTTGTGTCGCGCAGGCGTTTAAGGCGCGCGGCCTCGTCTTTTGGCGTAATGTCGCGCTTCATCGACGAGGCATAGGCGCGGATCAGACCGGGTGAGCCGCCCAATAACTCGGCCACCGATTTTCCTTGCTGTTTACCGCGCATATCCCAGATCGCAGTGTCCAGACCTGCCATCGCGCGGCGCAGGTATGAGCCCGGGAACTTGTGCTCGCGCTCTGTCACGATATCCAGCAGATCGTCCAGATCAGCCGTGTCCTGCCCCAACGTCCACGGTGCCACCTGACGGTGCAGAACCTGCGCTGTGATGTCCGAATGATAGGTCGAAACCTGCCCCCAGCCCTGAGACCCATCTTGGGCAGTAACGCGCACAAACCCGACAAAGGGATTGCTGAAAGTCTCAATGCTTTTGATCTTCATCTCGGGTCCCTTTACAGCCGTGCATCTTCGCGAATTAGATCAGATGCCCTTTCGCCAACCATGATAGCGGGCGCATTGGTGTTTCCCGTCGGAATTGTGGGGAAGATTGAGGCATCCGCAACCCGCAAACCGTCAATCCCGTGAACGCGTAACCGTTTATCCACCACCGATGTCGACAGGTCGCGACCCATCCGGCAGGTGCAGCATTGATGGAACACTGTCCATGATTTCTGACGAATAAACGCGCTCAGATCTTCATCTGAGGTCAACGTCGGCCCCGGGGCAAGTTCAGCTTCGATGACCGACCTAAATGCGGGTGTCTCAGCGATGGTTCGCATCAGCCTGATCCCCGCCAGCATCATGTCTTGGTCATATTGGGTCGACAGATAGTTGGCATGTATTTCAGGCGGTTCATTCGGATCAGAAGATCGGATCTGAAGATGCCCAACGCTGGTCGGCTTGCAGGGATTGAACCCCAGTTGAAAACCGGAAAACGCATCGGGTGCCATTAGCGGACGCGTGCCAACTGGCGCCCGGGAATAACTGACAGGCGAGAAATAAAGCTGCAGATCGGGCTGTTTTGCCCCGTCCATGACACGAACAAAACCACCGCCCTGATTGAGGCTCATCGATAGCGGCCCTTTTCGGGTCAGCACATATTGCAGGCCAGCCTTCAGCTTGCCAAACCACGGACCCAATTCTTGGTTCAGGCTGGGAACCCGCGCGTGATACAGGTTATCCGAGCCCAGATGATCCTGAAGGTTGCGCCCGACCTGTTCGGAACCCTGTACAATCTCGATCTCGTGCTGCCGCAACAGTGCTGGGGGGCCGATACCAGACAGCTGCAAAAGCTGCGGGGAATTGATCGCGCCGCCGCACAAGACCACTTCTCGACGGGCCTGCGCCACTTTGATTTGGCCGTTTTGACTGTATTCGACGCCAACGGCGCGTTTCCCTTCAATCACCACACGGTTGACATGCGCGCGGGTCTGGATGTCCAGATTATGTCGCCTCCGAGCCGGCTTGAGATAGCTGCCTGCAGTTGATGCCCGCAAGCCGTTCTTGGTTGTGATCTGATAGCAGGCCGCCCCCTCCATATCAGCGCCGTTATAGTCGGGGTTGGTCGGAATCCCGGCCTGTTTGCTGGCCTCAAGGTAGGTTCGGGTAAGCGGGTGAATATCTTGCGAAACATCATGCACAGGCAATGGCCCACCGCTGCCCCGTTGATCATCAGCAGGCCCGTCCCAATCTTCGATTCGGCGGAAAAGCGGGGCCACGTCCTGCCAACCCCAGCCCGGTGCAACTGTCGCCCAGTCGTCATAGTCGCCCGGATGGCCACGCACATAGACCAACGCATTTATGGAACTGGAGCCCCCCAAAACCTTGCCGCGCGGCCAATACATTTGAAGCCCCTCGCGGTGTGGGTCCGGCTCTGTCACATATTTCCAATTGACCTTCTCATCATAGAATATCTTTCCATATCCAATTGGAACGCGGATCCAGAAATTCAGGTCTGAGCCGCCGGCCTCAAGCATTAGAACCGAGAATTTCCCATCTTCGGTCAGGCGATTTGCCAGCACAGACCCGGCCGATCCTGCGCCCACAATCACATAGTCGTACGCGTTCAATTTGTTCATCTGCCTTGCTGCGTCCAAAGACATGCGTAAGCACCAACATACGGGAGTGCATCACGATTGTGATGCCTTAAAATGACGCAACACCGCAGTCATTCAGGTCACACATGACATTAAACATATGACGTTCCAGCTCCGGATTATTCCTGCCCAAGCTGGACTTTGCAATCCTAACGTTGTCGAAGATTGCAGAAAACGACAGCGCCCTCAGTTGCGCAATGACAAGGCGTCTTTCAGCACATCAAGAACAGCAGCGGACGGCACGTCTCTGGTGATGAACGCCTGACCAATTCCGCGAGTCAGAACGAAGGTCAAATTGCCATCGACAACCTTTTTGTCCTGCCCCATCAACTCTAGCAACGCCGCCGCGTCCGGCAAGTCACCTTTGATATCGGCCAGATCGGTTTTCATGCCCATGTCGCGCAAATGCGCCCGCACGCGGCTCGGTTCTTCTTGCGAACACAAACCCATGCGGGCCGACAATTCGAATGCAAGCGCGCAGCCAATTGCAACCCCCTCACCATGCAGCAACCGATCACCGTAACCAGTCGCCGCCTCAAGCGCGTGGCAGAACGTATGACCAAGATTGAGCAAGGCCCGATCCCCCTGTTCGGTTTCGTCTATCAAAACGATATCAGCCTTCATTTGAACGGAATGGCGCACCACTTCGATGCGGGCATCCATGTCACCTGTGGTCAGTGCCGGTCCGATTTTTTCCAGCCATTCAAAAAACGCCGCATCCCCTAGCAGACCATATTTGACGACTTCTCCGTAACCGGCCAGAAAGTCACGTGGGCTCAATGTGCCCAGCAGTTCGGTATCCGCAAGCACCAGCGACGGTTGATGAAATGCACCAACCAGATTTTTGCCCTGCGACGTGTTGATCCCGGTCTTTCCCCCGACCGAACTATCGACTTGAGCCAACAGTGATGTCGGTATTTGTACGAATCGAACCCCCCGCCGCAAGATTGAGGCGGCAAAACCGGCCAAATCGCCGATGACACCCCCGCCAAATGCAACAACTACGTCAGCACGCTCAATCTTCTGATCCAGAAGCCATTCCACACTTTGACTGAGGTAAGGCCAGCTTTTTGTCGCTTCACCGGGTGGCAGTGCTAGTGCCTCCATCGTAACGCCACCGGCAGCCAGCCCTGCTCTCAGCCGCTCCAGATGCAGCGACGCAACTGTTTCATCAGTAAGCACTGCAACTCTCGAACGATGCAGCAGTGGTGCGATCATTGCGCCCGCGCTGTCAATCAGACCGGGACCTATCTGGACGTCATAAGCACGCCCAGGCAGCGGTACGGAAACTGTTTTCATGATGGCTTCAACTCCAAAACATCTGGTCGGCTGAGCAGTGCTTCAATCACTCGATCACCCATTTTTTCAATGGAATAGCGCTTGTTCGCTTTGACCGACAGATTGGCCTGGCGATAAATCGGCCTCCGTTCTTCATAGAGTTCGGTGAGCCGGGCAAGAGGATCAGGCGTGCGCAAAAGCGGCCTAGTGTCCTTGTGCCGCACCCGGGCCCATAGCAGATCAAGGTCGGCGTCCAGCCACACTGACACGCCTTTGTCTGAGATTTCCTTGCGGTTCTGAGGTGCCAGAAAAGCTCCGCCCCCGGTTGACAGAATCCCGCGCTGTTCGACCAACAGACGTGAGATGATCTGGGATTCCTTTACCCGAAAGAAATCTTCACCGTCCCGCTCAAAAATCTCTGCGATGGTATGCGCAGCGGCAACCTCGATCTCGTGGTCGCTGTCCAGAAACGGCACGCCCAGCCTTGTTGCCAAGGCCCGCCCTACTGCGGTTTTCCCGGCCCCCATCATACCCACCAAAACCACGGTCTTGTTCAGCTGATACTGTATTGCTCCAACGTCTTGCCGAGACATGCTATGCCTAATTTCGCTCATTTTGTCGTGAATGACGTGATCTTACCAAAAAGGCCATATATAAGTTTTTTCAGCGGGCAAAGACCGCGGTATTTGTGTAGAATTGGGGAAGACATGCGGCGATTGTTCAAGGCGGTGCTATACCTGAGCGTGTTTGGATTCATTGCGCTGGTTGCATATGCCTACTTGGGGCCGTTTTTTGGTGCCGATTTCTCTGCACCGCAGGTCGAAGTGAGAGAGCCGGTGATTCTGAATGCGGACTGACGTCAAGGCTGTTGGATTATGCCTGTTTCTGACATTGGGTGGGCTGCAGGCAGATGCGCAACAACCGCTATCGGCAATTGACTGGCTAAACCAAAACCCGCCCACGCCCGCAGCGATGACGCCAGACGAACCACTGACCACCCTCAGCGCCGCTCGACCAGAGATTTCGGTTGCTCCCTTGGAACAGAGCGCGACACGATCGGTAGGTCTTGTTCCAAGCAGCGTAACGGGTCTACCCGGGACCCTCTGGAATGGGTCCAATTCCGATACGCTTGTACGCCTAATCAGAGATTTGCCGGTCGAAGAATTACCCGCAATGCAATCCCTGCTTTACAAATTGCTATTGGCAGAGGCGGATCAGAACCCGGGTGACAAAGGCGCACAAGCACTGCTTTTGGCGCGCATTGACAAGTTGATTACGCTGGGTGCACTCGAACCAGCGCAGTCGCTAATCGAGCAGGCCATGCCGGAGCGCTCGGTGGCGTTGTTTTCCCGATGGTTTGACGTAACTTTACTGACGGGGAACGAAGACACTGCCTGTGCGATAATGATCCGCGCACCGCATCTTGCCCCGAGTTATAGTGCGCGTGTCTTTTGCGCGGCACGGGCCGGCGACTGGCAAAACGCAGCGCTCATGCTTGATTCCGGTCACGCGCTTAGCCTGATCCGCAAACCCGAATACGCTTTGCTTGCCCGGTTTCTGGAAATGGACATCTCTGATGAGGCTCTTCCGCTGGTTGACCCCAGCAAAGTGACACCTTTGATCTTCCGGTTGCGCGAATCCATCGGCGAAGCGCTGCCCGCCGCCTCTCTTCCGCGCACATACGCCAGCGCTGATTTACGTGATGTTGCCGGATGGAAGGCACAGCTTGAGGCTGCTGAACGGCTCAGCCGCAGCGGTGCACTGCCCGCAAACAGATTGCTTGGGATCTATACGGCACGTGAACCGGCCGCCTCCGGTGGCATCTGGGATCGAGTGGAGGCAATACAGCGGTTTGACACCGCGCTAAAAAGCCGCAGTCCGGATGCAGTGACCAAAACCTTACCCTCTGCATGGCACACTATGCAGTCAATAAAACTGGATGTGTCCTTTGCCCAGATTTTCGCAGCTGATCTTAGCGATGTGCCGCTGACAGGATCTTCGACCAGTACTGCCTATGAAATCGCGCTTTTGTCGCCGGACTACGAGACGGCGGCCCAACACTACCCGGCTCAGACACCGCGCCTGTCTTTTCTGACCGGATTGGCTAAAGGTGACGTCTCGGGGCTTGTGGCACCTGATCCCATCGCTGCCGCCATTGCCGACGCGTTTGGGTCTGAAAGTCCCCCTAGAGAATTGACTGCACTGGCGGCCGGGGGCCAACTGGGTGAAGCAATCTTGCGTGCAATGGCGTTGTTTGATCGGGGCGCAAAAGGCGACCTGAATTCTTTGACGCAGTCGCTGGCCGCCCTTCGTGCATTTGGGCTTGAGGACATCGCACGTCGCGCCAGCCTGCAGTTGCTGCTACGCATACCCGAGACATAGAATGGCGCCGCGCAACGATCATTTGTGGATCTCCACCTTTCTTGAGGCACAAGCTGCCGAGTTGGGCGCGGCTAACAATACGTTGCTGGCCTATGGTCGTGACCTGAAGGATTTCGCGAATTGGACAACGCGCAGCAATACAGGGTTTGCGTCAGCTTCGCGTGATCAAATTGAAGCCTATCTGATTGACTGCGACGCGCAGGGCTTGTCGCGCGCCACCCGCGCCCGGCGCCTGTCGGCGATCAAACAATTGTATCGCTTTGCCTTTGACGAAGGATGGCGCTCTGACAATCCCGCCATTCAGATCAAAGGACCGGGGCGTGCCCAGCGCCTTCCAAAAACGCTCGCTGTGCCCGAAGTTGACAAATTGCTTGGCGCCGCCCGAACGGTTGGGCGCAGCGCCGAAGACCGGCTGCGCAACACCTGCCTGATGGAATTGCTCTATGCCACAGGAATGCGGGTCAGCGAACTGGTTGCCTTGCCTGTCAGCTCAGCGCGCGGAGATCCCCGAATGTTGCTTGTGCTTGGCAAAGGTGGCAAGGAACGCATGGTGCCACTATCGCCTCCGGCCCGAAAGGCACTGTCAGACTGGCTCATGAGCTGGGATGCACAACAGGATCTTGCAAAATCAAAGGGCCTGCCCGCATCGCGATACCTGTTTCCATCGCGCGGCAAATCAGGTCACCTGACACGGAACTGGTTTTATATGCTGATAAAGGAACTTGCGGTCACTGGTGGCGTCAACGCAGACAAGGTAACGCCGCATACTCTGCGCCATGCCTTTGCCACGCATCTGCTTGCCAACGGTGCTGATCTCCGCGTGATCCAGACATTGCTGGGTCACGCCGACGTCTCGACAACTGAAATCTACACCCATGTTCTGGACGAAAGGTTGTCTGATCTGGTGCTGGATCATCATCCATTGGCAAAGGAAAGACTGCGTAAATCAGGTGGCAACACATCTTCGGACGGCCAATAGCCCGTTACCAACGCCTGTTCGTAGCCCTGAACCAACCCGGCTTTTCGCATGTCAGCAACAGCCCCCTTCACGTCATAGTGCAACTGATGAAATCGCACATCTCCGCCATCCAGAATCGCATATCGGGTCATTTGGCGCCCGTCGTTGGGTGGGATGCCGATTGCCCCCGCATTGATCCAACGCACCCCCGCAACTTCGCGCTGAAACGGGATGCCCGAGTGTCCGGCAATGACATTCTGGACCGCGCCGATGGTTTGGGCGATTGCTGCTATCTCCTCTTCAAACATATCATCAGCAGAGGTTGGCCACAAAAATCGGCTGATATCGGTGATCCCGCCATGGATCACGGCATAGCGTTCGCCCTGATGGGCAAAGACAGCTATATCCGGAGAGGTCTCCATCCAGCCTCGGTCCGCGTCGCCCACCTGAGCATTTGCATATGAAAACCACCCAGCAGATAACAGGTCACAGGCGGTGCCCACCCCAAACCCACATCCACAATTTGATGCACGTGTCGCCAACTGGCGTTCACAGTTGCCAGCCACGACAGTGCATCCCGATGCACGGACCAGATCAATTGTTTTGCGGGGATTGCCGCAATAGGCAACAACATCGCCGGTGCAGATCGTGGCCTCGGGTCGAACGCCCTGCTGCGCAACCGCCTTGAAAAATGCCTCCGTCGCCTGAGCATTGGAATATGGCCCACCAAACAGGGCCAAAGTTGCGTCCAATACACCCAAATCAGCGATCTTCATAATTGGCTCCCTTGATTGCAACGCAACACAGCCCCATAACCTGCGTCTTAGGATAAAGGACAAAGACCGAAATGGACACTGCCCCCGCCTTGCTCGATAGCGCGTTCTGGATCACAATTTGTGTGATCTTGTTCCTTCTCGTGCTCTCAGGCTTCTTTTCCGGGTCAGAGACCGCGCTCACCGCCGCGTCGCGCGGAAAATTGCGCGCTCAGGCCGGCAAAGGCAACAAAGGGGCGCAACATGCCCTTGAAATCACCGAAGACAACGAGCGGCTGATCGGTTCGGTATTGCTGGGCAATAACCTAGTAAACATCCTGGCCGCGTCCCTGGCCACCGTCATCTTCACCCGTGCATTCGGGGAAAGCGGTGTCGCGCTGGCGACCCTGGTGATGACGCTTTTGGTTTTGATCTTCGCCGAAGTATTGCCCAAAACTTATGCGATCACCAATGCGGAACGAGCCGCAGCCCTGGTTTCGCCGGTGATCCGGATCGTGATACTGATCTTTTCACCGGTCGTCAGTGTTGTCAGACTATTAGTTCGGGGCATGTTGCGCCTGTTTGGTGTGCAAATCGACCCGGACAAAAATGTTCTGGCGGTCAGAGAAGAAATCGCTGGTGCGCTTCAACTCGGCCATTCCGAAGGTGTGGTCGAAAAAGAAGACCGCGACCGCATCCTTGGCGCGCTCGATCTAGGCGAGCGGGCGGTAGAAGAAATCATGCTCCATCGCTCTGGCATCGAAATGATCAACGCAGCACACGCCCCCGATCAGATCCTTAACCAGTGTCTGGAAAGCAATCATACCCGATTGCCGGTGTTTGACGGTGATCAGGAAAACATCACTGGTGTCGTTCACGCCAAAGACCTATTGCGCGCAATGCACAAACTGGTCCGCGGCGAACCCGGGGCTGAAGGGCTCAAGGATTTCAAAATCGATGACGTGAGCAAGCCACCTTATTTTGTGCCCGAGACCACGACACTGGACGACCAGATGCGCCAGTTCTTGCGGATGCGAAGCCATTTTGCGCTTGTGGTCGATGAGTATGGTTCGCTTCAAGGGCTGATAACGCTCGAAGATATTCTGGAAGAAATTGTCGGTGAAATCACCGATGAATTTGATCCCGACGCAGAACATCCGGTGAGCAAACTCGACAATGACATCATTCAGGTCGACGGGACGATGACAATTCGCGACCTGAACCGCGCAACAGACTGGTCTCTGCCCGATGACGAAGCCAACACAGTCGCAGGTCTGGTGATTCACGAGGCCCAGATGATCCCGAACGTCGGTCAGGTCTTTTCATTCCACGGCTTCCGGTTTGAAGTCGCAGCGCGGGATGGCAACCGTATTTCCAAACTGAAAATACGCCAGCTCTGATCTTTTACGTATCGCGTCAGTCTGGTTGATCATGCGCGACCACTGCGCGTCGGTAGAGGTGCCAGGTTGCATGGCCAAGGATGGGGAGAACAAAAATCAACCCTACAAACAGGGTGGCTATCCCTATGCCCAGCATTGCAACAATAATCACGCCCCACACGGCCACCGGTACCGGGTTCTTCGCAGTGATCTTCACTGACGTGATGACAGCATTCGGGATGCCAACATGACGGTCAATGAGAAGCGGAAACGAGACTAGGCTGATCGCCAATACAAGTGCCGCAAACACGAACCCAATTGTGATACCAAAGAACATCATTTGCCATCCGGCAGTTGTGGTAAAGACATCCCGGACTAAGGCTGACATCGACACTGGAGTCTCTGGACCAAGTGTCAGATTATAAATCGAGGATGCTGTGAACATCCAAACGACAAAGATCGCAAAAAGGTAGCCTCCCAGAACGACGATGGGGATAAACGAAGGTGACCCGATAATGCCAAACGCATCACCCCAACTGGCTTTCTGACCAAGTTCTCGCCGTCGGCTCATCTCATAGAGACCGATCGCAGCGGCAGGCCCAATCAGTGCAAACCCCGACATCAACGGAAAAAGAAGCGGCAGTAGTTCGCGATTCACCGCAAACCACGCCAAAAGGACGCCTACTATTGGGTAAACTACGACGATAAACATCACATCCGTGCGCAAGGCCATAAAATCGTCGACCCCTTTTCGAAGCGCGAGCCCGAGGTCAGAAATCTGCAAATCTCTGATTTCAATTGGGCCCGTTTCCGCACCACCCAGTTCGGCCGCACCGTCCCCGATATGGCGTGAACTGCGTCCAAACGCATGTGCCATCCAGGAGAGCGGATTGCCTATTGTTTTGACCATGACGTTCTGTATCCCCAAAAGGCTTCGGCGAACTCGGGGCTCAGCACAGTACGACGTGGCCCCAAATGAAAGGCGTTTGCGCAGTGTAACAGAAAATGGGCCATTTGTCGTGCTCAGGGTGCTAAGTCACGGTGTTTGCATGCTTCACGACCGGATAGAGATCGCATTCAGGGCTTGCACCTGAGGTCCCGGCCCCTGATGATCGCGCCTGTCAGCCCGGCTCGGTTCAGGTAATGAGAACCTCCATTTTGACCGAATTTGACGCACAAGTATTCTCTTTAAGGACGCTCGGATCATGACCCAACCTTGTATCATCTGTGTTGCAATCACAGGATCAGTTGCACGCAAAGCCAACAATCCGGCTGTCCCGACAACCATTGCAGAGCAGGTTGAATCAACCCACGAAGCCTATGATGCAGGGGCCGCGATTTGCCACGCGCATGTGCGCAACGAAGACGAGAGCCCATCCTCAGATCCCGAGAAGTTCGCCCGCCTTATGGAGGGGGTGCAACAGCACTGTCCCGGAATGATCATCCAGCTCTCAACCGGCGGCCGGTCGGGTGCAGGCGAAGAGCGCGGTGGGATGCTGTCCTTGCGCCCAGACATGGCATCGCTGTCAGTTGGTTCGAACAACTTTCCCACTCGTGTTTACGAAAACCCGCCCGATCTGGTTGACTGGCTTGCGTCCGAAATGCGCGAATATGTCGTCAAACCTGAAATTGAGGCCTTTGATCTGTCCCACATCCATCAGGCCGCCGCGATGAACCGTGACGGGCGGATTCCGGGCAAACTATACGTGCAGTTTGTCATGAACGTGAAAAATGCAATGCCTGCAGACCGGGATGTATTTGACTATTACATCAAAACCGTCAACCGGCTTGCGCCGGATGCACAGTGGTGTGGCGCTGGGGTGGGACCGGCGCAAATCGAGGTGAATGAATGGTGCATTGCGGCGGGGGGGCATACGCGCACCGGGCTTGAGGACAATATGCGCCTTGATCGCAATACGCTGGCGCCTTCTAATGCAGCGCTGGTACGGCGCGCGGTGGCGTTATGCGAAAAATATGAACGACCCGTCGCCACTTGCGGCGAAGCGCGGGAAATACTGGAACTAAGGCCGTGAATGCGCCGCGTGTCGTCTGCGCATGCTGTCTGGTCTGCCGGGCAGCGAAAGATGCGCGTCGTTCCTGACTTTGGTGGATATCACCTTTCCCGCTGCGATCACGCACAACCGGTCCGGCCTAAGCCGCACGGCCTCAATCGGGCTGCCGGCGTCCAGCACAACCAGCGACGCCTTGGCCCCAACCCGCAGCCCGTAATCTGTCAGCCCCATGATTTTGGCGTTGGCCTCGGTGACCATTTCAAAACACTGGCGCATCTCATCCGGGCTGCTCATCTGCGCGACATGAAGACCCATGAACGCCACATCCAGCATGTCTGCCGTTCCCAGCGAGTACCAGGGATCCATCGCACAATCCTGCCCAAAACCGACAGTAATCCCAAGCGCGAGCATCTCTTTCACCCGCGTCAGCCCCCGGCGTTTGGGAAAGCTGTCATGCCGCCCCTGTAGCATGATATTGATCAGCGGGTTGGGGATGGCGGCCACTTCAGCCTCGGCCATCAACGGCAACAACTTTGAAACGTAGTAGTTATCCATCGAATGCATCGACGTCAGATGTGACCCGGCGACACGGCCCTGCAATCCAAGTCTTTGCGTCTCATAGATCAACGTCTCGATATGGCGCGACATCGGATCGTCGGACTCATCGCAATGCATATCGACCATGAGACCACGCTGTGCTGCCATCTCACACAAGGTTGTCACCGATGCAGCACCGTCGGCCATCGTGCGTTCAAAATGCGGGATACCTCCGACCACATCAACGCCTTTATCCAGAGCGCGAATGGTATTCTGTAAAGCGGTCGGATCGCGATACAGCCCGTCCTGAGGAAAGGCCACAAGTTGCAGGTCAATGTAATCTGCAACCTGCTTTTTGACTTCCAGCAAGGCCTCGACCCCCATCAGGCGATCATCGCAGGTGTCGACGTGACTGCGAATGGCCAGCAACCCCATCGAGGCGGCCCAGTCACAATAGGTCAGCGCGCGTTCCACGACCTCGTCCTGCGTCATCACTTGCTTTAACTCACCCCACAATCCGATGCCTTCCAGCAAAGTCCCCGACTTGTTAATCCGAGGTGTGCCGTAAGAAAGCGTTGCGTCCATGTGGAAATGCGGATCGACAAAGGGCGGGCTGACGAGATCACCGCTGGCCTCAATGATCTGACCGGCTTCGACGTCGAGCGTGCCGATGGCAGTGATCTTGCTGCCTTCAATGCCGATATCAGCCACCCGTCCGTCTGGCAGACTGCCGCCTTTCACGATCAGATCAAACATCAGCGCTCTCCTTTGTTAAACGGCACCATTAGGGCTGCGGGCACTTCTGCTCTGCGCGACATGATGACCAGCGCAAGAATTGACAACAGATACGGCATCATCAGGAAGATTTGATAGGGTACATCCGCGCCAAGTGGCGTTTGCTGCACCCGGATTTGTAGCGCATCAAAGGCGGCAAACAAGATGGCTCCGATCAGAGTTTTCCCAGGTTTCCACGATCCGAATACAACCAGCGCAATGCAGATCCATCCGCGACCGTTGACCATCTCGAAGAAGAAGGAATTGAATGCGGACATGGTCAGAAACGCGCCGCCAACAGCCATCAATCCGCTGCCGACCATCACCGCTCCGATGCGAATGGCACTGACCGACAGGCCCTGCGCCGCCACCGCAGATGGATTTTCGCCAGCCGCACGCAAGGCCAAACCCAGCGGTGTGCGATACAGGATGACTGAAACCACCGCGACCAGAACAAAAGCCAGATAGGTCAATGGCGTCTGGGTGAACAACGCGGCGCCAACGACAGGAATGTCGGACAAGACGGGGATCGCCAAGGGCTGGAATGCTTCGATCTTGGGCGGTGAAGTCACCTCGGGAAGGGCCAGCCGGTAACAGAAGTAGGTCAGTGACGTCGCCAGCAACGTGATGCCGAGACCGACAACATGCTGTGACAAGCCAAAAGGCACGGTCAGCGTGCCATGCAGCAACCCAAACAGCATTCCAGCCGCCATTGCCACCCCCACGCCCATCCACAATCCGCCGCCAGCATAAACTGTCATCCACCCGGCAAAAGCCCCCACGACCATGATGCCTTCGATGCCGAGGTTCAAAACACCGGCGCGTTCGCAGATCAATTCGCCAAGGGCGGCAAAAATCAGCGGGCTGGCGATGCGGATCGCAGCGGCCCAAAAGCTTGCGGAGAGAAGAATATCGAGAATATCCATCGTCAATCCCAACGTACGCGGAATCGGGTGAGCATGATCGCAAGCACCATCATCAGCAAGGCCGTCGCCAGCATGATATCAGCCAGATAGGTGGGCACACCTACTGCCCGGCTCATTGAATCTGCACCGACAAAAATGCCCGCCACAAACAGCGCAGCCACCACAACAGCCAGCGGGTTCAGCAATGCCAGCATTGCCACGATGATACCGGTATAGCCAAATCCCGGTGACAAATCCAAAGTCAGGCTACCTTTCAAACCGGCCACTTCCGAGAACCCCGCAAGCGCCGCCAGACCACCCGACAAAAGTGCGGTCTTGATCAGGACAAGGTTGACAGGGATTCCCGCAAAACGCGCCGCGTCTTTGTTCTGCCCCACCGCCCGCATCTCATACCCAAGCGTTGTGCGGGCTTGGATCAGCCAGATTATTCCCGCTGAAATCAAAGCTAAACCAAATCCCCAGTGCAGCCGTAAACCTTCCACAATCCGGGGCAGCCGCGCCTCACCAATCAGCTTTTCTGATTTTGGCCAACCCATCGCCATCGGATCCTTTAACGGCCCCTCCAGAAGCATTGAAACCCAAAGCAGAACCACAAAGTTCAACAGCAATGTGGTGACAACTTCGTCCACGCCAAAGCGCGTTTTCAGAAATGTCGGCAGCAATAAAACCAGTGCCCCCGCCCCCATTGCGGCCACCGCAATTGTCGGGATCAGCGCAGCCGACGGCCACGGCAACGCGCCTGCCCCCAACACAACTGTTACAACCGCCCCGACGTAGAGTTGCGCCTCTGCCCCTATGTTCCAAAGTTTCGCACGAAATGCGACCGCAACTGCAAGGCCAGTGAATATCAACGGTGTGGCGCGGTTAAGTGTTTCGAGAGTGGCAAATTTTGAGCCGAATGATCCCTTCAGGATCAGCCCGAGCACTGAAAACGGGGACGCACCCGCGACCATGGCCAAAAGCGAGGTCAAGACAACCGTACTTATAAGAGCGATTGCCGGCAGACCGATTGTGCGTTGCAGCGTCGGATTTGCGATGGGTTCAAGCCGCATGGGTGTGACCTTCATCAAATCCATGACCTGCCATCCAGACGCCAAGTTCGGCGGTGGTCTTGCTGCCACGTTCAAAACCGGGCGAGAGACGCCCTTCAGATATCACATGAATTACATCCGAAAGCGCAACAATCTCGTCGAGATCTTCCGAAATCAGGATCACTGCGGCGCCACGATCGCGCGCGGCCAGCAATTGCGCATGCACATATGTGAGCGCCCCAATATCCAAGCCGCGCACCGGTTGATTGGCCAGAACAATTACGGGGTCAGTTTCGAGCACCCGACCCAGAATCAACTTTTGCATATTGCCCCCCGACAACAGCCGGATGCGGGTCTCGGGACCAGGGCAGCGCACATCGTAAGTCTTTATGATATTTTGGGTAAAGTCCCGCGCGACGCCCCAGTTCATCCAGCCTTTGCGGCTGTATGGTGCTTGGGCATAAAGCTCCAGAACCGCGTTCTCTGTCAGATCGAAATCAGAGATCGTGCCCGTCTTGTGACGATCCTCGGGAATACGGGCGATACCCGCCCCCACTGCTGTTCTGGGCGACCAGTTGACCGGCGCTGCCCCGTTTACGGCCAGCGCGCCCTGTGCGGGCCGGATCAACCCACCAACCAATTCAGCAAGCGCGCTCTGCCCATTGCCTGACACGCCTGCCAGACCAATGATCTGACCAGACCTGACCTGCAGGTCAACGGCTTTCAGCCCGGGCGCGCTGCCACGGTCAGGAGTTGTTACGGCCTTCAGTTCCAGAAGGACTTTACCCGGTGTACAGGCCTGCACGTCAGGCGGTGTCACTTCTTCCCCAACCATCATTTCAGCGAGCATGTGGCGGTCGGTTTCAGCAGTCAGCGCCTCGGCGACCAATTTGCCATGGCGTAATACCACTACCCGGTTCGAGATTGCGGTTACCTCGTGCAACTTGTGAGATATGAAGATCACTGATAGCCCCAAAGCCAACGCTTTGCGCATCGTGGCAAACAGATCGTCGGTTTCCTGTGGCGTCAGAACCGCTGTCGGCTCGTCCAGAATCAGGATACGCGCGTTGCGGTAAAGGGCTTTCAATATTTCGACGCGTTGGCGTTCTCCGACCGACAGGTTGCCGACGCGGGCGTCGGGATCCACGCTGAGCCCGTAGTCTTCGACCAGTTGCAAAATGCGTGCCTTGGCCTGAGCCCGTCCAAAACTCAGTTTCCACAGCGGCAGCGTCCCAAGCACAATGTTTTCCAAAACCGTCATGTTATCGGCCAAGGTGAAATGTTGATGCACCATGCCGACGCCCGCCGCCAGCGTGGCGCGCGGGTTGCCAGCAGGCAGCTTTTCACCAAACACTTCGACGTCCCCTGAATCTGCCGTGTAGTGGCCAAACAGGATATTCATCAATGTGGTCTTGCCGGCACCGTTCTCGCCCAGCAGGGCAATGACCTCACCTTCATGTAACTGAAAGCTGATGGCGTCGTTTGCAACCAACGCGCCAAAGGTTTTGGTGATGTTATCAAGGCGCAGGACCACCCGCGCCTTGTTGAGAGTATTGGTCACTTATTTCGACTTCGGCTCATCATCATTGATGACCACAGTATACGAACCGTCCTTAATCGCTTCGGTTCGCGTTGCCACAAGCTCAAGGGCTTCAGTCGGCACTTTGCCCTCAAATGTACCAAGCGGCGCCAAAGAACAGCCGCCTTCATTCATGAAGGAATACACGCCGTAATCCGCAGCTTTGAACTTACCGGCTTTGGCTAGCCCAATGGCTTTGTCCAACGTCGGCTCAAAGTGCCATATGGCTGAGGCGACGACAGTTTCGGGATAATCGGCTTGAGTATCGATCACGTTGCCAATGGCAAGCACACCTTTTTCCTGCGCCGCGTCCGAAACGCCAAAGCGTTCAGCGTAGAGAACGTCAGCACCATTTTCGATCATGGCAAACGCGGTTTCTTTTGCCTTGGGTGGATCAAACCAGCTGCCAATGAAGCTGACCTGGAAAGTAATATCAGGGTTCATTTCCGCGGCCCCGGCCATAAATGCGTTCATGAGCCGGTTCACTTCTGGGATCGGGAAGCCGCCGACCATGCCGATGTTGTTTGCCTTGGTCATTGCACCGGCGATGATGCCCGACAAATAGGCCGCATCCTGAATGTAGTTATCAAAAACAGCAAAGTTATGCAGCGCATCATCTTCTTTGAAGCTAGATCCCATCAGAAACCCGATATCGGGATAATCTGCAGCCACTTCGCGGGCCTCGTCTTCAGCGCCAAACACCTCACCGATGATCATCTGATAGCCTTGCTCGGCATATTCACGCATCACGCGGGCATAATCGGTGTTGCTGACATTTTCTGAATAGGTGTACTCAATGTCGCCGCGGGCCTTCGCTGCCTCTGCGGCTTTGTGAATCCGGCTTACCCATTGTTGCTCGACCGGGACCGTGTAAATGCCGGCCACTTTCACCACGTCCTGGGCCAGCAACGGCCCCGGTAGCCCAGCGAGTCCCAAAGTCGTTGCGACAGCGGCTCCGCTGCCCAGCAATCTGCGCCGCGTCATGTTTGATGCTCTTTGCGATGTCATTTTATTTTTCATTGTCCCACCCAGTTGGTTGCTAAGATTCTATCATTTGTAAAAACAAAGTAGTTATTTGCCAATGACCTAAGCCACTCCGTCCCCATAACCTGAACATTACACAAAATCAGAACATGTGAGGTCATAAAAGAGCGCCTCCTTTCTGGCCCGATAAGTCGGATAGCTAATTGTACCTCAGAGGCGTTTAGTCATCCGGAAAAACTAAGGCTCCGCCCAGCCCGCCTCAAGCCGATTTGCCCTGATGGGGCCGTGAAACCTAGGCAAAAGTGAACACCGTTTTACAAACCGACGCTGCCCAGATCCGTCAGCGCTGCAAGCAAGCGTCTGTCTTATGTGGATCAACCCAATACAGTTGTCACCGCGCGCAAAGTCGCCGCGACGACAGTGTCTGCTTCTTCACGAGTTAGACAAAACGGCGGCGCAAAGCCTAGAATATCCCCTTGCGGCATGGCGCGGGCAATGACTTTGTCCTGCGCCAAAAGGGCAGCGGAGATTTGCGGGCCGATCTTCTCAGACGCATCAAAGAAGGTCCGGCTGTCTTTGTCCTTCACAAACTCAACGGCGCAAAGCATCCCTTCACCGCGCACATCACCAACATTGGCATGGGTGGATAGCGCCTCTTGCATCGATTGCTTCAAATAAGCCCCGATCGAGCCTGCGTTCGCAATCAGGTTGAGATCATCAATCAAGTTGAGGTTTGCTACACCCGCTGCAGCCCCGATCGGATGGGCCGAATAGGTCCAGCCGTGGCCGATCGGGCCGTTTTCATCGGTGCCTTGTTCAAGTACCTTCCACATCTTTTCGGATATGATCGAGCCAGAGAGCGGGGCGTAAGCCGAGGTCAGCCCTTTGGCGATGGTGATTATATCTGATTCCATCCCGTAGTGGTCCGAACCAAACATGCTGCCCAAACGGCCAAATCCGGTCACGACTTCATCGGCGACCAGCAGGATATCATGCTGGCGCAATACGGTCTGGATTGCCGCCCAATAACCTGCTGGCGGCGGCACGATGCCACCAGTGCCCAGAACCGGCTCGCCGATGAATGCCGCGATGGTGTCTGCGCCTTCACGGTTGATCAGCGCCTCCAGCTCGGCCACACAATGCGCCACAAACTCGGCTTCACTATGATCCAGATTGTCGCGGCGATAGTAATATGGCGCTTCGGTGTGGATCACCTGCGCAAGCGGCAGATCGAATTTCTTGTGGAACAGTTCGAGCCCGGTCAGAGACCCAGTTACAAGGCCTGATCCATGATAGCCACGCCAGCGGCTAATGATCTTTTTCTTTTCCGGTCGGCCAAGAATATTGTTGTAATACCAGATCAGTTTGACATTGGTCTCATTTGCATCTGATCCGCCGAGACCGAAATAGACTTTCGACATGTTGTTGGGGGCGCGATCAAGGATCATCTTGGACAGCGTGATCGAGGCTTCGGTACCGTGACCAACATACGAATGATAGTAAGCCAACTCGCGCGCCTGGGTCGCGATGGCCTCGGCGATTTCCTGGCGGCCATAACCGACGTTCACGCAGTAAAGACCGGCAAAGGCATCCAGCAGTTTGTTGCCGTCACGGTCTTCGATATAGACGCCCGAGGCGGTTTTGATCACGCTGGTTTGTGTTTCACCGCGCGCATGTTGGGCAAGATGGGTAGAAGGGTGAAAAAAATTTTCGCGATCCCATTGCGCAAGCGTGTCATTTGTCAGCATTTTCCGTTTCTCCTCATGCCCAGTTGCTGCAGATGTATTTGACTTGAGAGAATTCTTCCATAGCCAGACTCGCATCTTCGCGGCCCACATCAAATTGGCGGGTGCTGTCAACTGGGATCGGTGCGCCCGAGACCACATGGAATACACCCAGTGCAAAGCCCGCACAGTCGGCAAAGCGGAAAACGGGCACACATCGTCACCCCCATGCGGTTAATTGTAGAGCTGGTTTTGTCGTACCAAAATTCGGAGCGTTTAGTCGTTTGGAAATACGATGTAGACACCCTGCCCACCTTAAGTGCGCTTCTTCTGGCCGTGCTGAGCAATATCTCTCGGTCATTCCGAGTCTCGCCAAACAAATGGGTTTTGATGCGCAATTCCCGAGTCGTTGCGCGACGCGGATGTGGCGCGGTTTGGCCCTTGTTCCATCATCTCCTCTATGACTTTTTCGACTTCTATCAACTCATTAATAGCTTTGCCCATTTTCACCAATTCCCAATCCATGCTCATAGTTCTGGTGAGCCTTGTCTGAGCGTAGCCATTTCGTAGATAGCTACCAGCGGGTAGAGCAATGCGGCCGCGGCAAATGTCACAACGTTGAACAAGATATGCCCGTGCGGCGCGAGAAATGACCGGAATGCTCCAAACAACGCGCAATAAGACTGTCGCTGAAAGCAGCGATCAGCACTCTGCTCGTAGATTGAAATCCTGCGGATTTCTGTGCAAGTATCCCAAGCCACGCTGCAAAACTCGGAATTCCATAGCTTAGCCTGGCGCAAACCGGCGTTGCCCCGAGAATAGCCTGCACATCGATTAAAGCTGAGACCAGCAACGGTGAGGCGATTGCGAGCGCCAAAAGGTATGGAAAAGGGTTCTTGGGCTTGAACACAAATGGCAAGGCAACTGCAGGAAAGACCTTCAAGCCAGCGGCGAGGGCAATTGAGAGCGGTGTTCGGAAAGGCCCGTACCAATACACTGACATCAGGACCAGCAAGAAAGGCGAAACCATCATTGTTTCCGCGTTCCAGCAAAAGCGTGATCGGTGGTGAAAGAGCAAGAATCACAATTGCAAAGACTGCGGCTGGTGAATTGACCCTCCAAATCAAGCCAATTACAAGACTTTAGAATATCAGGAATTGCAGGCTGCCAAGACAGAAATACGGATCTCGACAAATTCAGAATAGCGGCTCGAGATAGACCAAACCCTTGGGTAGTTGTATGGTCTTCCCTAGGGATCAACCGGATTCACGGGACGGAGATTGTCATACTGCATGAGCTGACCAAGAAACGGTATGGTGCGTAGATCAGCAAAAAAGGGCCGCATCGCCGGAATATTCATCGCACGCAATAGAATGTCGCTGAAACCCAGCGGCGCAAGAGCAAACAGAACGGCAAAGCCAAAGATGGTCAACGTGGCCCCAACCTTAATATAAAAACCTGATCCCAAGAGTAACTAAATCAACAACCGTCCTAAATAGCCGTCATGTTAGACAAAAGCACTTGAACCGCCAGCCC
>CBDTVL010000029.1:0-23211 GCA_965363755.1 uncultured Sulfitobacter sp.
GAGGTCTGCCCCTGCATCTGCGCCGAGATGAGGTTTGCCCCCTGCATCTGCGCCATGAAGAGGTATGCCCCCTGCATCTGCGCCTCGTTGAACAGCGCATGTTCGAAATCTAATTCTGATAGATCCGCAGTCTGCAAACAAGTGTCCCGCAGGTCCAATTGGTATCCGACCTTGCTGCCGCGCACCTCTGCTGCGCGTTCCAGTGCGATCTGATTTTTTGATCGGCGGCCAATGACTTCCAGTGCGACGCGAATGTCGGTTCTGGGACCTTTGAGTTGGCGTGCCCATGTTTTTACGTCTGCGAGATTCGGCTGTTGTTCAGAATCGAACAAGGAAGTTTCTGCATTCTCCGCTGGCGCATTTTCGCGAATATAGGCGCAGAGGATTTCCATGATCTGGATATGATCCCGGTCGCTGTCCTGCGCGATCCGTTCCAGCGCGTAGATCGCGCCGACCCGGACTTCGATATTAGGTTCCGACGTTTCCTCAAAGATTGGCTTTGAAAAGATCACGCTGCCGTCGGAATCAAGCTCGTAAACAAGTAATCCGTTCGGATCTGTGCGTTGTCGTTTAATCGTCTTCTCGGTGCCCAGCCCTTCAACAGCCTTGTTGATCCGATCGGTGATCTGGCCCTGTTCCGCAACATTAACTTGTTTCTGGGCAATCGCAGACCGCCAAATCACAAAAGGCACACCAATCATCGCCGCCAGAACAAGCCCTATGTTTCTGATGGCAGAGCTTTGCGCCTCCTCGTCTTTGAAAGTGTCTATGCCCCAAACTGCACGCAAGAACTCCGCCGCGGTTGGAACGACCAGAATGGCAAGGAGGATCAAAACGATGATTGCAATCACACTGCGTAGCCACTGCGCTTTGCAGAAACTAATTACCCCTCTCAGCTTTGGCCAATCCGTTGTGTCAGGCTTTTCACTCTTGCTCAAATCCGCAACTCCACCTCAAATACACGCCCATCATGACGCCATTGCACGTCACTGCCAAGACAACTCAGAGATCTAGTTGGCTTTTGGGGTGTCCAACTGGTGCAAAATCCAGCGCCCGATGCGCGCGACGATGGCGCGGCCGGGTCCGGCGACTCCGGCTTTGGCGCTCACCACGCCGACCAGGTGCCAGCCGCCATCTGCACGCTGCAATACCGGACCGCCGGAATTGCCGCTGATCACATGACAGTTGAGCTGATAGACGTACGACCGCGACGTCACCACGGCGCAATCATTGCGCCCGTTCAGGATGTTGCGATCGCGTTGCTGATAGCCCAGTACCGTCAGCGGTGCGGTCTCGTCAAAGCCGGGCGACAGCGGCAGCGGATGTGCAACCTCTGATGTGATCGGCCGGTTCAGCCACAGGATCGCGACATCATAAGATGCTTTTTCGATGCCTTTTGCGGTGCCATAGATCGGGTGCACCGCGATGCGCACGCCGTAACGTCTGGCGGCGACCTTTTTGCCGTTGCGCCCGGCCCAGAATGCGATGTCCTCAGGCGGGCCGTAATACCCGCCCCGATTGGCCACACAATGCGCCGCCGTCAGCACCTTGTCAGGCGCGATCAGCGTCGCGGTGCAGCCGCCGCCGCTTTCTTTGCCGCCTTTTGACAACAGACCGACAGCGCGCCAGTCGGCCCGCTCGGCCTTGGGCAGGGGGGGCAGCATGGCAACCTCTTGCGCCGCAACACTCAGCGCGCTGAACACAAGTGCTGCACATATGATCCAGCGGGTCATGTCATCTCCTGCGGTTATCCTTTGGCCTGATCAGGTTGCTTTGAACAGTGCCGCGCGCCGGTCCCGGGTTCAACCATAACCTTGGTGGTGGTCATCGTAAGCGGGCGCCGGATAGTGTGGTTTCCCTGACTGGAGGGGGTGAATTGATCCGGCGGAAGCGCAGAAAAACCGGTTATTTCGGTTCCAAAATCCCTGTGCGCAAACACCTTGCAAAGCCCAACGCCAAGACATAGGTTCCGCGCAATTCGCGCCCCCCCCTTAGGAGGGCCCGCAACAACTGAAAAAGGACCTCCCATGGATGGTAGTGCTATCGCCCAGTTCATTCCTCTGATCCTGATCTTTGGGATCATGTATTTTCTGCTGATCCGACCTCAGCAAAAGAAGGCGAAAGACCATGCTGCGATGGTTGCGGCCGTGCGCCGTGGCGATCAGGTGATCACGCAGGGTGGCATGATTGGCAAGGTCGTGAAAGTCAAAGACGACGGCGAAGTGGAAGTCGAGATTTCAGACGGCGTCAAGGTTCGACTGATTCAGAGCACCATCGCCTCTGTGACGTCCAAGACCGAACCAGCCAAGTAATCGGCCTCTCTACGTGTTTGAAAAGGCAGATTAATGCTGCAAATTGATCTTTGGAAACGGCTGACCATCATGGTGGTCTGCGTGGTTGGCTTGTTGTTGGCGATTCCAAATGGGTTTTACACCCGGGTTGAGGGTCACAACGACGCCCTGGCTGCCATTGAGCTTCAGGGATCCACCCCCGAACTGGAAAGTGCTGTCTCCGGCTGGCCCGGATGGATGCCCTCTGGTCTGGTCAATCTGGGTCTTGATCTGCGCGGCGGGGCCCATCTGCTGGCGCAGGTGCGGCTGGAAGATGTTTATGCCTCCCGTATGGATGCGATGTGGCCCGAGATTCGCGATGCCCTGCGCCCCGAACGCGCCACCGTCGGCGGCGTGCGCCAGCAACCCTCCGCGCCCGGCGAAGTCCGCGTCCGTATTGGTGAGTCCGAAGGCATGGTCCGCGCGCTGGAAATCGTGCGGGGATTGGCCCGGCCCGTTCAAACCCTGACCGGCATAGGTTCAAATGATATTGATGTGCGCGCCGAAGGCGATGTGATCATCGTCAATCTGTCAGACGCCGAAAAGCTTTCGACGGACGAGCGCACGATGCAGCAATCGCTGGAAATCATCCGCAACCGGATTGATGAAGTCGGCACCCGCGAACCGACAATCCAACGCCAAGGCACAGAACGTATCCTGATTCAGGTGCCCGGTGTCGGATCCGCATCAGAACTCAAGGACATCATCGGAACCACCGCGCAGTTGACTTTCAGTCCTGTGGTATCGCGGACGACTGACGGAAACGCATCGCCGGGCATTGGCAACCGGCTGGTGCCGTCGCTGGACGAAGAGAACACCTTTTACATCATTGAAGCCGCCGCCGTTGTCACCGGAGAAGAGCTGGTGGATGCGCAGCCTTCTTTTGACCAGAACGGTGGTCCGGCAGTGTCCTTCCGGTTCAATACGTCCGGTGCACGCAAATTTGGCGATTATACTGCCGAGAATATCGGCAATCCGTTTGCCATTGTGCTTGACGACGAAGTGGTCAGTGCGCCAACGATCCAGTCCCACATCCCGGGCGGATCTGGTATTATCACCGGCCGTTTCTCAGTGGAGGAATCCACCACGCTCGCAGTTCTGCTGCGCGCCGGTGCATTGCCGGCGGGGCTGGATTTTCTGGAAGAGCGTACCATTGGCCCAGAGCTTGGGCAGGATAGCATTGATGCTGGCAAGATTGCGACAATCATCGCTTTTGTTGGTGTGCTGGTGTTCATGGCGCTTAGCTATGGTCTGTTTGGTCTGTTCGCCAACGTCGCTCTGATCATCAACATTGGATTGATCTTTGGTCTGCTCAGCTTGGTTGGCGCGACACTGACGCTGCCGGGAATTGCCGGGATTGTGTTGACGGTTGGGATGGCGGTGGACGCAAATGTGCTGGTGTTCGAGCGTATCCGTGAAGAACTGAAAACGGCCAGAGGTCCGGCGCGCGCCATCGAGCTTGGTTATGAGAAGGCGCTCTCGGCTATTCTGGATGCCAACATCACCACGTTCATCACTGCTGTGATCCTGTTTGTGATGGGCTCTGGCCCGGTACGCGGCTTTGCCATCACGCTTGGGCTTGGTATTCTCACGTCGGTCTTTACGGCGATTTTTGTCACCCGTCTGATTATCGTGCTCTGGTTCGAGCGTCGGCGTCCAAAAAAGATCGAGGTATAGGTCATGCGTCTCAGATTGGTTCCGCAACAAACCTCGTTCGACTTCTTCAAGCGATGGAAGCTTTGGCTTGGTATTTCTGCCCTGATGATGGTTGTCGCCTTTGGCTCTTTTATGGTGCGCGGTCTGAACTACGGCATCGATTTTCGCGGCGGCACGACAATCCGCACCGAAAGCACGCAAGTAGTTGACGTTGGTGCCTACCGCAGTGCGATTGATGCCCTTGGACTTGGCGACATCACAATTACCGAAGTGTTCGATCCAACCTTTGAAGACGACCAGAACGTCGCGATGATCCGCATTCAGGCGCAGGACGGCCAAGAGTCAGTGACAACCGAACTGATTGCCAATGTCGAGGCGGCGTTGAAGGCTATCGTTCCTGATATTAAATTTGTCTCAGTCGAAAGCGTCGGACCCAAAGTGTCCGGCGAGTTGATCCAAACCGCCGCGATTGCAGTCCTGCTCGCCATTGGGGCGGTTCTGATCTACATTTGGCTGCGTTTTGAATGGCAGTTTGCGGTGGGTGCAGTTGCCGCTCTTGTTCACGACGTCATCCTCACAATCGGGGTATTTTCGGAACTGCAAATCCGGTTTGATCTGGCGATCATCGCGGCTTTGCTGACCATTGTCGGCTATTCGCTGAACGATACGGTTGTGGTGTTCGACCGGGTGCGGGAAAACCTGCGCAAATATAAGAAGCAGAACCTTGCAGAGGTGCTGAACCTGTCGATCAACGAAACGCTCAGCCGAACGGTGATGACCTCTGTCACAACATTGTTGGCGTTGATTTCGCTGTTCATTCTGGGCGGTGATGTGATCCGTGGCTTTGTCTTTGCGATGATATGGGGCGTGATCATCGGGACCTATTCGTCGGTTTTTGTCGCGTCGTCGATCCTGCTCTATCTTGGCGTGAAACGCGATTGGTCCAAACCGGATGCAAACGCGGGCAATCAATTTTCAAACATAGATGCCTGATGCCCTCCAATCGGCCCTGCATACTCCAGGGCTGATGTGGATGGTTCTGGCAATCTCGGCGGCAGGATTGGTGCGCGGGTTTACCGGGTTTGGCACCGCGCTGATATTTGTGCCGGTCGCGGGACAATTTCTACCCCCCGCTGACGTCATCCTGCTCATGGCGTGTACCGGCATCGCCAGCACAATGGCGATCTTGCCCAAGGCCTGGGGCACTGCGGACCGGCGCGAAGTCGGCGCATTGGTCCTCGCGGCTGTCGTGACCATCCCGATTGGCATCTGGATCATGAGCTTTCTGGACGGATTGACAGTTCGCTGGATTGTTGTCGCAGTCGCCAGCACCACGCTTGTTGCGGTCATCGCCGGGTGGCGCTGGCACGGAGACCTCAAAGCCGGCGGCCGGATGTTTATTGGCGGGGCGGCTGGGCTGGTTGGCGGTATGACCGGACTGACAGGCCCTGTGGTCATTATGTTTTATCTGGCCAACGCACGGTCCGCCTTGGCCGTGCGCTCCAATACAATCGTTTTTCTCGCCGCGCTTGACGTTTTGCTTGTCCTCAATCTGATACTGGGTGGGTTCTCCAACATCCAAATGGTATGGACAGCAGCCATTCTTGCGATACCTTATGTAACGACAACGCTGATCGGGCAGGCGCTGTTTGACCCGTCCAAAGAACGGGTTTACCGTCTTGTCGCCTATACGGTCATAGGCTTGGCCGTGGTAAGCGGCATACCCCTTTTCGACTGACTGGAATGAACGGATGCAGCTAAGCGAAATTCAATATGACCATGCCACGCCGATTGATGGGTATGGTCCGGGATTCTATCGCATCGGTGGTCAGGTGATTGAAGGCGCGGTTCTGACACAACTTGCAGGCACCAACCGTTGGGGTGGGTACGACGATACAGCGTCCCTGCTCGCGCTTGCCGGTGACGTTGATGTGCTGTTTGTCGGAACCGGTGCAGAGATTGCGCATATCCCACCCGATTTGCGTGCAGCGCTGGAAGAGGTGGGCATTGGCGTTGAGATCATGAGCTCACCCGCGGCGTGCCGCACCTACAACGTGTTGCTGTCAGAAGGGCGACGCGTCGCGGCGGCACTGCTGCCGGTTTGAGTGAGACGTGGCGGATCATCTCTTTTGCCTGTCGCCCCAATCGGCTAAGCCCTTTGCATGACACTAAAGGTTACTGACCTGAGCATCACGCGCGCCGGCCTTCCAATTCTTGAGGGGTTGTCCTTTGTGCTGCAACCGGGCAACGCACTGATCCTGCGTGGTCCAAATGGATCTGGAAAAACCACGCTGCTGCGTACGCTTGCAGGGTTGCAACCGCCGAAAGCGGGGACCGTGACCGGGGCTGCAGAACAGATTGCTTATGCAGGTCATTCGGACGGGCTGAAACCAACCATGACAGCGCGCGAGAACCTGACATTCTGGGCCCGGGTGTTTCAGGCCGGGGATATCTCGGCAGCGCTTGCAACTTATCAACTCGAGACCATGGCCGATCGTCCCGCCGGGGCGCTCTCTGCAGGGCAGAAGCGTCGGCTTGGACTGGCGCGCATGATGGTTACTGGGCGCAAGATCTGGGCGCTGGACGAGCCGACCGTGTCTCTGGACAGCGCTGCTGTGGCGCTTTTTGCGGATGCAGTGCGCCGCCATCTGGGGCAGGGAGGGTCGGCCCTGATCGCAACCCATATTGATCTGGGGATCGATGCAGACGTGCTGGATGTCACGCCGTATCGCGCCGTGATCAAGCCGCTGACGGATCTGGACGAGGCCTATCTATGATTGCGCTTCTGATCCGCGATATTCAGCTGGCCTTTCGCGCCGGCGGGGGCTTTGGTCTCGGCCTTGCATTCTTTCTGATTGTCACCGTGCTGGTGCCGTTCAGCGTTGGCCCGCAAAGCGCGTTGCTGTCCACCATCGCACCGGGTGTACTGTGGCTGGGCGCCCTGCTCGCGTGTCTGTTGTCACTGGACCGGCTTCTGGCGCTGGATTGGGAAGACGGGACGCTGGATTTGCTGGCGACCGCGCCGCTGCCGCTGGAGGGCGTGGCCGCGATCAAGGCGCTGGCGCACTGGATTACAACCGGATTGCCCCTGGTGATTGCAGCGCCGGTTTTGGGCGTGCTGCTGAACCTGCCTTCGCAAGGTTACATGCCGCTGATGATTTCGCTGGCCATTGGCACCCCGGCACTGTCGGTCATCGGTACCTTTGGCGCAGCGCTAACCGTGGGCATCAAACGCGGCGGTTTGCTGATGTCGCTGCTGGTACTGCCGCTTTATGTGCCAACATTGATTTTTGGGGCTGAAGTCGCGCGGCGCGGGGCCGCTGGTATGGACACCTCCACGCCGCTGTTAATGCTGGCGGGGATCACTGCCGGGGCGGCGGCGCTGTTGCCTTTTGCCAGCGCCGCTGTGCTGCGTGTCAATCTACGCTGATGCGGGCAATTGTGACCTTGAACAAGAAGGACTAAGTAACATCCATGTCGTTGTGGGAATATGCAAACCCAAGAAAGTTTCTGGCCACCTCCGAGCGGGTATTGCCTGTGCTGTGGCTGCTCGCCGGGGCCTGTCTTGCCACTGGATTGATCTGGGGGTTTTTCTTTACGCCGGATGATTTCCGTCAGGGATCAACGGTGAAAATCATCTACTTGCACGTGCCCGCAGCCCTGATGGCAATCAATGCGTGGTTCATGATGCTCGTGACCTCACTTGTCTGGCTGATCCGGCGCCATCATGTCAGCGCACTGGCTGCCAAAGCCGCAGCCCCGGTCGGGATTGTCATGACCCTGATCGCACTGGCCACGGGCGCGATTTGGGGGCAACCGATGTGGGGCACTTATTGGGCGTGGGATCCGCGCCTGACCTCGTTCCTGATCCTGTTTCTGTTCTACCTCGGCTACATCGCGCTGTGGGAGGCCATAGACAATCCCGACACCGCAGCAGACCTTACTTCAGTTCTTTGTCTGGTCGGCTCGGTCTTTGCCATTCTGTCGCGCTATGCCGTCAACTTCTGGAATCAGGGTTTGCATCAGGGCGCGTCCCTGTCGCTCGACAAAGAAGAACACGTGGCTGATGTGTTCTATCAACCTTTGTTGATTTGCATCGCCGGTTTTGTGCTATTGTTCTTGGCACTGGTCTTATATCGCACCGGCACCGAGATCCGCGCACGGCGGATCAAGGCGCTTGTTGCGCGAGAAAGGATGGCCAGATGACACCTGATCTTGGAAAGTACGCCGACGCGGTCCTGTCCGCATATGGCGCGTCATTAACCTTGTTGGCTGTGCTCGTCGCGATCAGCCTCTGGAAGGGTAAGCGGGTCCGCTCGGATCTGGCACAGGTCGAGGCACGGGCTGGGCAGAGTGATGGCTAGAATATCGCCTTTGATGATCGCGCCACCGGTGATCTTCGCAGCCTTTGCGGTGGTGGCGGCAATCGGCATGTTCCGCGATGATCCAGAGTCACTGCCCTCTGCTCGCGAAGGGCAGGCGGCCCCTCCGGTTGTTTTGACCGCGATGGACGGCAAAGATCTGTTTGACGACGCGACGTTGCGGGACGGTCAGGTAAAACTCGTGAACTATTGGGCCAGTTGGTGCGGGCCTTGTCGGGTGGAGCACCCCAATCTGGAACAACTGGCAGGCGAAGGTGTCCCGATTTACGGCATCAACTACAAAGATGACGCAGGCAACGCCCGGCGGTTTCTGGATGATCTTGGTGATCCCTATGCCGCGGTCGGGGTGGATGAAAGCGGCCGCATGGCGTTGGACTGGGGCGTTTACGGCGTGCCCGAAACCTATGTGATTGACGGTGAGGGCACGATCTTGCTGCGCGTTGCCGGGCCACTGACCCAACGGGTGTTGACCGAAACCATCCGGCCGGCGCTAGCGGCTGCGCAGAACTGATCAACTCGGCTTAGGCCCAAGTGCTTTCCTGTCGGCCGAAGTCTGCTATGCGCCCAGAACCGGATCTTGGCTGCAGGATGAACTAAAGTCTGCTGTGTGGTCGAAGCCACCGTTTGAGCTCTATCACAGAATGGCGACTTTGGGTGGGTCAGCGTTGAGAAAAAAACTATTGCTGCTGTGACAGAGTATACTGTTTCACCGGTTATGGCCTTGGCAGACTTCATCTTTTCGAACGTCTCTATTCCATCGCACTGTCTATCTTCGCAGCACAGATAAAGTGATTTTCTGTCAGCATGTCGCGCTCATGGGGTGCAAACGTTACGCTAAAGTAGCCCCATTCAAAACCAATGTCGGCAGGATGAATTTCCGACCGCTAATAAACGCTGCTAGATTTGCGGTATAGGTAGCTTTGGCAAAGCCTTTGAATTTGAATACCCGTGTTAGCGATTTTCCATCGGGTGCAAGCAGCCCACTTCCTTGAACTCCGCCCACGCATTGAAATCACCCTGCTTTCTGTTTTGGCGGATAGGTGGGCGCATGCAGACCCAATGCCCGCGCATTGCGAATGTCGCCAAGAAGATCGCGCTCTGCCGCCTCAAGCAGCTGATCTGCGTGGTCCAGACAAAAGTAGATCGGTTGGTGAATGTCGATCCGGTAAGGCGTGCGCAAAATGTCGACGACATCGAAGGGCCTTTTCGCGGCGGTTTCACCTGATGCCGCGTGAATCAACTCTGTCGGAGATGATGCCAAACCTGATCCCAATGCCTTGATTTCACCGTCTTCGCGGATCAACCCAAATTCAATCGTGAACCAATAGAGCCGGATCAGCCAAGCGTAGTCTACCGGGTCGCAAAGTTGGCCGGCCTCGCCAATTTTTTGTGAGAAGTTTGCAAACCGTGGATCTGTCAATAAAGGTGTATGCCCGAATATCTCGTGAAAAATATCCGGTTCTTCGATGTAGTCAAAGTCGCGACGATTTCGGATAAAAGATGCTGCTGGAAAGGTCTTTGCGGCAAGCATGACAAAAAACTGTCGAAAACCAATGAGTGCTGGAACGGGGGCCACCTTCCACCCCGTGAGATCCATGAGTTTTTCAGAAACAGCCCTGCACTGTGGAACGCGGTCCTGCGGGAGGTCCAATGCTTTATGCCCGTTCAGATAAGCAGTCGCGCAGTATCGTTCGATATTCGGTTTCTGCTGTGCAAAGAGATCCCGCCAAACGGCGTTCTGATTCGCCGAATAGTGGATATCGCCATATTCATTAGGCACCATCGCAACATATTTTGAACTTTTCGCCATATATTACCTTCCTGCGCGAGGTAAGTTTATGGCAGCTTAGAGGGAAAACCCTTTCTAATGCCGTCAGTATCTGCGAATTTTTGCATGATCTTACCGGTTAATGGCCAAAAGCGAGAAAAATATGCTTGATGACTACGAGAAGCTCATACTCAGAACTCTTCAACGCAACGGACGGGCAAGTACCCAAGAACTGTCTGAGGCGGTTGGCCTGTCCTCTTCGCCATGCTGGAGGCGCGTGAAAAAACTGGAAGAGGAAGGCTACATCACAGGGTACGCAGCGATTCTTGACCGCAAGAAGCTTGGCCTGCGAGCCCTGGCATATGTCCATGTCTCACTCATGGATCATAGCGAAAGCGCGATCAGCACGTTTCAGAGCTTTGTTGCGACCAGTGAACAAGTTGTTGAGTGCGCCTCCACGACTGGCGAAAGTGATTTCATCCTTAAGGTTGCTGAAACCGACCCGGAAGCGCTTGAGAAGTTCATCATGGAACGCATTTTGCGGCTCGGAGTGGTGAGGAATACGACAACCAACTTCATCCTGAGGCAAACAAAAGTAGCAGTGGCGTTGCCCGTCTTTTGACGAGCACCTTTGAATTTGGCCTAACTTTGACAGTCGCGGGATGATCCCCCGGATATCGGCGAAGTCTGCCTCTTCATCTCCTGAGTGGCCTGGCCCAAAAGCCGCCACTGCAGCATTGTGCCATGTAAGCTACTTTCGGCTCAAAGCCGTCATCTGATGCCGTTGGTCAGTTTATTTGGAGTCTAAAGGCGATACCCGCCTGAAACCGTAAGGATTTCGCCGGTGATAAATCCTGATGCGCCTGTTGCGAGAAAGCGGACGGCAGAAGCGATATCCTCAGGAGTGCCGATCCGACCCAATGCCGTGTCTTTGACAAACAATTCTATCAGATCGTCAGAGCGCGGGTTTTCGACCCGTTCAATCGCGCCGGGGGCGATGGCATTGACGCGGATGCCGCGCGGGCCAAGCTCTTTTGCCATGCTGCGGGTCCATGTGTTCAGAGCAGCCTTGCTGGCGGAATAGATCGACGCGCCCATGGTCGGCAGAACCGCGTTGACGGACGAAATATTCACCACACTTGCGCCCGGTTTCAGATGCGGCAAGGCAGCAGCAAGCAGTGCAATTGGGGCGATGAGATTGACCTCGATATTCTGCCTGTGCGCGGCAAACTCCGTTGCCTCGGGCGGTGTGGGCAAAACCACTCCGGCATTGTTCACAATCACGTCAATCTGGCCGAAATGCTCGACCACAGATTGAATGACGCCCATGGCCGCATCTGGGCTGGCAAGATCTGCCTTGATGGCAAAAACGTCAGGCCGCTCTGTTACAAGCGGCCCGGGGTCTGTTGTGTGATAAGTTATGGCTGTGGCGTGGTCACTGGCCAGATCGTGCGCAATGGCACGCCCGATCCCGCGGGCCGCACCGGTGACCAGAGCCACGCGCATTAGGCGGCTTTGGCCAGATTACGCAGCACGTAATGCAACACCCCGCCATGTTCGATGTATTCAATCTCGATCGCGGTATCGATCCGACATTTCAGGGTGATCTCTTTCATCGATCCGTCCGCCATAGTGATTGTACAGGGCACCTCTTGCAGAGGCCGGATTGTGTCGAGGCCAGAGATTGAAACGCTCTCATCGCCGGTCAAACCCAACGATTTGCGGGTGTCGCCACCGGTGAACTCAAACGGGATCACACCCATGCCCACAAGGTTGGAGCGATGGATGCGCTCAAAGCTTTCCGCGATGACGGCTTTGACGCCCAGCAGCGCGGTGCCCTTGGCCGCCCAGTCGCGCGATGATCCCGCACCATATTGTTCGCCGCCAAAGACCACCAGCGGCGTGCCTGCCTCCTGGTAGGCCATCGCGGCATCATAGATCGAGGCCTGCTCACCGTTTGGTCCTTTGGTATAGCCGCCTTCGACATTGTCGAGCATTTCGTTCTTGATGCGGATATTGGCAAACGTGCCGCGCATCATCACTTCGTGGTTGCCACGGCGCGATCCGTAAGAGTTGAATTCCCGCACCGGCACTTGCCGTTCGATCAGGTACTGACCGGCGGGTGTTGTGTCCTTAAAAGACCCGGCCGGGCTGATGTGGTCGGTTGTGATCATGTCGCCCAGAATGGCGAGCACTTTGGCGTCCGATATGTTGGAAATCACGCCAGGCTCAGCGCCCATGCCCTGAAAATAAGGTGGGTTCTGGACATAGGTTGACGTCGGTGGCCAGTCATAGGTCTGCTCGTCAGTTGTTTCCACAGCCTGCCATTTGTCATCCCCTTTGAAGACATCGGCGTATTTCTCAAGGAAGGCGGCGCGTGTGACGGTCGCTTCGACCAGTTCCGCCACTTCCTGTGAAGTGGGCCAGATATCTTTCAGGAAGACGTCATTGCCATCTTTGTCTGTGCCTAAGGGTTCGGTCGTCAAGTCAACGTCCAGCGTGCCAGCCAGTGCATAGGCCACAACCAGAGGAGGCGAGGCGAGATAGTTGGCGCGCACATCCGGACTGATCCGGCCCTCAAAATTGCGGTTGCCGGACAGGACTGATGTCGCCACCAGATCGCCGTCAGCAATCGCCTTGCTGATTTCAGGCTGCAATGGACCTGAGTTGCCGATGCAGGTGGTACAGCCATATCCAACTAGGTTGAATCCGATCTTATCAAGATCTTCCTGCAATCCAGCAGCTTCGAGATAGGCGGACACAACCTGCGATCCCGGAGCCAGAGATGTCTTGACCCAGGGTTTGCGATTCAGGCCCAGTGCGGCAGCTTTGCGGGCCACCAATCCCGCACCAATCATCACGTACGGATTGGATGTGTTGGTGCACGACGTGATCGACGCGATCACAACCTTGCCGCTTTCCATTGTATAATCTTCGCCCGCTACTGCGATTTCTTTGCCCATCGGGCGTTTGAAGGTTTCGGCCATCTCGTTGGCAAATGCCGCTTTGGCATTGGTCAGGGCTACGTAATCCTGCGGACGTTTTGGACCTGATATCGCGGGCACGATGGTGGTCATGTCGAGATGCAGCGTATCCGTGTAAATCGGCGCATAATCAGCGCCGCGCCACATGCCGTTTTCCTTGGCATAAGCTTCGACCAGCGCAACGCGTGTTTCATCGCGGCCGGTATTGCGCAGGTAACGCAGGGTTTCGTGGTCAATCGGGAAGAAACCGCATGTTGCGCCATATTCCGGAGCCATGTTGGCGATGGTTGCGCGATCAGCCAGCGGCAACGTGTCCAGACCGGCGCCGTAAAATTCCACGAACTTGCCAACAACGCCTTTGGCGCGCAGCAATTCGACCACTTTCAACACCAAATCGGTGCCGGTTGTGCCTTCGGTCATTTTGCCGGTGAGCTCAAACCCAATGACTTCGGGGATCAACATCGAAATTGGCTGCCCCAACATCGCGGCTTCAGCTTCGATTCCGCCAACACCCCAGCCCAGAACAGCCACGCCATTCACCATGGTTGTGTGGCTGTCAGTGCCGACCAATGTGTCAGGATAGGCAACTTCTTCGCCGTTCTGATCCTTGTCAGTCCAGACTGTCTGGCTGAGATATTCCAGATTGACCTGATGGCAGATGCCGGTTCCGGGTGGCACAACGCGGAAATTATTAAAGGCGTTTTGCCCCCACTTGAGGAAAGTGTAACGTTCCATGTTGCGTTCATATTCGCGGTCTACGTTCATCTGGAATGCACGAGGAGTGCCAAATTCATCAATCATGACAGAGTGGTCAATGACCAGATCGACCGGGTTCAGCGGGTTGATTTTTTCGGCATCACCGCCCAAAGAAATGATTGCATCGCGCATCGCTGCCAGATCAACAACAGCCGGTACGCCGGTGAAATCCTGCAACAAAACTCGGGCAGGTCTGTACGCAATCTCGCGCGGGTTCTGGCCGCCATTTGTGCCCCACTCAGCAAATGCCTTAATGTCGTCGACAGTGACGGTCTTGCCGTCTTCAAAACGCAGCATGTTTTCCAGCACGACTTTCAGCGCGGCGGGCAGCTTTGAAAAGTCGCCCAATCCGGCCTCTTGCGCCGCGGGGATCGAATAATATGATACGGACGCGCCGCCGGCTGAGAGGGTCTTGCGGGTCTTGGAAGTGTCGTGACCAACGGTAATGGGCATCTGGAATTCCCTTTCGGTGTTTTGAAAACTGAATGGCTTTGTGCATTCTGTGGACCCAAATGACGCTTCGATCAAGGGGCAATCCGGCAAGTGCGGCAATTTTGTATACCATTGTACACCGAAATTCATGTAAAGGTGTCACTTGCAAGTAAACTGGTCTCTCGAAACCTTGATTGGTTATTACATGGTGGGATTGTTAATTCTGTTTTGGTACGAACTGGAGACTGATTCACGATGAAAACACTGGCCGCGAGTCTTACCGCATTGTGGATGTTAGGTGCGGCTCCGCTTTGGGCACAATCTTCTCCGGTTGTTGTGGAATTGTTCACGTCGCAGGGGTGTTCGTCTTGTCCACCGGCGGATGCGATGCTGCACAAATTGGCTCAGCGTGACGATGTTATCGCTTTAGCGCTGCATGTGGATTACTGGGATTACATCGGCTGGAAAGATGTTTTTGCCGTGCCCGCTTATACCAAGCGACAAAAAGGCTATGCGCATGCCAATGGGCGGCGCATGATTTATACGCCGCAAATGGTAATCAACGGTCAGGAAGATGTCGTGGGCGCCAAACCCATGGAAGTGAGCGATCTGATCCACAAATACCACTTAGCTGCCCCCAAAGTCGCGCTGATCATCAAACGGGTTGGTGCATTCATTGAAATCAGAGCGCAGGTACTGGATACAACTGGTCCCATGAGTGTGCAGATGGTGCGCTATACACCCGAGAGCAAAGTCGAGATTACCCGAGGCGAAAATCGCGGACAAACGCTGAGCTATGCCAATGTCACAAATGCGTGGACCGAGGTGGCGCAATGGGACGGGTCAGCACCGCTTGAGATCACGGCAGAGGCCGCCGGGGATCAGCCGGTTGTGGTGCTGGTGCAGCGCACCGGGTATGGAGCCATTCTTGCGGCGGCACAAATTCGCTAGGCAGGTCTGAAATCACGCCGACTTCCAGCGACGATGTACCCAGAACCATTGTTCCATATGAGACCGCACCAGTTTTTCCAGCCCGTCATTGACGTCTTGTGTCATGGTTACAGGATCCGAGGGCACAATTGGAGCCTGCACCGTAATTTCGAAATCCAGACCGTTCGGCTGGCGTATGGCGTAAATCGGGATCAGTACCGCGTTATACTTTAGCGAAAGCTCTGCAGTTACGGTGGATGTATACGCCTGTTCGCCAAAGAACGTCAGCCTGGCCCCGCCCTGCGCATGGATGTCGGTGAGGATGGCCAAAACGCCCCCCGCACGCAAATGCCGGACCATTTCTACCATCCCACGTCGACCTTGTTCAAATAACGGAGTGCCGAGGGATGACAGCATCCGGACGTAGTAGGGATTGAAATAGGGGTTGGACATCTTACGATAAAATCCGCCCATGTTGTGCCCCCGCGCAATCAGATGAGCTCGGCACACCTCGTAATTGGCGAAGTGTCCGGTGACCAGAATGACTGGCCGCCCCTGCGCGCGCGCCTGTTCCAGCGCGCTAAGACCCGGACCGCTGATTTTGGCAGCTTTTGCGCGTTCTGCGAATTCGGCGCCGGAATAGAATTCTATCAGGCTGCGGCCTGCGTTATCAGGCACCGCGCGACACAACCGTTTAACCTCTGCTTTGGGCAGATCGGGCCGGACCAGCGCAAGGTTTTTTCGGATCCGCGTTGTTAACCCGGTCGGGAACGCAACAACGCGGGACATCAGCCAGCCCATAGTACGAACGCGGGTGGCATAGGGTAGAAACAACAACAGCCCGATGATACTGCGCGCAGCAAGCGCGCCGGTATAAAGGCCAAATTTCTTCAGAGGGGCACTATTGGGTCTGTTCACAGGACGGGGCCATTTCTGGGCCCGAGAACTTGCGGGCAGGGGATTCACGCTGTCAGACATAATGGCCAACTCCGTCATTCACAAGCACTCCGAAAAGATGCTTTGATCCGGGGATTGTCTAAATATGATGGCACTCCAGACCCTTGCAGTAATCAACCCCCGATCGGTGTTAAGGGCAAGCGCACCCGCATGATCGGTGGTCAGGCCTCGATCAGTAACAGTTGACCCGCAGTGCAAATGCCGGCGACCACCGGCATCAGCATCCATTTGATGCCGGTGGTCGCTGTCCAGGCGAATGGGACCGCGATGTCGTAGATCCGCCGAACGATCGACATTTCGACCCATAATTCGCCCAAAGGGCAGGACCCGTTCCCGCGATCGGGGTCCGGCCAAGGCTGACTTATGCACTAGGAAGACAAGAGAACAACTTCCGAGTGATATGCTCTTGCCCCTAGAGCGAAAGTGACCACCCCGAAGTAAGCGGTTCAACTCATGCCGCCAACTTGCTTGAAACAAGGGCAGCCCGTTGCTTTCTTGCGAAGAGCCAAAAAAGCAGGGAGGTCACCATAAATTCCATTAGTATGATGATGGCAAAGGTCGTGCCGCTTAATTCACTCGCGCCAGTATTGATCGCCATGGTATAGTTTGGGATGGATATACACCTTCCAATTCATAAATACGGCGATTCACTCCGCTCTCACGAACGGCCGCTTCGTCCCTCACAACGACCACATCTGTTTTGGAGAATTGCAAGACCTTAGCCTAGTCGGCCTCGCTGTCTGGCAGGATGAGTTGTATTTCCCCAGCCGCCACCAGTTTGCGAATGGCGGTGATAATTTCGGCCATGGCAGCCTCACCAATTTTGGGTTTGACGACACCTGCCTCTTCAATTTCTTCGCGGATGGCATCTGACATGCGTGCCGATAGATTTGTCAGGATGAACTCTGCAATATTGTCCTGACCGTTGGCCATGGCCGCTGCAAGAGCATTGACTAATTGCGCCTGATCTACTTCGCGCAGGACCTTTGGAATGTCGCGTGGTTCGATCCGGTCGGGGATGTTTTCGAAGGTAAAGATCGCCCGGCGCACCTGCTCTGCAAAACCCGCGTCGGTTTCATCAAGCCCGCTCAGCATATCATCACGGGTCGCAGCCATAGAGCTGTTCAGGATCTCACCTACCCGTTCCACCGGGTCTGATGCAAACGCCCGCAAAGGCTTGTCTTCGAGCTGACTGGCCAGCGACAACCCAATGCGGTCCACTGCCTCGGGCGTCACTGCACTGGTCAAAGAAACGGCGTAGGTGATGTGCCGCGCTTTTTGACCGGGTAACAACCCCAGCAGTTCTGCCGCCTTGGGGATGTCAAGTTTCGCCAACATGACTGCCGCCACTTCGACGCTCTCGCTTTGCAGTAGCGGCAAAAGCGCTTCTGTAGTTTGCGCCCTGATCCGCTTCCATGGATCCCCCGCCTGACGCACGCCTGCCTCTTTGCGTAAACGGAAGGCAGTTTGTGGGCTGATTTTGCCATCCAACGCTTCAAGCGCGCCGGCCATTCCGTTGGGAAAGGACAGCCCGATCTGCGCCAGCTCTTCGGCAAATTCGTCGATCACAACCGCCAAAGTGCGACGGTCCACCGTGCGCATGGCCCCCATCTGCTGCGTCAACTGCGCCTGCAAAGCCTCTGGCAGGTCTTCCAGAGGAATCTCGGCACCCTCGTTCAGCAAAAGCCGCACCACAATGGCAGCCTTGGCTTTGCGCGACAAAGCAGGAACCGAGGAGCGTGTGCTGGCGGGGGGTAATAGCTGCGCCATGATTGGGGGGTCCTCTTGCCGGAGTAGGGATGATGACCCCTATTAGCCCGGCAAGAATGAAGATCGGCTTAAATCAGTAGCTGTAAGTAACACCGGTGTTCAGTGCGGTTCTGAGCGATGTTTCAGACCAGCTGCCTTTCCCGCCCCGCGCAATAATTTCGCGCAGCTGCGCGACTGCTGCATCTGCATCACCGGCTTCGATCAGTCCCTGACCGAGATAGGAGCGAGCAAGCAGGTTGTCTGGGTTTTTGGCCAGAGCTTTGTGGTAATAGCGCATACCCAGATCAACGTTGCCCATCTTCCGATGGGTAAATCCCAGATATGTCAGCACTCGGTCGTCTGTCTGGTCCGACATGGCCGCCAGCACAGCCTGTGCATCTTCATAGCGCCCGGCATAAGCCAGCTCGCGTACGGCGCCATATAATGTGTCATCGTCCAAAGAAGCGTCTTGCGGTTTCACACATTTCTGCAGGTTTACGTCCCAAACCTTTTTTCCCCAACAGGACTTGGTGGTCTTGGTGGTCTTTGGCGGGCTTGTGGAGTCACTTCCTGCGGCGAAAGCGAAAGTTGGCATACACAGGGCGGCGATCAGCAATAAACGCATGTAGGGTTCCTCAAAAATGTCATGTTGCTAAGTGTCATGTCACAGATCTAGTACGCGAATGCGAACTGTAAACCCGCACGGATCCGATTGGAATTCACGATTCTGTTTGGTGCCGCTGGGTTTGCTCAACCGTTTACGATTGGTTTGCAGGTCTCGGACCCAGTGTCCCACGTGGATCCCTGACCACAGGACATCGCCTGTTGTTCTTGGCCGTGAATGCACCCGGCTGCCGTTGCAAGGCCGGGAAGCACGGTAAGGGCTGCGGCAATCAGAAAGGTCTTGGCTGTCATGATGAAGCGCTCCAATATGTCGATGTCGGAAAAGTAGCACAGATTTTGCCAATGTTGGAGGTTTCATGACGGACATCCCACAAAAAGGCGGAAAAGCCCTCGTTGGGTTGGGTGTCTTGCTGCAGTCTTGCCTCGCAACCGTGGCATATTTCCCCGCGCATCATATGTGCGAACTGCCACTGCCCATTGAGTTTTGAAGGCCATTAAATGGCTTGAAACGCTAATGGTTAAAGCAGGCGTCAGAAAGCTAAGCAACACCGTCGACAGAGTGATCTATGTTTGCGCAAGAAATAAGCACATGCCATCGAAAACCGGGATCTTTTGCACCCCGGTCACGTCGGCCGTGTTTATAAAACGAGACTTAGCTTTCCGATCCAAAGACGCGCGCGAAAATCGTGTTTACGTGTTTGGTGTGATACCCTAGATCGAATTTTTCCTCTATCTCTTCGGCGCTTAGCGCAGAGAGTACATCCTGATCCGCAAGCAGTTCCGTTTTAAAGTCCTTGCCTTGCTCCCAGACTTTCATCGCATTGCGCTGCACTAGCTTGTAAGAGTCTTCGCGACTGACCCCGGCTTGGGTTAAGGCAAGAAGAACCCGCTGAGACATCACCAGTCCACGAAATTTGTTCATATTGGCCAGCATGTTGTCGGGATAGATCACCAGCTTGTCGATGACGGAGGTCAGGCGCGACAACGCAAAATCCAAGGTAATCGTTGTGTCCGGTCCGATGTTCCGCTCAACAGAGGAATGGGAGATATCGCGTTCGTGCCAAAGCGCTACGTTCTCCATTGCAGGCACCACGGCCATCCGCACCAGTCGGGCCAAACCGGTCAGGTTTTCGGTCAGCACTGGGTTGCGTTTGTGCGGCATCGCAGAGGAGCCTTTCTGACCGGCAGAAAAGAACTCTTCTGCTTCCAGCACTTCGGTGCGCTGCATATGGCGGATTTCAATGGCGATGTTCTCTATCGAACTGCCGACCACGCCCAAGGTCGCAAAAAATGCCGCGTGGCGGTCGCGCGGAATGACCTGCGTGCTGATCGGTTCCGGTTCCAGTCCCAGTTGCGCACACACATATTCCTCAACTGCCGGGTCAATATTGGCGAATGTGCCAACCGCCCCGGAAATCGCGCCTGTGGCAATCTCGGCCCGCGCGCAGTGCAGGCGCGTGAGGTTACGGTCCATTTCCGCGTAGAACCGCGCGAAGGTCAGGCCCATCGTCGTCGGTTCGGCATGAATGCCGTGGCTGCGCCCGATGCGAACCGTATCTTTGTGCTCTAGCGCGCGACGTTTCAGGGCGGCCAGCAGGCCCTCAACATCCCCAATTAGGATGTCAGCGGCGCGCACCAGTTGAAGGTTGAAGCACGTGTCCAGCACATCCGACGACGTCATACCTTGGTGCACAAAGCGGGCATCGTCGCTGCCAACATGTTCGGCGAGATGGGTCAGAAATGCGATGACGTCGTGTTTGGTCACAGCTTCGATTTCATCAATGCGGGCAACGTCGAACTCCACATCCTTGGCTTTCCAGACCGCATCTGCATTGGCGCGAGGAATCGTGCCGAGATTGGCCATCGCTTCACAGGCATGCGCTTCGATCTCGTACCAAATGCGAAATTTGGTCTCAGGCGACCAGATGGCGACCATTTCGGGACGGGAATAGCGAGGGATCATGGGCGGCGCACCTTTTTGTGACTGTTCAGCGGATAGGCGCGGTCTTAGACTCCGACGCAAGGCACCACAAGACAGGAGAGACCAAGATGAGACGCTTTGCCCATCTGGCGTTTTTGCTCTGTCCGTTGAGTGCCGCCGCAGAGGAGCTTTGGGTCGCACTGAGTGGCGACGAGATTCGCACTGCACTGACGGATCGCAAACTTGCATATGAAAACGCCTGGCAGGAATTCCGCAGCTCAGGGCGCACGCTATACAACGCAGGAGCCGACAGTTGGGGCTATTGGCGTGTCGAGGGGGACCAGTACTGCAGCCAATGGCCGCCAAGTGATCTTTGGGCGTGTTATGCGATGGATCGGTCGGGTGAGATCTTGCGGTTTGTAGGGCACGGCGATGACATCACCGAGGCGCGCCATATAAAATGACAGAGCTGACTGAACGGGTGCTGGCTGATTTTGAAGGCCGCTGGTCGCTGCGCCGCCACGTCACACATGATGCTGCGGCACCGGCACTTTTTGTGGGGCAGGCCATCTGGTCGCCACACGATGACGGTATGACCTATTGTGAAACAGGTGTTCTTACCATTGAGGGCGCCCGCCCGATGGCCTCTGAACGCCGCTATTGGTGGGGACCCGATCTGTCGGTCTATTTCGACGACGGCCGGTTTTTCCACCGCGTACCCGCGCAAGGTGGAGAGACGACCCATTGGTGCGATCCCGATCACTACGAGGTGCGCTACACATTCGATCTCTGGCCGGAGTTTCAGGTCAAATGGCAGGTGTCAGGACCGCGCAAGGCCTACCGCATGCACAGCACCTATAGCCGCGCCTGATGCATCTTCGCTTGCACGGGCCCGCGCGGTGGGGCATTTAGACATAAATCGACGCGAAATGGACAGGAGACCACGATCCATGCAAGCAACAGCAACTCGAAATGTACTGGCCGATATTCTGGGCCCGCAAAGCGGCACTGCGCTGCGGGTGAAACAGGCCGTACTGGTGGTTCTGGGCATCGCCGTTCTGGCCATAGCGGCCAAAATAAAAGTGCCGATGTGGCCTGTGCCCATCACGATGGGAACATTTGCGGTTCTCAGCATTGGTGCGGCGTACGGTGCCCGTCTGGGTCTGGTGACAATCCTTGGCTACATGATTGTTGGGACATTGGGCTTTGACGTTTTTGCCGGCTCTACAGCCGAACAATATGGGCTGACCTACATGATGGGCGGCACCGGTGGCTATTTGGTTGGGTACGTTCTGGCGACGCTGGCGCTTGGGGCGCTGGCGCAACGCGGCTGGGACCGTTCGGTATTGTGGATGGCACTGGCGATGGTGATCGGCACTGTCCTGATCTACCTACCCGGTCTGGTCTGGCTGGGGCAGCTTTACGGCTGGGACAAGCCAATTCTGGCGTGGGGTCTGACACCGTTCCTGATTGGCGATGCTATCAAACTAGTGCTGGCCGCGATGCTGTTGCCCGCCCTGTGGAAAATGGTTGGCAACGCCCGCGACTGATTTTCGCAGCACAAATGAAACAGCAAGGCCCGGATGTAATGTTCGGGCCTTTTGCGTTGGCAGGCGGAGACTGTACGGGCCTGCGCCTGCCAAGTCAGGTTTATTCAGATCAAGAAAAATGTTAAACTCTGGCCATCATTGATAAGGCATGGGGGCATTTTAAAAATGAAATACTTCAATCTTGGGTCGTATTCAAAGCCAATAACAACGTCGTCGCCAACCGCACAGATTTGGTTTGATCGTGGGCTGGTCTGGACCTATGCGTTTAACCACGACGAGGGCCGCCAGGAACAACACATGCCGTAAGAGACGTCGTCCGCCGCCGATGGCGCGTTTTCCGCCCATCGCCCGGCTGTAGTGCGCGATGGGCGCACAACTATGGAACCAGCGACCCATGGTCCATGGTCGCATCTGGCTTCATTTAGGCAGCAGATTTGGCGTGCAGCTGGTGCTTTAGTTTCATCGCGCTCCATTTCGTCTTCTCACGTTCGAGCAGGATTGTTTGTCAGCAGTTGTACACGCCTACGGCACATCTGCGAACCGTGCGACGTCCGACGCCTGCGACGCTAACCGGAGTCAGCCGTCGCCCAATCAGTGCCTCTGCTGTCGAAACAAATCCGGGAATCCCAGGAACGCCAATCGCAACCCCCAGTTCAAGTGCGCCAACGGCCAGAACTGTGGCGAACGTCAAAGTAATGATAATGCGAAGTTGTTTCATTTGGAGTCTCCTACGACGTAGTTATCTGGAAGGTCATTGAATTGCTTGGTATAGTCTTCAACCGCGTTCTCGGTGGCCCCATCCGGTGGCACAAATGTGAACGTATCATTTGAAGGTGTCTCGCCACCGCGCCAGTCGCGGACGTCGACCCGGTATCGAGGGTTGCCAGGAAGGTCACGCGTTGCGATTTCAAAGCGGCAAGGAAACGGCTTATCACCCTGAGCAATCCAGATCTGCCAATCGACTTCGGCAGCGCGGAACGCGAAATGGTCACACACCCGTCCACCAATTACGCCGGCGCCAAGATCCTTGATGTCGGTCACGTCCTCCATCAGCGTTTCATAGGCATTGGAGGTCAGGAGATCCGCAGCGGGAAGCGGGGCGCCGTAAGTATCGCGCAGCTCGTCGATCAGGTGGTCAACGGATCCCTCAATCGGAATTAGAGCGTAAAGAC
>CBDTVL010000030.1:0-23147 GCA_965363755.1 uncultured Sulfitobacter sp.
CCTCCCGTAGGCTTTGAAAGTCGATTGCGAACAACCCAAATCAACCGGTTCTGTGCCCGTGTGATCGCGACATAAGCGAGCCGCTTCCATAACGGCTGACCTGCCTCAACCCGGCCCATCCTTGCGGCAACAAACAGGTCTGGCGCAAACACCTGAACAGTATCCCACTGGCTGCCCTGAGCCTTGTGAATTGTAACGGCAGCGCCATGCAGAAATGTGGCCCCCATGCGGGCCGCGAACGGGATAAAAGGCTCTTCGTCATCTGGCTTTTCAATCTTCACGATTGAGGCTGCGCTCACCTGCGGATCCTCGGCTCCGATTACATGCAAGCGCGAAAACCCGGGTTTGCGGCCCAACCCAAGGTAAATGACCTGCGCCCCCTTGATCAGGCCCCGCGCCTCAAGATCGAGTCGCTTTTTTCGGTGCTTAAGCGGCAGTTCGATCCCGTCGCAGATCAAAGGCTCCCCCTCAAGCAACTCCTCATCCGGCGCGCCGTGGACGTTGCGAAAAGCATTGATCAGACGAATGCGGGTAGCATTGCGCCAGACCAGAACCGGACTGCGGGCCATCAGATCCACCTCAACTCTCTGCCCCCAGACCACCCGGTCGTCGCGTTTGGCCGTGTCTTCGATCATGCGTTCAAAGTCCGCAAACTCTAATGACGGATCGGACAGTGCGTGCGCCAGATCGAGGATGGGGTTGTCCGCGTCCTGTCGATGCACTCGGCTTAGATTTAATGTGCGCGCCTCCGGCAATTTTTCAAACACCATTGTGCCGGATTGATTGACCGGAGCCAGTTGGGCAGGATCACCAAACAGCAGCAAGGTGGGAAAAATGTCTTTCAAATCGTCGAACTGACGGTCATCCAGCATTGAACTTTCATCAATGAAGCCAACATCCAAAGGCTCCTCACGCCGTTTCCAGCCGGTGATGAAGTCAGACCCGCGCAATCCCGCCGCTGCCAGCGCACCAGGGATCGACGCATTCGCCTTGTAAAACATCGCTGCCCTGTCCAGGGCCAGATCGGTCAAACCTTCCACCTCTGGACGGTCGCCGCTGCCAACCAGCCATTCGGCGATGCGTTCATAATCAGGGTCATAAACTGGCGTATATAAGATCCGGTGTATCGTGGTCGCCGGCACGCCTTGCAACCGCAACACTGAGGCTGCCTTGTTGGTCGGCGCCAGAATGGCAAGTGTGCGTTTGCCCGAACGCTTGCGGCTTTCATAATCGCCAGAGATTACTTCGACGCCAGCTTTTTTCATGGCCCGATAAAGCTCGGCCAGAAGCAGGGTTTTTCCTGATCCGGCTTTGCCAGTTACGGCCATAACGCTTGACACCCCGTCTCGTGGAGGCGTCAGCAGCGCATCGTCAAGATCAACCCCTGCCGTGCGCAGCATGTCAGCAACCGCATCATATGCGGTCGCCTGATCATGCGAAAATGTAAGGACAGGTAGCGACATAGGCGCGACACTATAGGTGCCGTTCTTTGGGCACCAGTCAGGGGCCGCGCCTTTTGTTCTTTCTTATGCAGAAAGGGCCATCGGCAACGGGTCGTGCCGTTCGAGGCCGCGTTGGGTGCGGCGACCAAACGCTCGATTGAACCACAACCGAGAGATTTCTTCTGACAACTCAGCACGCGCAGAAATACGCGTTTTGGCAGTCTCGGTGAACTCCCACAGACCCACGCTGATTGTCTCACTGCCTTCGCCGATCGTGCCCAGCACCTCAGGCGAAGAACCGATCATCCGATAAATCCGAACCATGCGTGCATCAAACACACCCACAAAGTGACGTATCCCAAAGCCAGTCATGATTTCACCGCCAGCCATCATGAGCGCTGCAGCAATACGGGGCGGAGCATTTGTCGAGAGGCAGAAGCGGGAGCATTCCCAAATCAACGGGCTGCAGATCGTACCTCCGCCCATCAGATGCTCAAAATGATCATTCACCATGACGGGGCCGGTTGTGGGTAGAAACCGCATTGAACCACCATGGCTGCCATCAGGCTGTTCCCAAATCACATACAGCGGGTTCAGATCATCATATTCGTCGCGCTCGCGACCCTTGTCATCAACTGACACGTCCCAGCCCAATCGGGTCTTGAACTGATCGGCACGATCCTCAAACATCGATTGGCTAAGTTTGGGAAAATTGTGTAGTTCATCAGCGTACAAGTAACGTATCACGGCAGGCCCCTTCCATCAAAGACAGCCTAGGGCTACAATGCAATTCGTTAAAACTGAGTATTAATGCAGAACGTTAACTCTGCCGGTCAGGCAACATCAAACCACAATCAATCCCCGGCTGAGGGCCCGTGCTACGGCGTGAGTGGTGTTCATCGCACCCAATTTGAACCGAGCACTTTCCACATACACACGCAGCGTATGCTCAGAAATAGAAAGGGTTTTCGCAATTTGCGCCCGGCTATATCCAATGGCGAGCAACGTCATTGCATCCAACTCCCGCGGGGATAAGGCCTGCGATTTTTCAGGCGCGCGGTCCGGCTCAAATTCTAGCGCTTTTTGATTAAAATAGTGCGCAATTAGGATAAGATCGCGACGGTATTTTTCCGCAAATGCTTCCCAGGTTGCATCATCACACGAGTGGGACGCCGTAAACAGCGCAAACTGGCCGTTCGGCCCCCGAATGGGTACCGAAAACCCCTGATTGCCCACACCGTATTCGATTGCTTCGGCCTGAAACGCCCGCGCGGCCCGGCTCGACCAATCCAGCCTTTTCCAGTCAACCGGATGAAAGCGCTGATAACACCCGGCGATGACCGGGTCGATTCTGAGATAACTCTTGTCTAGGTAGCGCTGCCTCCATGCAGACTCATATGTCCCGCAGCCATATTGATCACCCGTTGAATCCACCCAGTGATAGACAATGTGATCTATGCCAAAGTAATCGCGTAAGGATTCTGTTGCTGTTTGCAGACCTTCAAGCGCGTCTGCTTGCTCTAATGCTCTTAATATCTGCTCCAGCGGGGTAGTCTTGGTCATTTGGAAGCGCGACCGCCCTTTCTCTCAGAGACAGTATTTCGGCGGCAGCAGTAAGTTTTATGTCACCAAGCTGTTCTGCCAGAACAGTCAGCTTGTTTGTGCGCGCAAACGTCTGCAAATCCGCGATTACGTCTAGTATCCAGTCATTTTGCATAGCAGTCTCGCCCTCTAAAAGTTAACGTTTGGTTAACACGACTCTACCACGATCACGGTTTGTTAGGACATTCGCGTATTTCAACTCCCCAGATATGGCGAGGCCACCATTTCTAAGCATTTGAAATCAAAACATCCACTTCAAGGCGAAGCCCTCTGGCATCGACAAGAGGTGATTCGCGGGCAGTCTTAAACTTTCAGAAATATGATCGCAGTTAACGACCGGCTTCCAGAGCGTCTTCAAATGTCCGTAGCCCGGTTTTGGGGGACTGAATCAAAACCGCCATATTACCCGGTTTGTGCTCATTACGAAGCATCTTCATGTGGGCATTCGGAAGATCGGTCCATGTAAAAACTTCGGACATGCAAGGGTCGAGACGACGCTCCAGCATAAGTTTATTCGCCGCAGCTGCCTGCTTGAGGTGGGCAAAGTGGCTCCCTTGCAGGCGCTTTTGGTGCATCCACATGTAGCGGACGTCAAAGGTTAGGTTGAAGCCGGTGGTTCCGGCGCAGATCACAACCATACCGCCCTTTTTGCAGACAAATGTCGACACCGGGAATGTCGCTTCGCCGGGGTGTTCAAATACCATGTCAACATTGACGCCCTTGCCAGTGATATCCCAGATCGCTTTGCCGAATTTGCGCGCCTCAGCGAACCATGCTGCATATTCAGGTGTATTCACCGTTGGCATCTGACCCCAGCAATTGAAATCCTTACGGTTCAGGACGCCCTTGGCGCCTAAATCCAGAACAAACTGCCTCTTGTCTTCGTCGCTAATAATCCCGATCGCATTTGCGCCCGCAGTGTTAATCAACTGAATGGCATATGACCCAAGACCTCCCGATGCGCCCCACACAAGTACGTTTTGTCCCGGTTTCAGATCATGCGGTTCGTGGCCAAACAACATCCGGTAAGCCGTTGCCAGCGTCAGTGTATAACACGCCGACTCTTCCCATGTCAGGTGCTTGGGACGTGGCATCAGTTGTTGCGACTGAACGCGGGTGAACTGACTGAAGGATCCATCCGGGGTTTCATATCCCCAGATGCGCTGGGTAGGAGAATACATCGGATCGCCGCCATTGCATTCCTCGTCGTCGCCATCATCCTGATTGCAATGCACAACAACTTCGTCACCGACCTTCCAGCGGCGGACTTTGTCGCCTACGGCCCAGACGATGCCTGCAGCATCTGAACCAGCGATATGATAGGGTTGCTTATGGCCGTCAAACGGGCTGATTGGCACGCCCAAAGCAGCCCAGACTCCGTTATAATTTATCCCAGCGGCCATCACCAACACCAGAACATCGTGGCTATCGAGCGCCGGCACGTCGACCACTTCGACCTGCATCGCTGTGTCAGGATCACCATGACGCTCTTTGCGGATCGCCCACGCATACATCTGTTTGGGTACATATCCCATGGGTGGCATTTCACCCATATTATAGAGGTCCTTTTCGGGTGCGTCGTAGCTGGCTATTCCGCCGTCGTCATCCAAAGCCATGGGGCCTCCTATTCTTGTCGTTATGTTCTCTTCATCAAGTTCACCTGCACCTCAGTGCCGCAGCGCAGAATCACGGTGTTTAGTGTGGGATATGGTGAGTTGCGCAACATTGCAATAGTTGGTGGGCTCGATATTGTAACTTTATGACCCTGCAGTTGCAGAATTTTCCTTTGCAGGTGCAGAAACTTCGCTCCCGATTGCCGGAACAAGATGTCGGATCGAATTCGCGTAGTAGACTAAAGCACTGTGCTGTCCGTCGGGCACCCGGTACAGTCCCTCTGTTTCGACAACGATCTTGCGCTCCACCAGATGGCGCAATCCGATCTCGATCGCCTTGTCACCATTGCCACCATCGTCAGCGGGCAGATGCACATGAGCATGGTTCATGCGCTCAAGAACCTCCGACACAGAAGTCTCAATACACGCCCGATCCATTTCGCCCCCGATCTCAAGAACATAGGCCAACAATGGTACCGGCAGAACCGGAACCACATCGCCGATGCGTTGCATCAACTCGGTCCCCAGAGATTTTGTAAGATCGCCTTTACACCCCTGACTGAAAGTGCTGAGCGACAACGGCGTGCCAAAACTCACTGCAGCATAGCCAAAACGATGGAATCGCCCGGTCACTCTTAACCAAAGCTGCTTTAGCGCAAATCTGGCAACTACGCTGATGCGCGCCCGAAATCGGCGCTCGCCGGAGTCGCCTGCCGCAATCAATATGCGATCCTCCAGCACCCGGTCATAATTCAGCGCGACCGGTACAAACACGACGTCGCGAGTCCCCGCGTCAAAACCATCTGCAATGTATTTCAAAAGGCCCAGCTTGGGCGGTTTCAACCCGCCATCCAAGCTCAGTCCTCCCTCCGGAAACATCGCCTGTGTCACGCCGCCGTTAGTAGCCAGTGACACATAACGCGCCAGTACGCGGCGATACAGTTCACTGCGCGATTTGCGCCGGATAAAGTACGCTCCCATTGCGCGGATCAGGCCGGACAATGGCCAGACACGCGCCCATTCTCCTACTGCATAAGACAGTGCTGATCGCTCTGCCGCAAGATAGGTGACCAGAACATAGTCCATATTGCTGCGATGGTTCATTACAAATACAACGGTCGCCTCAGGGTCCAACCCTTTCAATTTTGCTTCGTCATCGTAGCTTAACCGAACCCAGTAAAGCGCGTTTGAGAACAATCGCGCCAGCCGAATTGCCACGCCGAAATAGGCACTTGCCGAAAAAGACGGCACAATTTCCCGAGCATAGCTGCGGGCCTCCTGAAAGGCGACATTTTCCGGAACACCCTGCTCTCTTGCATGCTCTGCAACCGCTTTGCTGACTTCCGGGTCATAGATCAGGCGCTGGATCATATCGTGGCGGCGAGCCAGTTTGAACGGCTCAATTGGGCGTTCAAGCCTCCGGTTCAGCCTGGCGACTGCCTTTTCCAGACGCCGCCGAAAAAACCAGCGCACCGACGGAAACAGGAAGTGCGACGCAAAGGTGGCAGCTGCGAACAGCAAGATCACAATCAACAGCCAGAGCGGAATTTCTATCGTTTGGGTCATCACGAACACCGTGGCAGCAAAATCACCCCCGCACAATGTTCCCATTCAGGTCAAATGCCGCATTGCAGCGAATTGACAATTGCGCAATCTTCCAAGTATCACCCCCTGGACGCAATAAAGTTGCCCACCTAACTCAAGAGGCCCGGACATGACGCAAGCCAAAAAGGATCACCAAGCCGATCGGCCGTGGCTCATCCGCACCTACGCCGGTCACTCCACCGCTGCCGCATCAAATACGCTCTACCGATCAAACCTTGCGAAGGGTCAAACCGGGCTTTCAGTTGCCTTCGATTTGCCAACCCAAACCGGCTATGACAGCGATCATATTCTGGCACGCGGTGAGGTCGGGAAAGTTGGTGTGCCGGTTTCCCATCTCGGCGACATGCGCGCTCTGTTCGACCAGATCCCGCTTGATCAAATGAACACGTCAATGACAATCAATGCCACGGCGCCGTGGCTTCTGGCGCTTTATATCGCGGTGGCTGAAGAACAAGGCGCAGATATCACCCAGCTGCAAGGCACCGTTCAGAACGACATCATCAAAGAATACCTGTCGCGCGGCACTTATATCTGCCCGCCAAAACCGTCGCTGAAACTGATCACCGACGTGGCCGCCTATTGCTACACCAACGTGCCCAAATGGAACCCGATGAACGTCTGCTCCTATCACCTGCAAGAAGCGGGCGCGACTCCAGAGCAGGAACTGGCCTTTGCCCTCGCCACAGCAACCGCCGTTCTCGACGGGCTGAAAGGTCAGGTTCCGGACGAGGATTTCCCAAGGCTGGTGGGCCGCATTTCTTTTTTCGTCAATGCCGGAATTCGTTTCGTGACTGAGATGTGCAAAATGCGCGCCTTTGTCGATCTGTGGGACGAGATATGCCAGCAGCGTTACGGCGTGAATGACCCGAAATATCGCCGCTTTCGCTATGGTGTTCAGGTGAATTCGCTTGGCCTGACCGAACAGCAGCCTGAAAACAATGTCTACCGTATCCTGATCGAGATGCTGGCCGTTACCTTGTCGAAAAACGCCCGCGCCCGCGCCGTCCAGTTGCCGGCGTGGAATGAAGCGCTGGGTCTGCCGCGTCCGTGGGACCAGCAATGGTCGATGCGGATGCAACAAATTCTTGCCTATGAAACCGATCTGCTTGAATTCGACGATCTTTTTGACGGGAACCCTGCGGTGGATCGCAAAGTCGAGACGCTGAAGCACGGCGCGCGGGCTGAACTGGCCAATCTGGACTCAATGGGCGGCGCAATCAGCGCCATTGAATACATGAAATCAAGGCTGGTCGACAGCAATGCCGAGCGGTTGAACCGGATTGAGGCTGGCGACGTCACAGTCGTTGGTGTCAACAAGTTCACCACCACTGAACCATCGCCGCTGCAGACCGAAGACGGCGGCATCATGGTTGTCGATCCTGCAATGGAGCAGGATCAGATCGATCGCCTGAACACATGGCGGGCGCAACGTGACAACGCCGCAGTTCAGACTGCTCTTGCCGCCCTGCGAAATGCTGCAGCCAATGGCACAAACGTGATGGAGCCCTCAATCAGGGCCGCCAAAGCAGGTGCGACCACTGGCGAATGGGCAGAACAGATGCGTGCCGTATTTGGCACCTATCGGGGACCCACCGGCGTTTCGGCCTCGGTATCGAACAAAACCGAAGGACTGGAGGACATTCGCGCGGCCGTTGATGTGGTCAGTGACAAGCTGGGTCGACGTTTGAAGTTTCTTGTTGGCAAACCGGGCCTGGATGGCCACTCCAACGGTGCAGAACAAATCGCCTTCCGGGCCCGCGATTGCGGCATGGACATCGACTATGACGGTATCCGCCTCACGCCGGATGAGATCGTGACAAATGCGCTGGAAAATGGCGCGCATGTCGTCGGCGTTTCAATTCTTAGCGGCTCTCATTTACCGCTTGTTAATGATGTAATGGATAGAATGGTTGCGGCTGGCTTAGGGCACATCCCTGTTATTGTCGGTGGCATAATTCCCGATGACGACGCAGAGCGACTTACGGCTTTAGGTGTGGCACGCGTTTACACGCCAAAAGATTTTGAACTTAATAGGATCATGATGGATATCGTCGCATTGGCGGACCCAAAGGCCGTTGCCGCTGAATAGAACAGCGACAGGCCTGACACAAATTCGTTGTATTCCCATAGTTGAATTGGAATATTTAACTGTGTCATAGATCGAGCTTACTAGGGGAGACTATAGCATGACACTTAATCTCGACAATATGTCAAAAAAAGAACTCGAAAAACTATCGGCACAGGTGCAAAAAGCGCTGAAATCAGTGGACGCCGTGGAAAAGCGAAAGGCTCTTGAAGCGGCCAAAAAGGCTGCCGCTCAATATGGCTACTCGCTTGCAGATATTACTCAAGGTTCCGGCAAGGCCTCTGCATCCGCAAAACCAAAGCGACCGCCAAAATACTTCAATCCAAAAGACGATAGCCAGACATGGTCCGGCAGCGGCCGCCAACCTTTCTGGTTCAAAGCAGCGATGGAAGCCGGTATAGATCCTTCAAAGATGGAAATCTGAACTTTGTAGGATGCTTGCATGACTATTCACATAGGGGCCGCCCCGGGGGACATTGCAGACACCGTTCTGCTGCCGGGGGACCCCTATCGTGCCAAGTGGGCCGCTGAGACATTTCTGAGCGATATTAGGCTTGTAAATGAAGTTCGTGGCATGCTGGGATTTACCGGCACATGGAATGGTCACCGCGTAACAATTCAGGGGAGCGGCATGGGGATGCCGTCCCTGTCTATTTATGTGAATGAGTTGATCCGCGATTACGATGCCAAGACCTTGATACGGATTGGGTCATGTGGTGGAATGCAAGAACATGTTGCGGTGCGGGATGTAATCATTGCGATGACCGCGACAACAGTGAACTCCCCGTCTTCGACGATCCTTAAAGAATTGAATTTCGCCCCGACGGCAGATTGGTCCTTGCTTAGGGCAGCGGTATCCGCCTCAGAAAGCATGGGGGCAAAAACACATGTGGGCAGCATCTATTCCTCAGATGTATTTTATGACGAGCGCGCAGATCTTAATGAACAGATGGTCCGCCACGGTATTCTGGGTGTTGAGATGGAAGCCGCTGAACTTTACATATTAGCGGCACGCTACAAGCGTAGGGCGCTGGCAATTCTGACCGTATCAGACCATCTGCAAACCGGCGAAGCATTGCCAGCAGACCAACGTGAGCGCAGCTTTGGCGATATGGTAGAGATTGCGCTGAACGCGGCATTTGACAGCAAAAACTGACCCCGCAAGAAACCGCGCGATTGCAAATGGGTTTAACCGTTCCGAACGTCGCCGGCCTATTGTTCGAATTTCTTGCCATATTGACCATAGGAATTGCGATGCTGATCAGGCGTGCTGCCGCGCGCGGGATGGCCTTCGGGGTTTGCGGCATAATCAAAATTCACCCCTGTGCCCTCAATGATCCTGTTCATCATGTTGAACAGGGCATTCACCTGCACAGCTTCATATAGTCCCTGTTCGCTCCACCCCGCTGCATACACAGCATCTGCGTCAGCCTGAACCAGTTTGCTCGGCAAATCATTTAGCTTGCGCACATAGGCGAGCAACGGGCGCAGCTTGTCAGAAACAGGAGCAGTGTCGAGGTCAGAGATCATGGCTTCTATCAAAGTCGCATCGATCCCGAACAACTCGGCATATGCTTGGTGCGACCCATAACAAAACGCGCAGGCATTAAGACCGGATGTGAAGGTTGCGATCATTTCACGCTCCCCCACGCTCAATTCACCTTCGCCGCGCAAAACCCCATCGGTATAGGCCATAAGCGGCGCCACATTCTTGCGGAACTTGGCATAAAGATCGGACAGATGCGCTGGGTCTGGCAGGCTTGGTAGAAACGGCATAGGGCCTCCTTTTCTGATCGGAACTCGTCACGTTTCGGCCCGCCAATCATCGCCCGCTAGTTTAGCGTCGTCGTCGGCCTACTGCCCATGAGTTCGGTCATATTGATTTGGTTCAGGCGACGTCCACCCGCCCAACGCGCCAGTCTTTGGTTTGTATACTTCGATTTCCAGCGGATAACAGGCGGCTGTGTCGCTTGAATGCTCAGAACTGCAATCACCGCCAGGGCAGGCGCTCAACCCAACAATCAGATCAATTTCTGCAAACGAATCGATGTGATCCCCGGGTCGAACCGGGCTGGCTTTCATGAAATACTGGCCAGCATCGCGGGTAAACCCCGTGCACATGAACACGTTCACGACATCGTGTACGTGATTCTCGGCCTCGGATAACGACAACCCTGTGTGATCGGCCAACGCCCGGGTCAAATTGGAATGGCAGCAATAATGATACTGCCCGCCAGCCAAAAGATTGTGAGTATACGGGTCACAACGGGTTCCGATCACGTCGTGAACTGAACCGCCAAACTCATCAAAGCCATACCAATCCAAAGTGTCATGTATGATGGTTGCCATTGCGCGGAGATTTGGAAATGAAGACCACATCCGATCGCCAGTACTCAGATGGGTGCCATGCAGCGCTCGGGTCTTGCCAGAATAGAACCTCTCGTCCAGATTGCTTGCGTTCCAAAGGTTCAGATCGCCGACCTGCGGCCCCTCAACGCTCACTATGCGAAATACGTGCCCTTTGGGGACATTGATACATCCCGCTGTGCGTGCAGGGACTGTAATGCCACCAACCTTTTCCATCCCTTCGCGAAGTCCTGCGAACCACGAAAAATCGGGCTTTGGCAAACTGTCCGCCGGGTAACATATCACCGGGGCTACAGCACGCCGTGCGGCGGCGTCGCCTGGTTCAGGCGTCTGGGGTACACTAAGTTTCATATGGCATCTGAAGACAATCGAAGAGGATTGGAAACCCCAATTCCACCCGCAAATGCATTGCTGACTTCAGACAGTCCGCTCAAGCATCATCTTTTTTATCTCTGCAATCGCCTTGGCAGGGTTTAGCCCTTTGGGGCACGTCTTGGCGCAGTTCATGATGGTATGGCACCGATAAAGCTTAAAAGGATCTTCCAACTCGTCCAGCCGTTCCCCAGTTGCTTCATCGCGTGAATCAATGATCCAGCGATACGCATGCAACAACGCAGCCGGGCCCAGATATCGGTCACCATTCCACCAATACGATGGGCACGACGTAGAGCAGCAGGCACACATCACGCATTCGTAAAGACCATCCAGCTTGGCCCGGTCATCTACTGATTGACGCCATTCCTTGGCGGGCCGGTTGGTCTTGGTCTCAAGCCACGGCATAATGCTGGCGTGCTGGGCGTAAAAGTGAGTGAGGTCCGGGATCAGGTCTTTGACAACAGACATGTGCGGCAGCGGATAGACTTTCACGTCGCCCTTCACCTCGTCCATGCCATAAATGCAGGCGAGCGTATTTATCCCGTCGATGTTCATTGCACAGGACCCGCAAATGCCCTCTCGGCAAGACCGCCGGAAAGTGAGCGTCGGATCGATCTCGTTTTTGATCTTGATCAGCGCATCCAGGATCATCGGGCCACATGAGTCCAGATCCACCCAATAGGTATCAACCCGCGGGTTTTTTCCGTCATCCGGGTTCCAGCGATAAATGCTGAATTTTCGCAAATTGGTCGCGCCAGCGGGTTTTGGCCAGGCTTTGCCCGTTGTCATGCGGGAATTCTTGGGAAGCGTCAGTTGTACCATTTTGCGGCTCCTAAAACGTCTCGGCCTGCGCCAGACTGGCTTTTTATAAAACAAGTCGCAGCTACGGGCTGCGGTGTGATGGCCACATTTGTGTCCAACAATTTTTGGTCGACGCCGAGGACAGCGCCTTGGGCTAAAGCTCCAAGATCAACCCGCGTCGCAGCATCAATCGCACATTCCGAGTATCGGGCTGCAGGCGACTGGGGGACGCTCAGAGAAAAGCTGCTCAATACTCCGTTTGCCTCGGCTCTATTACGTGCCAAGATATCTTTGGCCTGTTTCATATCGTCACAACTTGCAACAACCTCCGGAAAGTTCAAATGAAACCCTCGCAGCCTCACGGGGCCGCTCCCAAACCGGGCCGTACCCCGACCAAGGGCTGTAACATCTCCAGATCAACCGGGAACAACTCTCCCAATGCTTTCAACAAACCAGCATCCTGGGCCGCAATCCACAACAACGCCAGATATTCAGAATCCTCCACCATATGAACCCACCGTTTGTGGGATTCCATATCCTGATCCGGCAGGACTTTGTCGGGAAACGATGACCCGCCACCATAACGTTGCATATCTCCCAACGTATTGTCACTGACCGGTAGTCCCAACTGCTTAAGCACATCCGCGCGGTAACCCTGCGAAATAACCCACGGATCGTAACAAATCCCGACAAATCCCGGACTCTGCAATCGCGCAAGCATCTGACCGTAGCGCTCGATTGAACTCAGCATGATCCTTCCGCGAGAGACAGCGGTGTAGTCAGAGTTTATGCGCAATTTCTTAAGCAGTGACGCGCTCCAGTTCAGGAAGCTACGAAAGACGATAATATTATGATCAATCTGACTGATGTCGAAACCAGGCGGAATGGTTTTGGTATCCTCTGGATCCGGCGGCGGGCGATCCTCATAAGAGATTACAACCATTGGAGCAGCGCCTGCCTTGGGCAGGTACTTGATGGTTCGGCCTCGACGTTTTCCGTTCACTTCCAAACTCTTATGGCTATCGAACGGGCTGCGCCTTAACCCGCAATTATTCATAAAAATAGTTCCGGTGCTATTGGCAGGCGGATTGCGCAGCAACCAGTTGATAATAGCATGATTGCCTGCCCGGCGCATTCCAAACACGCACAAAGACACCGATGGAGTCAGATCAAACTGCCCCCAGCCGGCGTTGCCAGTGTTAAGCTGTGCCTGAGCAGTCATATCTTATGACCACAAACTAAGAGCAATGAGCATTCCCACTCATCACCTGGTGCTGGCTGGGTCGACAACATCCGCCAATTTGAGTTGCAGATTGGCTTGAACGCCCCGTCAAACCACGCGCTGCAATCGATCTGAAACCCAATAATCTTGCCATCAAGTCAGTACACCCTCACTTTTGGTGCGATCTTTTTGAGATCAATCCCACCATCTTCGTGTTTGGACAGCGGTTCCAGATGAACTGGCCGATAGTCCAACTTGACCTTGGTACCATCGACAACCGCCAGAGTATGTTTGCGCCACTTCTTGTCATCTCGATCGGCATAATCTTCATGCGCGTGCGCACCGCGGCTTTCCTTGCGCGCTTCTGCACCAGAAATTGTTGCCAACGCGTTGGGCATCAGGTTCGCCAACTCCAGCGTCTCCATCAGATCAGAATTCCAAACCAGCGACCTGTCGGTGACTTTCAAATCATCCATCTTACCCGCCACATCGGTCATCTTTTTGAGGCCCTCGGCCAAGGTCTTGTCGGTCCGAAACACCGCTGCGTCTGCCTGCATCGTACGCTGCATTTCCAGACGAAGCTCTGCCGTTGGCGTATCACCCGATGCATGGCGCAGCCCGTCAAAGCGGTCAAAAGCCGCATCAACAGAAGCCTGATTGAGCACCGGATTGGCAGTTTCGGGGTCCACGACCTTGCCAGCCTTGATGGCGGCCGCTCGGCCAAACACCACAAGGTCGATCAGCGAATTTGACCCCAGCCGATTGGCACCGTGAACTGACGCACAGCCCGCTTCGCCCACAGCCATAAGACCCGGTAAAACAGCGTCCGGATCTTTCTTGGTTGGGTTCAGAACTTCACCCCAATAATTGGTCGGAATGCCGCCCATGTTGTAATGCACCGTTGGCAGGACCGGGATCGGCTCTTTAGTCAGATCAACACCTGCAAATATACGCGCGCTTTCCGAGATACCGGGCAGGCGCAAGGCCAGCGTTTCGGGGGGGAGATGGTTCAGGTTGAGGTGGATATGATCCCCATCAGGTCCAACGCCACGCCCCTCGCGGATTTCCAACGTCATGCACCGTGACACAACATCACGCGACGCGAGATCTTTGTAGGTCGGCGCGTAGCGCTCCATAAACCGTTCGCCTTCGGAGTTGGTGAGATATCCACCCTCGCCGCGTGCACCTTCGGTGATCAGACATCCAGAACCATAGATGCCGGTTGGGTGGAACTGAACAAACTCCATGTCCTGCAATGGCAATCCTTGCCGGGCCACCATGCCACCGCCATCGCCGGTACAGGTATGAGCTGACGTTGCACTGAAATAGGCGCGACCATAACCGCCTGTCGCCAACACCACCATTTTGGCATTGAAGACATGCATAGTGCCGTCATCGAGTTTCCAGCAGACAACGCCCTGACATTGACCGTCATCGGACATGATCAGATCAATCGCGAAATACTCGATGTAGAACTCGGCGTTATTCTTCAGCGACTGGCCATAAAGCGTGTGCAGGATTGCGTGGCCTGTCCGGTCTGCGGCAGCGCAAGTGCGCTGCACCGGTGGACCTTCGCCGAATTCGGTGGTGTGGCCGCCAAAAGGTCGCTGGTAAATCTTGCCGTCCTCAGTGCGCGAGAATGGAACGCCGTAGTGTTCCAATTCATAAACAGCCTTGGGGGCTTCGCGGGTGAGATATTCCATCGCATCCGTGTCACCCAGCCAATCCGATCCCTTGACCGTGTCATACATATGCCACTGCCAGTTGTCAGGCCCCATGTTGGACAGGGACGCTGCGATACCGCCCTGAGCAGCGACTGTATGTGACCGCGTCGGGAAAACCTTGGTTATGCAGGCGGTGCGCAGCCCTTGCTCGGCCATGCCCAGCGTGGCGCGCAAACCCGCGCCCCCGGCCCCGACAACAACCACGTCGTAATCATGTGTCTCGTATTCATAGGCGGCCATGTCTTGCTAATCCTTCAAAAGTCTTAAAGCGCGATACGCGCAATGGCGAAAACACCAGTCGCTGCGGCTGCGTAGCTCAGGCAAATCATCAGAATGATCAGCACTTGTTGCGCCATTCCATGCACATAGTCCTCGATCAGCACTTGTACACCGTTTTTGAAATGCATGAACCCAACCACAATGGTCAATGCTGCAACAATAGCTGGGAACGGTCTGGCAAAGTACGCGACCACCTCGTCGTGCGGTGCACCCAGCATCGGGCCAAAAGTAAACACAAACAATGGAATCAGCAGCAAGAGCGCCACAGCGCTCACTTTCATCGCCCAGAAATGGGCGGTGCCGGTCTTTGCACTTCCCATGCCAACAGCGCGCTTGCGATCTGTCAAATAGCTCATACTACCGTCTCCTAAATCAACACGATCGTCAGCAGCGTCAGAACCACCGATCCACCAATAACCGCCCAGCCCATCTTTTCAGCCGTCTCTATTTCAAGCCCGATGGCATTGTCCCAGATCAGATGCCGGATACCGGCAAGCGAGTGATACCACAGCGCCCACAAGGATAAGACCATGATCAGGTCGCCGAACCAGCTTGTGATCAGCCCGTCAGCAAAAGCGAAATATTCGGGCGAGGTTGCCGCTGCCAGAAACCACCAGACGATCATCAAAGCCGCGAGCAACAGCGCATTGCCCGTGATCCGAGTCAGAATCGACGTCATCGAGGTGAGTTGAGGGCGATAGATAGACAGGTGCGGTGAAAGCGGGCGATTGCCCCGGTTCACGTCGGCCATAGAAGTGTCCTTTCCGGTTCCATCTCATCTGTTCTAACGGATTTTTCAGCCCTGTCACCCGCGTGCGTCATCACACCTACGGTTTTTGACGCAGTTCGTCACATTTAGACGACTCGCAGTGAAATATGTGATCACACGAATTGATGGCGTGATCACAAAGCATTCCCAACAGCCAATCGACTGTTCAAATCTGAAAGCTGCCGCACGGTTTCGCGCTGCAATTTGCGCCTAATCCGATCCGGGTAATCCTCGAATCCACTCGCTGTCATCACAAATGCGCCTTCGCCTATGATCACGTTTTCCCAGAAGTAGCTCGTCAGGTCTTTCTCATCTGTCTCGATCACAACGGCGTTCACGGTCACGCCAGCCGCGCGCAATGCCCTGTGGACGTCGCGCGGTTCAGTTCCTTCATTGGATACCCCATCACCAGACACATCAATGACCTTGCGCCGACAGTCCGGCGCGCCATCAAATGTCTCCAACGAAAACTCCAATGCTTCTCCTATGGCAGTCGAGTAGTTTCGCCATACCCTCGGGTCTTGGCTTACAAGGCTGGCAAAGGCATCGATTTCGGCGAAACTGCTCATTTGAGTCCAGCCGATACTGGCGTCTTGCCGCGACGATCCGGTCCACTGCACTAGCGTCACCCACGCTTCTGCATCCATCAGCGCTTCGACCACGACGCCATCTCGAAGCGCTTCTGCCAGACCGTCCATTTGAATCCGGTATTCCTCCGGGTCAACCGAGCCCGACACGTCAACAGCCAAAATCAATGCAAGATCACATCCCAGAACAGGTGTCCCCAACAGGCTGGCCAAAAAACAAGAGATGAACCGTTGCATGATCCAAGCATATCAAAGCAAATTAGGTTTGCCGATCAAATAGAGGTCAACACTTCCATTGGTTGCCAGTGACAATTCGGAATTCGACTTGCGGTATCAAATTCAAACCAGTGCCCACATCCCGGTTGGTCCCAGCACCGATCGATAGGCAAGCCCACCAAATGACAATATAACAAAGTGCCCACGCCGCCATGCCCGACAATTAACAGTCGGTCGTTTGGAAAACCTTCAATCGCGGCGTCAACCTGCTTTACGATCCGGGATTGAGCATCAAGGGCCCGCTCCCATCCCCGGACAGAAACTGCAGGCTTGGCAAAGAACGCATCTGCCACCGCCTCAAACTCTAGCTTCGAAAGGTACCCGGTCGCACTGCGATCGTTTTCGTGCATGTCAGGGCGCACAACCAGCGGATTGGATGTGCGTGCCGCCAACCGCCGTGCAGTGTCCACTGCTTTTCGCTCGGCGCTTGCGATGACCTGAGTGCCTTTGCTTTCCGGAAGGCGCGCGATCAGATTGGTAACACGCGCTTCACCTATAAGATCAAGACCCCAATCAGTGACGGGCAAGGCCGGGTCGATCACAACTTCCGGATGGGTAAGATAAACGACGGTCCGGGACCTCACAGTCATCGTGGCATCAGCGCCCAGTAATCCAGGTCGAGCAACACATTCGGCAGATATTTCCCGTCATCCCCCTTCAGCTCAAAAGGCGCGCCGCCTTTGGTCGCCACTAACCTAAGACGGATTGCATCGACGCCGGGCGCATCAGTTGGGGCCCTGTCCAACACTTCTGACCACGCCCGGATTGTATCCCCGCTGAGGCAAGGATTAGCATGGCTACCACCGTTGAGCGCGACAACCATCTGCGCGTTTGCCAACCCATTAAACGACAGCGCCCGCGCCATCGAAATCACATGCCCGCCATATATCAACCGACTTCCGTCAGGGCGAACTGATGTGTCAAAATGCACCTTCGCGGTATTCTGCCAAAGCCGCGTGGCCATCATGTGTTCGGCTTCCTCGACAGTGACGCCGTCGATGTGATCGATGGTTTCACCAACCGCATAGTCACCACAGCGATGTGGTTCTCCGGCCAAGCCAAAATCATAGTTTGTAAAATCAAGGCCATCCGGGATCACCAGATCATCGACGCTTAAAGCCGTTGCCAACGCGGGCACCACCGCATCCGGGGCAGGTGCATCCACATCACGTTTGCGCACCATCACCCAGCGGACGTATTCCAGTACAACCTCGTCGAGTTGGTTGAGGCCCCGAGTGCGCACATAAACAACGCCGGTCTTGCCGCTTGAATTTTGCTTGAGACCAATCACCTCCGAGATCGACCGCAGCGTGTCGCCTGCATAGACCGGCTTGAGCCACCGCCCTTCGGCATATCCCAGATTGGCCACCGCATTGAGCGATACATCCGGCACCGTCTTTCCAAAAACCACATGAAATGCTACCAGATCATCCAGCGGGCTCTCTGGCAGGCCGCAACTACGCGCAAACTCATCTGATGAATAAATCGCATGACGGGAGGGGTATAGCGCATGGTAGAGCGCTCTTTCTCCTTCGCCAACCGTCCGAGGGACCGCGTGGAGCAGCGCGTCGCCAATCGCGTAGTCCTCAAAAAACCGGCCAGGATTGGTTTTAGCCGCCATTTACTGCTCTCCCAGTTTGGTATCAGCGGTGTAGGTCCCATCCACGTCTTTGGTCACGGCCTGACCGCAGCGCATCACACCGTTGGCCTGATCAAACGCATAAGTAGGGTTTCCAAACAGCATCCAACCTTTGTTCAATGCATCCGTTACCTTATGGCAAAACGCCGAGGTATCGTCAGCAGTCAGGAGCCGGTACAGCTTCATGACGGGAACGGCCACACGCCCAGCCAGGCGTGAATGGCTGCCACAACAGAAAACATGATCAAGGTGATCACCAAAAGGCGGATCTTGGTCTTTGTTCCTGCAGTTTCAGGGGCGCTCCAGTTCGGCTCAGCCCGGTTGATGAGGATGACAGAGCCAACGGCCCATCCCAGCAAGCCGCCAAACAGTATGATCGAGGCCAGATCACCATTGACCAGCAAATGCGCCACCGCCCAGATCATTACAGACGTCAGCTGCGGATGGCGAATTTTGTTGGCGGGCCAGACTTTGGCCCCTTTTGCGGCGGCGGATCCAAAGGTCCAAAACGCAAACACCATCAGCGTGTTATTGACATGCACCATAAAGGCCGGGGGCGACCAGATATGAATAAAGTCAGCACTGCCGTAGCCTACAATCATCAGGATGGTTCCGGCCACAATACCTGCGGCAACCAGTCCCTTGCCCCGCGCACCCAGCTTCTCCCGCGCCTCCGGCATCAGGCGCTTGAAGTAATGCGCGCCGGTCCACAATAAAACGCCAAGTATCAAAAAGATCATGTCAGGTTACTCCGCAGCAATGGTTTGGATGGCATGCGCTTTTGCCAAAATTTCACGCGCAGTTGCAACGTGGAGGTTTTCCACAATGCGGCCATCAACCACCGCCACCGCTTCGCCTTGGGCCGTGGCCTGGTCAAACGCCTCGATCTGGCGGTGCGCCAGATCGATCTCAGCTTGCGTGGGGGCAAAGACCTCGTTGGCAATAGCCACCTGCGCCGGATGGATCAGCGTCTTGCCGTCAAACCCCATATCCCGGCCCTGTTCGCTTTCCGTGCGCAGTCCGTCGTCGTCCTTGAACGCATTGTATACACCATCAACGATGACGATCCCCTCTGCTTTGGCCGCAAGCAGGCACAACCCCAAAGACGCCATCATCGGCATCCTATCCGCACGAAAGCGGCATTGCAGATCTTTTGCCAGATCATTCGTGCCCATGACAAACCCGGCCAAACGCGGGTGCGCCGCAATCGCCGCAGCATTCAACATGCCGCGTGGAGATTCCATCATGGCCCATATCGGCAGGTCACCAGTGATCTCGGCCAGGGCATCCAGATCAGCGGGATCAGCGACTTTCGGCAACAGCACGGCGTCGGCGTCCATCTTGCTCACTGCGCGCGCATCACTCGGCCCCCAGGCCGTATCAAGCGCATTTATCCGCACGATGCGCATCCGGTGGCCATACCCGCCTTCAGCCAATGCTCCGGCCAAAATGGCGCGTGCACTATCTTTCTCTTCTACCGCTACGGCATCTTCGAGATCAAAAATGATCGCATCTACGGCCATGGTCTTGGCTTTTTCCAGCGGGCGCGGCTTGGACGCAGGGATATAAAGAACAGATCGATAGGGGCGCGCGGTCATATCCATTGGAATTACCTTGATATGTCAATTTGGACCAGAAATGGCCATTTTTCAAAGGATTATTCAAGGGTTTTATTGCCGCAACGCAGCACATTTTCGCGGTTTTTTGGGTAATTCTGCTCGTCTAATCGACCGCCGCGCGCCCAGTTAACCTTAATTCAAGGTGTGGTGTGCCATTCTTCCAAGCGTCGGACAGCATGATGGCTCGTCCAAATTCGGCGCCTTCTAGGGCAAACTGTCCAACTTGGCCGCCCGACATAAAAATCGTCCGGAGCCAATAGCAGCAGCTCCTTGTTGAGAGAAGGGCAGACGAAATGAAACATAATGTAATCGCGGCAGCTCTGGGGCTTAGCCTGATCGGTGCCAGCGTTGACGCCCAGAATACACGCAATTGCGCACCCCGTGAACTGGTAGTTGACAGGCTTGCTTCCGGATACGGTGAAACGCGCCAATCCATCGGCCTGGGCAAGAACAACGCAGTGATCGAGGTATTTGCCTCAGACGAGACCGGCACATGGACAATCACAGTTACATCGCCCGCTGGGCAGACCTGCCTTGTCGCCTCTGGCGAAGCATTTGAAACTATGGCCGATGCTTTGCCCGCCAAAGGCACTGCAATTTAAAGATAACTCATTGATAAAATGTATTCATATTATTAATTGTCGTATTAAATCCACCTTTTTGTACGCCTTTACGTGGATGCTGGCTTGCCCAGTTAGCTGAGGTGTTGTTGTCTCGTAGATGGTCCAAGTGTCGGTCAAAAGAACCGCCACAGGTGCGGATTAATTATTCGATGTAGTTTACACCACCCAAGGATGGACCCAGTACGCACAATGACCCCAGATAAATCTTTTCGAACCATAGGTTTTCCAAGGCCCTCAATCCCAGCCGCATGACGCGTAGATTCCCTGTATTAACAGGCCCACCAGCCCTCGAATCGGCTCACTATTTGGCACTATTTTAGTTCCGGCCGTGGGCTATAGAGTTGAGAGACTGCCCGGGCTTCCACTTATACGGGGCTGGCTGTTTTCTTTGTGTATTATCAGCATAGCCTGTGAGGTTACCGGGTTATTCAACCAAAGCCCTTTGTGTGAGTGGAGGCTTCGAGAATTGCCAATGAGATTACAGTACTGGCGGTGCTCGCGCCCCTTTTCTCCCCATAACGGCGAGCAAATTTACCTAAACTCAGTTGAAACCAATTCCCGGAAATCTTCCGCTCTGAACTCACAATGATCAAAGCTGGACTGTGTGCAGCCAGCGCCAATTGCCAGGACCGCCAGATTGGCCGCTGAAGCGGATGCTGCACCTGCAATTGAGTCCTCAAATGCGCAAACCAACTCAGGTTGAAGCTCTAAGGCCTCGAGCGTGGCAACATAAGGCAATGGGTCCGGCTTTCCACGTGGCAACTCTGCGCCCGAAACGATGGTCTCGACCCGATCCGTAATTCCCAACATCTGCAAGGCACTCCCAATGTGGCGGCGTGGAGAGGAAGAGCAAATGGCAATCCTCAGACCGCCATCGTGTAGGTCACACAGAAGCTTTGCAGCACCCACAACCGGATGGCGCATCGAGGGCAGCAAATCATCAGCCTTCCGACCAATTTTATTTCCAACCTCATTGTGTTCATCTGCAGATAGCGGACGGCCAAAAACCTCGTCCAAAAACCCACTTAACCCCCGGCCGATGTGGGCGTTAAGAAGCTCGCGCGAAGGGCGAAAGCCATACTGACCAACAATATCCAATTTCGCTGCTTCCCAAGCGTGTTCAGAATGAACCAATGTTCCGTCCAAATCGAAAATCGCGGCGCGGAAGCGGCGGAAGTCAGGAATTGCGCCCAAGTTAGACAATTTCATATCCTTTCGTTAACGGTCACACGCTCCTCAGGCACGATTTGTTGTGCCTTACCGTCACTTTTTACCATCAGCCCTCCCCCCATGCGTGACGTTGCCCACAACAGCTTGCCCGCCGTCGCTGAGTCAAACCTACACAAGGCTTCAGCAGGAACCTCGGGATGGGTCAGCCGAAATGTTTGGACGCTCTCGACTTACACCATTGCGAAGACGCGCGCCGGGCCGCCTGTGCCGCCGCGATGTTTTGGGGCCCCCACGACCAATGTTGCGCCCGAAGCAGGCACTTTATCGAGATTTGCGATATTCTCGATGCCAAACCGGCCTGATGGTAGCCAAGCATAGTGCGTGGCAAAATCGCCAGATACGCCGTGATCGAGCGACAGAGTGTCTACAGCAATGGACATTGCCCCTGTTTCTTCCAGTAGCATCTTTGCAGCTTCAACATGGAAGCCAGGATAATGTTGCTTGCCTTCTCCATCGGCATTTCTGAAACCCTCGGAATTGACTTTACTGTCCCAGCCAGAGTTCATCGCAACACAAGCGTTGGCAGGAATGTCTCCATGTGTACTAAGCCAAGCCTTCACATCATCCGGTGTGACCTGAGCGTCGGCGCTTTCAGCCGCGCGGGCTTTGATATCTATAACGCAAAGAGGCACGATTAAATTCGAGACTGGAATCTCTGCTACTGATTGACCATCGGCTGAGAAGTGCAACGGAGCATCGACATGGGTTCCGGTGTGCTCGTTTACCGTCAATTCGAAGAGATTGAATTTGTGTTCATCCCAATTGAATTTTTGCTCCATTGAGAACCCTGATTCTCCAAAATAGGTCGGAAAACCCTTATGAAGTTCATGCGTCATGTCTTCTACAGAGCTATGTCCATCAGCAAGAGCTGCGGTCCCAGTAACCATAGAACCTGTCGCAACGGCGGCAGCGCCCACTTTGAAGAAATTGCGGCGGGAAAGCATCTTGTCTTTTACGGCATTCATAACGCAAACATCACACATGGTTTGGTTTCTCCCATTATTAGTTGATTTGATTCGACGGGCAGCTGACTAGAACACGTTAGCATTTATTCTCAAAAAGGCAGATCGAATTCGCGGGCTGCCTTACTGAGAAACGAAACCATCCGCCGCGCTTCCTGCATTTCAAACGTCCGCAACCCAAGCCGATAGGTTAGATGCGCTTAACCCGAACTAGGCCGCTCGCGGGAATTCTGGCCCCATCGCCCTTTCGAGATGCCAGTACATCCGGTCCCCATGATTGCACCGTCTGCACTTGAAGTCCTTGGCGATGACATCGATGGGCTGAT
>CBDTVL010000031.1:0-23124 GCA_965363755.1 uncultured Sulfitobacter sp.
ATAGCGCGTGCTTTGTTATCCTGGGCAAGGCGCAAGAATAGTTCCAGATCAAACCGAGGGAGCGTGATCACACTCCCGCCCGCAGCCAAATAACAGTTCAGCATAACCATCATGCCGTAGATGTGAAAAAACGGCAGGAATGCCGGTGTAACATCGTTTGAACGAAGATCAGCACTGGCCAGGATTTGATCAAGATTGACCACAAGATTGCGATGGCTCAGCATAACGCCTTTCGGCAAACCTGTTGTACCGGACGAATAGGGCAGGACCACGATGTGATTGTCCAAATCGACTGGAATCTGGGACTCAACCGGGGCGCCCATCAGGCTGGCCAACGGCGTCGCGCCTTCTGCCTCACCAATGACAACAACTTCTTGAACGCCGGTGCCTTCAATCGCAGCTTTGGCGGTTTCCAAAAATGCGGGCACTGTGATCAAAAGTTCGGCTTTCGAATCCAAAAGCTGGTGGCGCACTTCATGTTCTGTGTAGGCGGGGTTCAGCGTGGTAATTGTGCCTCCGGCCCAGGCGACGCCGTGAAAAACAACCCCATAAGCAGGCATATTCGGTGCCATCAATGCGATGACATGATCCTTGCCGAGATCGCGCGCGGTTAATCCACCCGCAAAACTTTTCACGTCGTCAATCAGTTGCCCGGCGGTCAGCGTCTCTCCGGTTACGCCGTCGGTCAGCACAATGTCGTTTCGGCGCTTGGACAGACTTTCAAACAGGCACTCAGTAATCGTCAGGTCCCGGATTGCGACGTCATCAAAGGAACTTTTAAAAATGGCCATAACACCCCCCTATTTAAGCAACTATTGCACAGCGTAGAGGCTGTTTGGGGGAAATTATGTAAACTAGAACACATAGCAAAAAAAATGCCCCGACGTTTAGCCGAGGCGTTTCTTGATTTAGCCGCTTATCAGGCCCATGCTCTCTAGTTTCAGCAGGACCTGATGGGCGCAGTTGTCCACCTCAACATTTTCCGTCTCAACACTCAATTCCGGATTTTGCGGCACATCGTAAGGGTCCGAAATTCCGGTGAACTCTTTGATTTTGCCTTCGCGGGCCAATTTATAGAGCCCTTTGCGGTCGCGGCGTTCACATTCCTCGAGCGAGGTTGCAACGTGAATTTCGAGGAAGGCCCCGAATTGTTCGATGTCTTCACGCACCGCGCGGCGGGTCGAGGCATAAGGTGCGATCGGCGCGCAGATGGCGATGCCACCGTTTTTGGCAATCTCGGATGCAACATAGCCGATACGTCGAATGTTAAGATCGCGGTGCTCCTTAGAGAAGCCAAGCTCAGAGCTCAGGTTTTTACGCACAATATCGCCATCCAGCAGTGTCACAGGGCGTCCACCCATTTCCATAAGTTTGACCATCAAAGCGTTGGCAATGGTAGATTTTCCAGAGCCGGATAGGCCAGTGAAAAACACCGTGAAACCCTGCTTTGCCCGTGCCGGCCGTGTGCGGCGCAATTCCGTGACCACTTGTGGAAACGAAAACCACTCGGGAATTTCAAGCCCTTCGGCCAAACGGCGGCGCAATTCTGTGCCCGAGATGTCTAACACAGTCTCGCCCTTTGGGACTTCGTTGATAGGATAATACTGCGCCTTTTCCTGCACATAGACCATGTGTTTGAAATCAACCATTTCCAGGCCGATTTCGGCTTCATGCTCTTTGAACAGTTCTTGTGCATGATAAGGACCGTAGAAATCTTCACCCTTAGAATTTTTGCCTGGGCCAGCGTGGTCACGACCAACAATAAAGTGGGTGCAGCCGTGGTTGGCGCGGATCAGACCATGCCAAACGGCCTCACGTGGTCCTGCCATTCGCATGGCAAGGTTTAGCAAAGACATTGTTGTGGTGGCGGACGGGTACTGATCCAGAACCGCTTCGTAGCACCGGACACGGGTGAAGTGATCGACGTCTCCGGGCTTGGTCATGCCAACCACCGGATGGATTAGCAAGTTTGCCTGGGCCTCACGGGCGGCACGGAAAGTCAGTTCTTGGTGGGCGCGGTGCAATGGGTTACGGGTCTGGAAAGCGACGATGCGGCGCCAGCCCAGCTTGCGGAAATAGGCGCGCAATTCGTTCGGCGTGTCGCGGCGGCCGCGGAAATCATAATGAACTGGTTGCTGAATGCCTATGATCGGGCCACCAAGATAAATCTTGCCGGCCTTGTTGTGCAGATAGTTGACAGCCGGATGCGCATCGTCGTCAGCACCAAAGACCATCTCGGCCTCACGCGCCTTGTTCGGTGTAAAGCTATCCGTCACGGTCATGGTGGCAAGGATCACGCCTTCAGCGTCGCGCAGAGCGATATCTTGCCCAATCTCGATAGATTCGGCGAATTTTTCGTCTACGTCCAATGTGATTGGCATCGGCCACAGCGAGCCATCGGTCAGTCGCATAGTTTCTACGACAGAGGTGTAATCGGCCTCATCGAGAAAGCCTTTGAGTGGGTTGAACCCGCCATTCATCAAGAGTTCCAGATCGCAGACCTGTCGCTCGGACAGGTCCCAGCTGATCAGGTTACCTGCTTCGATTTTCAGTTTCTGTGCGGAATCATAGGATACATAAAGCTCCGGGATCGGAGCAAGGTTACTCAGCATGGCCATAATATGTACTTTCGTTCGGGGACTCATATTCGGGTGAAATTACCCATCTGCGCGCGGGTTAAACCTTGATTGTGGCAAAAGTCTAGCGATCCAATTCTTTTTTGTGCAAATGCTGTGCTACTTGCGCAAAATAAAGCCGATGCGTTACGAATAGGCCGCAAATGGTCGTTTTGAGGGCGGTTCGGCATTAGTGGGTCGGGACCGTGGCTGTAGATCACCGCTAAGGGTATCAGACAACAAGGCGCATTCGAGCAAAGTTTGAAAGATAATCGCAAACGAACGGACACAGGTCACAATATTGAAGAGCACCAGATGAGCCAGACCGCATGAACAGATACACGTGAATTATTTCTTGTCTGGGGCCGATTGGTAGCTACGGCGGGCCGTGGTAAAATAGTCCTTCGGGCATTCTCGCAGAGTTCTGGGGTCGCCATGTTTGTTTCACAAAAGTGAATAGCGAGACCGTCCCCGAGAAAGCTGTCACACCGTTTCGGCTTCTACTTGCTCTATTTCAACAGCATCCGCATTTTCAGCCAGCCAACGCTCGGCTTCCAATGCGGCCATGCAGCCCATGCCCGCCGAAGTGACAGCCTGACGGTATTTGTGATCGGTAAGATCACCCGCTGCAAAAACCCCCGGAATCGAGGTTTCGGTGCTATCTGGCTTGGTGACAACATAACCACCCATGTGTGTGTCCAAAACGTCCTTGACCAATTCGTTCGCTGGAGAATGGCCAATGGCAACAAAGACACCTTTGGCTGGGATTTCGGTGATCTCGCCCGTCTTGGTATGTTTGACACGTACGCCTTCGACGCCCAGCGGTGTGTCAGTGCCAATAACCTCGTCGAGTTCGTGGAACCACAACGGTTCGATTTTGGGGTTTTTCATCAACCGGTCGATAAGGATCGCCTCGGCGCGCAATTCATCACGGCGATGGATCAGAGTCACTTTGGACGCGAAATTGGTCAGAAACAGCGCCTCTTCGACTGCCGTATTTCCGCCGCCAATGACAACGATCTCTTGCCCTCGGTAAAAGAAACCGTCGCAGGTTGCGCAGGCCGAAACGCCAAAGCCTTTGAATTTTTCCTCAGTCGGGAGGCCCAGCCATTTGGCGCGGGCGCCGGTCGCCAGAATGATCGCATCGGCGACATAAACTGTGCCGCTGTCAGATTGCGCCACAAAGGGACGTTTCGAGAAATCAACGGAACTGATGATGTCGCCAATAATCTCACACCCCACTGCACTCGCATGGTCCTGCATACGAACCATTAGATCAGGGCCCTGCACCTCTGTGTCACCGGGCCAGTTTTCCACTTCGGTTGTCGTGGTCAGCTGACCACCGGGTTCAATCCCCTGAACCAGAATTGGGTCAAGCATGGCGCGGGCAGCGTAGACGCCAGCCGTATAACCTGCAGGCCCGGAGCCAATGATGAGTGCTTTTGTGCGACGTGTTTCGGCCATGTGAAAATTCCTAAATCAGCAAGATGCCGCAGCGGCGGTGGACAGGATATAACCACTCAGGCGCAGGTCGAAAACCCCCCGGAATGCCGTGCAGCATGCAAAGCCGTTATGTTCTCGAAAAGAGGTGACGAAGTTAAGATTATTGCGCGACGGTGAAACAATATTGCGCGTCACTGCGGCGGTGCTATAAGAAACGGAAATTCCATTGGGGGTAAGATGGCCGGCACGCGCCTTGATCCGATTGATCGCATGATTCTCGCTGAATTGCAGGCTGACGGCCGGATGACCAATGTTGAATTGGCCAGGCGGGTCGGAATTTCTGCTCCTCCTTGTTTGCGTCGTGTGCGTACGCTTGAGGAAAATGGCCTTATTCGTGGTTATCACGCGGAAGTGGACGCACGCGAATTGGGGTTCGAAGTGCAGGTTTTTGCGATGGTTGGACTGCAAAGTCAGGCCGAAGTTGATCTGCGTGCTTTCGAGCAACGCTGTCGAGAATGGCCTTTGGTCCGTGAATGTCACATGCTGAACGGCGAGGTGGATTTTATCCTCAAATGTGTTGCTCCGGACCTGAGCAGTTTTCAGACCTTTCTGACCTCCGAACTGCTGACGACACCGAATGTAGCCAGCGTAAAAACGTCGCTGGTGATACGGGGCGCCAAGGACGAGCCTGGTGTGCCTTTTGACGTCCTCGAACAGCGCCAGAAACGACCAGCCTAACGTTTGATCAGGCTGCGGTTCCGCTTGCATTGGTTTCGTCGGTGGCGTGAGCATAGGCCAACGGGCCAACGTCTGAAATGTAGTTAATGTCTTGCAACAACAACAGATAGATATTGTGCGCATTGTAGGTCAAGGCGATGGTTGCGCAATCGTCAGGCTGCACGTCCTCAATTGCGATCTGTCCGGTTTGGGTCGAGATCAGCGTGCCGCGTGCATTAGCGGAGAATGCGGATTCCAACATGGGTAGCGCAGGCGCAACATGTGACGATCTCAGAATGCCACCATTGCCAGCCAAACAAGCGACCTCGTAGTGGCGGCGCGTCAAGACAGCGTTGTTATGGTCATGATGGTGATCCAGTGTTTCAGGGTCAGGAGTGAAACTGATCGTGGCCGCTCGGTGGACTTTGGGGGAGGAGAGCATCCGATAATCGGCGCAAAGTGGGTTCAGTTTGCGGCCCGCCTTTTGAAATTTTTCGCCTCCGTGCTGGTCGACAAAAGAAGCACATTAGGGTTACGACCTTGTCTTGCCTTACTCACAAGATCGGCTGGCAAGTTGAATAGTACCAATAATTCCGCACCTTCACCGGTAAGTCTGGAAATAATTGATCGAACGGGGTGTCTTTGGCCCTACATAGCGAATCGCTGCTTCACATTGCTTGCGCAATCACCCCGCCTTCAAAAAAACAGCCCGCCTCCGATTTAACGGGGGCGGGCTCCTCACTCGTACTCGGGTCACCAGTTAACACCTAAGCCCGTTGCATCAGCAGACCCCAAAGGTCAGCCTCGCTGGGCAATTTCTTACTTTGACCGGTGGCGCGGAGCGACCGGCGATGGAAGTGGCACAAAGTGTGCCTCGGGTCCGCAGACGGCAAATCTCTGTTGTTGCCGATACTGCGGTCACCGATCAAAAAACCGTTTACTCGTTCTCATGTCCACATTTCTGCTCACTACTGCCACGACGTCTTGTTGCGTCCTGATTGCCATTAATATGGCAGTGCATTGGGGCTACTCTTTGACCATTTCAAAAAAAGATGAAAATTCTTTTGCGATGTACTAAGAAAAGTTGGGCAACGTCGCCATTTTCCTTAACTGACAGAAAAATCAAGGAGCGGATTGGCATTAGACGGCAAACCTTAAGCCTTCTCATAAGCGTTGTCACTTACATTGCGGCGGGGCTCAGTCAATTCTCGCCTTGGTTCCGCCAAACTCTACAACGTGATGGTTGCAATCTGACGGCCGTAGTCTGCTTCTTTGGCGTGAACGCTACGCCGGTACGAGTAAAAACGCTCTGGATCGGTGTAGGTACAATGCCGTGTCCATTCAGCCCGCCCAATGCCCGCCGTGCGAAGCCGGTGCAACCCAAAGCTGGGCAGATCAAATTGCATTTTATCGTCGGCCCCATTTGCAAAGTACCGGACATTTTCGGGGTCGCTGTCCAAAAATACGTCCAGAAACTCGGGGCCAACCTCGTAAGACCCTTGACTGATGGAGGGGCCGATCACGGCAGAGATCATTGCGCGGTCCGCGCCTAAGGCCTCCATCGCGTCCAAAGTCGATTCCAGCACGCCATCCAGCGCGCCCCGCCAACCGGCATGGGCAGCGCCGATCACTCCGGCCTGAGCATCGAAAAACAGGACAGGCTGACAATCTGCCGTCAGAATGGTCAGGGCCAACCCGGGGGTTGCGGTCACCAGAGCATCTGCGCGTGGTTTTTCTTTTAATGGTCTAGTAACTGTCACGACATTAGCCGAATGCACCTGATGTACAGCAACCAAATGGTCTGGCGCGACATTCATGGAGTCAGCAACTCGGGCGCGATTGATTTCCACCATGTCAGATTGATCCGTACTACCAGTGCCGCAATTTAAGCCGGCAAACACCCCTGAGGATGCGCCGCCGCGCCGGGTGAAAAACCCATGTCGTGCGGGATGCAGCGCGTCAGAAGTGATGATCTCAAGCGTCATGGGTCCAATCCGGGTGGGGGAGGGCCGTTGGTTTGATAGAGGCCAAGCGTCTTGAACAAGTTTCCCATTTCCGAGGGGTGCGTCAACCGGTGATGTGCAATAGGCAGATCCTTGCGCGCAGTTTGGTCGTCAGCTTTCGACAAAGCCTCGGTGCGTGCGGTGATGCCAAGCCGCTCCAGAAACACACCCTGCGGGGTCAGCCGAGTATGAGCGCAAGGGGCAGCCAGACAAAGGGCTTCAAAATCGACATGGGCCGTTAGGTCTGCCTGACCGGGGTTTTCAAGCGGGTCGGCGAAGCTGTGGTTCTGAACGGCCTGCAATGTGTCGCCCTGAGAGCGCCAGTCGCCGTAATCAATGAGTATGCCTGCGCCACCATGGGATTCGATGCGCCGCCCGATCTGAGACATGATTGACGAGGCCGCAGGGCATATTTCGACAAGATCGCCGTCTTTGGTGTCCTCGAGCCTGTGATCCAGATCGGTACGGGGTACAGGGGCTCCGAGACCAAACTGCAGAACCTCCTCGGCGGCGCCGATGCAGCGTTCGCGCCAGAATCGGCCGTCACGCACGAATTGCCGGATCGGTAACGCGTCGAAAAACTCGTTGGCCACAAAATAGAGCGGCGCCTCGGGCAGCGGGTCAAAAGTCGAGATCCACGCTGGTTTATGTTCTCTCAGCGCTACACGCTGGATTTCTTGCAGCACTGGGCTAGCCTCGATCAGCACAATTCGAGCTGCCTGACCGAATCCCGGCACCGAACGGGTTGCGCGCAGGATATCAGCCATGAGCGTGCCACGCCCTGGTCCCGCCTCGGCCAGTGTGAATTGCGCAGGTCTCCCCTGATCCATCCAGGCCTGGGCCAAGGCAAGGCCGACAAGTTCGCCAAACATCTGACTGATTTCAGGGGCGGTGATGAAATCGCCCGCAGCCCCCAGCGGGTCACGGGTGGCATAATAACCCAATTGTGGATGCAGCAGGCATTCAGTCATATAGTCCGCGACCGTCATCGGCCCAGATTGCGCAATTCGCGCCAGTAGGCTGTTGCCGAGGCTCATACCACCGCCCGACCACGCGCGCGTGAGATAAGGTATAGACCCAGAGCGATCATCGGCAGGGATAATATTTGCCCCATCGTTAAGCCATATCCGCCCACGTTCCAGGCAAGACCCAAGGGATTTCCCGCTGTTACAAATTGTGCATCCGGCTGGCGCGCAAATTCGACCATGAACCGCGCAAGACCGTACCCTGCAAAGAAGGTTCCCGAGACCAGACCCGGCGTTTTGAAACCGTCACGTCGCCAGACCAGCCAGAGCAGAGTGGCCCCAAGGATTACTCCTTCGAGTAGTGCCTCATAGAGTTGTGAGGGGTGGCGGGCGCATAATCCTGCAACGCTTTCGCAAGCTTGCGCTGTTTGCCCGGGAAAGGCGACACCCCAAGGCAGTTCAGTGGGCCGACCCCACAGTTCCGCATTGATGAAATTGGCGATCCGGCCCAACAGCAGACCGGGTGGAACACCAAGAACCACCATGTCAGCGGCGGATAGTTTAGGGATTTTGTGGCGGCTGGTGTAAAGCCACCCCACAATGATGACCCCCAGCATACCGCCATGAAAGGCCATGCCGCCTTCCCAGACCTTAAGAATTTGGGCTGGGTTCTGCATGTAATAATTGAACTGATAGAACAGGATGTAGCCCAACCGCCCACCCAGAATGACGCCAATGATGACCCAGGTCAGAAAATCTTCGATCTGGGCTGGCGTCATGGCGGGTTTTTTGTTGGCCCAAAGGTGGGGTGCCTTGACCGCGCGCACCACCAATTGCCACCCGATGAGAATGCCGACGATATAGGCGAGCGCATACCAACGCAGCGCCAGCTCGGCTCCGAACAAAGTAATCTTGAATATCTCTGGCGAGATGTCGGGAAAGGCGATCAGCGCTTGCATATGCGACTGAATGCCTCTCGCTTTGGGGGGAAGTCAACCTTGCGGGGCGGGCCTTTGCGCCCCATATAGACGTGGACCAGCAAGGAGAGCCTAGAGATGCAGACCCGAAACAAGATTATGGACGATATCTCGCAGTTGATGACCAATGCGATGGGCGTCGCGCAAGGTGCGAAAGACGAGGCTGAAACAGCCATGTCTTCGATGATGGATCGTTGGTTGGCCAATCGCGATTTTGTGACCCGCGAAGAATTTGATGCCGTGCGCGCAATGGCCCAGAAGGCGCGCGAAGAAAACGAAGCGCTGAAAACGCGACTGGATGCTTTGGAGACCAAAGACTGATCCAAAGATGGCCTTGCCGCGTCATTCTGATATGGGCCCCTGCATTTTGCAGTCTTGTTTGGAGATGGCCTGCCCGCGCTGAGCAGGAGCCTCCGGCGGGCGTTTTCTCGAACAGATGAAAATGCGGGACCGTCCAGATTTTGAGCGGTACGATGATCTATCCACAACTTATTGCGGCCTCCCCTAAAAATGGGGGTTGCCAGATGAGTCCTGACGCTCCACCATATCTGGTATGGGATCGGGGGTTCGCCCCGGCCCGTAGAGCAGGCACCTAGCGCTTGGGGCGCTACCGCCCCATGTCGCTAAATGCGATACAAGAGGTGGTACCATGGCCCTTTCCGAGCAGTATCTGGAAGAAGACCTTCACCCGATAGACATTGTTGAACATCTGGCTGAACATCACGACTGGGATTTTGATCGCATTGGCGATGACCAGATTGCGATGACTGTCGAAGCTCAATGGCGCACATATTCCATCACATTGGCTTGGTCCGGCTATGATGAAACGCTGCGGTTGGTCTGCACCTTTGAGATGGATCCTCCCGAGGAAAAACTGATGCAGCTCTATGAACTGCTCAATTCGATTAATGATCAGTGCTGGTCCGGATCGTTCACCTACTGGCGCGAGCAAAAGATGATGGTTTACCGCTATGGGCTGATTCTATCAGGCGGACATGTCGCGGGGCCGGATCAGATTGATACCATGATCAACGCAGCTGTGATGAGTGCGGAGCGCTATTATCCGGCAGTGCAGTTGGTTGTCTGGGGCGATCAGACGGCAAAACAGGCGATGCAAGTCGCCATTGCAGAGGCCTATGGCCGCGCGTAAAACTTCCCCCTGAGCCGTACGTCGGAACAAGGGGAATTCATCATGGATATGAAGACGGTAGCAGGTCGGGGGCTGGTTTTGCTCGGCTGCGGCAAGATGGGGTCCGCAATGCTGGCCGGCTGGCTTGCACAAGGATTGCCCGCCTCATCGGTCTGGGTGCGCGATCCCTTTCCCTCGGATTGGCTCCAGACACAAGGTGTCCACATCAACACCGACCTACCTGCGGCCCCTGCCATTGTCTTGGTCGCTGTGAAGCCACAGATGATGGCCGAGGCATTGCCGGTCCTAGCGCCAATGGGGGGCGGCGAGACTCTGTTTGTAACGGTTGCGGCAGGTACTCCAATTTCATTTTACGAAAAGGTTCTAGGAGATCAGACGCCCGTTATTCGCGCCATGCCCAATACACCTGCGGCCATAGGTCGGGGCATTACCGCAATCATTGGCAACGCACATGCGGATGATGTCCAGATGGACCTGGCTGACGTTTTGTTGGGTGCCATTGGCCAGACGGTGCGGCTGCAAAGCGAGGCCCAGATCGATGCAGTGACCGGCGTGAGCGGATCTGGCCCGGCATATGTGTTTCACCTGATTGAAACTCTTGCGGCAGGCGGTGTCGCGCAGGGCCTGCCACAAGAACTGGCAATGCAACTGGCCAAGGCAACGGTCGCTGGGGCGGGCGCGCTAGCTGAGGCAGCAGAGGAAACGCCGTCTGAACTGCGGCTGAATGTGACCAGTCCGAATGGGACGACACAGGCTGCACTTGAGGTATTGATGGACGAACGTAGCGGGTTTCCCCCGCTGGTGGCCCGGGCCGTCAAGGCGGCGACAGAGCGATCAAGGGAATTGTCGCGTGGCTGAGATTTCTTTTGACGACTTTCTGAAAGTAGATATTCGCGTCGGCCGTATTGTCAAAGCCGAACCGTTTCCCGAGGCCCGCAAACCGGCGATTAAATTGTCCGTTGATTTTGGAGGAGAGATTGGCGTTCGCAAGAGTTCGGCTCAGATCACCGCACATTACAAAGTGGACGAGTTGGTTGGAAAGCAGGTCCTGGCTGTCGTGAACTTCCCGCCGCGTCAGATCGGGCCGGTTAGATCAGAAGTGCTGGTCCTTGGATTGCCCGATGAAAATGGTGCGGTCGTGCTGATCAGCCCTGACAAGGATGTTCCCGAGGGAGGGCAGATGCATTGAAGACGCTCCTGATTACGCGGCCTTTGCCGCAACCGGTGCTGGACGCCGCAAGCGCCGTGTTTGACGTCACTTCCCGGACCGAAACAACACCTTTGTCCGCGCCGGAATTGCGCGCCGCGCTGACTGATTATGACGCGGTGCTGCCCACACTGGGCGACATGTTCTCAGCGGCGGTCTTTGACGATGTCCCGCGACCGCGGTGCAAGATTCTGGCCAATTTTGGCGTGGGGTATAATCATCTGAATGTCGCGGCAGCCAAAGAGGCGGGTGTTGTCGTTACCAACACCCCCGGGGCAGTAACGGAGGCCACCGCAGATATTGCGATGACGCTGATGCTGATGTCAGCCCGGCGGGCCGGTGAGGGAGAACGGCTGGTACGCTCAGGACATTGGAAAGGCTGGCACCCCACGCAAATGCTGGGTCTGCATCTGACCGGCAGGACCGTTGGTATTGTGGGGATGGGTCGGATCGGTCAGGCGATTGCGCGACGCTGCCACTTTGGCTTTGGAATGGCTGTGAAATATTTCAACCGATCCGCCAAAGACCTCAGCTTTCCAGTTGATCGACTGGATGATCTTGCCGAGTTGGCGGGTCAGGTTGATGTATTGGTTTTGGCAGTGCCTGCGGGGGCGGACACCCATCACATGATCAATGCAGATATTCTGCAGGCAATGGATCCGGCCGGGCATCTGATCAATATCGCGCGGGGAGATGTGGTTGACGAGGCAGCGCTGATCACGGCGCTGGAGAGCGGCCAGATCGCAGGCGCTGGTCTGGACGTGTATGAGTTCGAACCAACGGTTCCAGCCGCATTGATGGCGCTGCAGAACGTTGTTTTATTGCCGCATCTCGGGACAGCTGCATTAGAGGTTCGAGCGGCGATGGGCCAAATGGCGGTGGATAATCTTTTGGCCTTCAACGCAGGCCTTCCGCTACACAATCCCGTTTGAGCTCAATTGTTTGACAATGCAACAGCTTCGCACCAGTGGCGTCGGCACAATGAAATGTAGGTCTCGTTTCCGCCGATCTGAACCTGAGCACCATCGGTCATGACACGACCGTCAGCGTCCTTGCGGATCACCATGGTCGCTTTCTTGCCGCAATGGCAGATCGTGCGGACCTCACGCATTTCGTCAGCAATTGCCAGCAGCGTGGCAGAGCCGGGGAAGAGCTTACCGAGAAAATCAACACGCAGACCATAACACATCACCGGCACATCCAGATCGTCGACCGCGCGCGCCAGTTGCCAGACTTGCTCTGTCTCCAGAAACTGCGCCTCGTCAACAAAAGCGCAGGATATCGGACCGGCTTCTTGCCGGGTCTTGATCTTGTCATAAATATTTTCGCCCGGCGCGAAAGTATCAGCATCCTCGCCGATACCAATGCGTGACGCGATCCGCCCGTCGCCCGCCCGTTTGTCGAACTGAGCCGTCAGCAAATAGGTGTCCATGCCGCGTTCACGGTAGTTGTGCGCCGCTTGCAGCAAAGTCGTGGATTTGCCCGCGTTCATCGTGGAGTAGTGAAAGTACAGCTTCGCCAAGAACGATAACCTTTTCAACAAGTTACGTTCTTTATTGTCCAAAACACCCAAATTTGCAAGACATCAATTGATGCTAAATGAAACGTAGCTGTTCGCGTAGGTTCGCAAGTGCTGGAAAATTGAAGAACCTTGACAAATATCGTGAAGCAGATTGATACGAATTATAGTGGCAGGTCATAAATCCCCATTTTTAGCTGCGCGCCTTGTGCGCCGCCACTTGAATAAACAGGAGATGATCAATGGACTTAACCGGAAAAACCGCAATCGTAATTGGCGGCGGCCGTGACATCGGTCGCGCTTGAGGGGTTTTGTTTGTACGGTGGCTTAACTCTTGTAAGGATCCAATGAGTCCCGCAGCCCGTCGCCGAGGAAATTGAATGCCAACACCACCACAATGATGGGAAGCATGGGGATCGCCGTCCACGGGTAAATCTCAATCGAGGCGAGGTTTTGGGCGTCGTTTAGCATTACGCCCCAACTGACCGCAGGCGCACGCAGGCCAAGGCCGAGGAAGCTGAGCGCAGTCTCACCCAGAATCATGCCGGGGATAGAAAGTGTCGCACTGGCAATAAGATGGCTGAGGAAATTGGGGAGCAAATGGCGCTGGATGATCCGACGGGGCTTGGCCCCCATCATTTCTGCGGCGCGCACATATTCTTCTTCCCGCAAACTCAGGAATTTTGATCGGACGGATCGCGCCAGCCCGGGCCAGTCAAGCAATCCCAGAATAATGGAAATGATGAAAAACACCGCAACCGGCCCCCAGTGAGACGGTACTGCAGCCGACAGTGCGAGCCAAAGCGGCAATTCGGGCAAGGAACGCAGGATCTCAATCGTGCGTTGGATGATCCAATCAGTTTTACCGCCGAAATACCCTGCGATGCTGCCGAAACTAATGCCAAGCAAGAATGACACGGATATCCCAATCAGGCCCACAGTCAGTGACAATTGAGCGCCAAAGAATATACGCGAAAACACGTCGCGGCCCAACCGGTCTGAGCCCCAAAGAAACAGGGTCGCACCGTCGGGAGCACAGAACAGGTGCCGGTTGGATTTGATCAGACCGGCGAGTTTATAGGTGCCGCCTTTGCAAAAGAACTCCAGCTTGGCGGGCTGGTCGGTTTGTGGATCGTAGTACCACCGGAATTCGTTCAGATCGGCGCGCGCTGTAATCGGTATTACGTGGGGGCCGATGAACTTTCCTTCGTGGAAAAAGTGGATACCTTGCGGTGGGGCGTAAAGGTGATCGGCATGCCGTTCATTGGGTGTGTAGGGCGCGATGAACCCTGCGATGGGCAGCATCAGATAAGAAACAAGTAGGAAAAGTCCCGAGATCAGTCCCAGTTTATGTCGACGAAACCTGCGCCAGACCAACACCCAGTTCGGCGCGTCCATGTCGGTGCGCTCAAGCCGGTTCAGATCTTCGGATGGATCATATGGCGCGTCATCGACATAGCGCCCGTCAGGTAGGATCGTCATAGTTCGCGCCCCCCGTACCGAATCCGCGGATCAAGCAGCATCAACAACACGTCTGAAATCATTGTGCCAATCAGCGTCAGAAGGGCGACAAACATGAGTATAAATCCGGCGAGGAACTGATCCTGGCTCTTGAGAGCAATCAGCAGGTCTGGTCCAATGGTTTGTAGCCCCAGCACAACCGATACCAGAACCGAACCAGATACCATTGCCGGTAGCAAGTTGCCGATATCGGCGACAAACGGGTTAAAGGCCACACGCAGCGGGTACTTAGTGAGTACACGCGTCGGCGACAGCCCTTTGGCCGTTGCGGTTTCGACGTAGGGTTTGCTGAGTTCGTCCAACATATTGGCGCGCAGGCGCTGCATCATTCCTGCCGCTCCGGAGGTGCCAATGACAAAGGTAGGTACAATAAGGTGTACAAGGACGGATTTGACCTTGTCCCAACTCATCGGCTCACCTTCAAATTCCGGAGACATCAGCCCGCCGATGGGCAAATCGAAATACTTGTTCCCATAATAAAACAGGATCAGAGCAAGCAGAAAGTTAGGCGTTGCGAGGCCAATATACCCGACAAAACCTGCCGTGTAATCAACCCAAGTTTCTGACTTTGCTGCGGCCAGAACCCCCAACGGCAGCGCAACCATATATACAAACAGGACTGCCGCCAAATTAACCAGGACCGTCAGCCAAAGCGCGTCGCCAACAATATCAGAAACAGGACGATCGAATTCGAATGACCAACCGTAATCACCCTGCAGCAGGCCTGAGAAACCATTGGGGCCGGGAGCGAAACCGACCCAGATCAGGTATTGTTCCCAAATCGGTCGATCAAGCGCGTATTCAGTGCGCAGAAATTCTGCCTTGGCCACGCCGGAGCTTTGCCCGGTGGCGCGCAATTCGTTGATCTGATTGCTGAGGTAATCGCCCGGCGGAAGGTTGATGATGACAAAGACCAGTGCCGAGACCACTACAAGAGTGAGCAACATCGTAAAGAAGCGATAAATGGCATAGCGCAGTATCGTCATTGGGTTACCGGTTCGGGTTCAAAGTAAAACTCGTCAATATGGTGCACACCGAAATGGGCGCCTGGGTCCCAGGTCCAAAGGCCGACCTCTGGCACATTGCGTAGCTGCCGTGAGACCACAACGGGCTGCGGTGTCTGAGACACAATGCCAATACCAAAGACCTGATCCGCATGGATCGCCAGCATCTGCTTCCAGACCCGCGTTCTCTCCGTGTCGGTGCTTGCGTCTTCCCATTCGTGGGACAGCTCCATCAGACGTATGGGGGCTTCCATATCAGGAGGTTCACCCGCAGCGCCTGCGGTTTGATGGTATTGTCCCCACATGGGCCAGGCAAAGAAATCCTGAGTCGTTGGCGCAAGATAGGTTGGTGGTGTGATGGCATTCGGAATTCCGTTGTCCCACCCGAACCAAACAGCGGCCATTGTGACGCCAGAGTAAGTGCGGTTGCGCAGGATGTCGCGATCGAGCGGTCGCATGACCAATTGCACACCGATATCACGCCACATGTCAGTTATGATTTGCAGGGCGTTTTCGACTTCTTTGCGTTCACCCGCTGTTTCGATGACGACTCTGAGCGGGCGGCCATCGGGCAACATACGCAGCCCATCGCCAGAGCGCTCTGTCAGGCCCATTTCGTCCAGCAGCGCATTCGCTTTTTTAGGATCGTAGGTAGCCCATGCGGTTCTGTAGGCGTCATCATAAAATGGGCTTTGGGGCAAGACGGTCATGCCACCTTCGGTGCCCTGTCCGAAATAGAGCCCCCGGTTGATCATGCGACGATCAATCGCAAGCGACAGTGCCCGCCTGAACCGGACGTCGCGCAAAATAGGACGCCAATCCGGGTCGGCAAAATTCAGATTCAGGTAGATTGCGATCTGAGAAGCCACAGCGTTGGACCAAAGATACGTGACATAATTGCCGCCATCAAGCTCGCCCTTTTTTAGGATCGGCACGTCGCCAAAATCAAGGCCCCGCGCTTGCAGATCGGCCTCACCAGCATTGGTTTTCGCGGCTATGAGGCCCCCCCCCGTTACGGTCATCTCGACAATATCGATATACGGGAGCTGCACACCGCGCGCGTCGATGCGGTGGTAGTACGGATTGCGAACAAACAGATAGCGCGATTTGGAGTTGTTCGAGGCGCTCATCCACGGCTGAAGGGTGGGTTCATCCGGGTTGTCGAATTTGTACATATTGTCGAGTTTGTTATGCAGCGCAGCCCAACTGTTCACGCGCCTCTCGTCAATATTCGCGGCGAGCTGCTCTGGGTCCGCAAAATCTTCGTGAAACTGTTTCAGATAGCTTGCGGGCCGAAAGATGAATGGGGGCCTCGCCTCGGCCAGTAACTGCAGAAACCTGCCATTGCGGCGGGTCCATTCGTAGACCACGGTATAGCGGTCCGGAAAACTGACGGAGGGGAATTCGCCATCGACGCTCATGAACTCTGGCGGTCCGGATGGGTTCAGTTGATCATTATTTGCAACATGAAGCCACCAGTACTCAAAGTCTGCGGACGTGAAAGGCGAACCATTCGACCACCGGTGTCCGGGGCGCAGATGAAAGGTGAATTTCCGATTATCTTCAACGTCGTAACTTGAAAGAATGTCAGGTGCCAAATTGTAGTCTTCGTCATATCCGATCAGTCGAGCGTAGCCGTAAACGACCATCTGGCGCACATCTCTGGATCGCGACACCAGCGTTCGCAGAGTGCCGCCCTGTACTCCATAACTGCGCCCCTTTGCATGCAAATCCACGATCAAGGGATCAACTGGCAGCCGTGCGGATATAGGCGGCATGTCGCCCCGATCGACCTCCATCTGCCAGAAGGTGCTTTCCTGCAGGATTGGCGTTTGCGCGGTGCACAACGTGCCCCAAAGCAGGGCCAAGGATATGGTGGCGTATCTAAACATGACATCTCACCATGTGGCCAGGTGACAGTTCGGTCAATGCCGGGGCCTCGCCTTCTGTCATACGGAAGGCTTCTGGCCAACCGGCTGGGTTTCCCGCCCCCTGAGCCACGATCTTCAGATCAATTGGTCGGGTGATGTCGGGTTCAGGTTGCGCGGCGATCAGTGCCTTTGTGTAGGGATGCCTAGGGTCATAAAACAGCGTATCAGGCGGAGCCTGTTCGACGACAAGCCCCTGACGCATTACCGCCACCTCATCAGCAATGCGTGCGACAACAGCCAGATCATGGCTGATGAACAAATAAGACAGATTCATGTTTTGCTGGATTTCTTCCAGCAGTGTTAAAATCTGATCCTGCACGGATACGTCGAGCGCCGAGGTCGGTTCATCGCAAACCAGAAACACCGGATCCAGTGTCAGCGCGCGCGCGATGGACAATCTCTGACGTTGCCCGCCTGAAAACGCGTGCGGATAGCGAAACAGCATGTCCGGGTTCAATCCGACCTGAATCAGGCTTTTTGCCGCCCGATCGCGCTGTTCAGACCGATTGCCGATACCGTGGATTTCAAGTGGCTCCGTCAGCGCATCCACCACCCTCATTCGGGGGTTGAGCGAGGAATAGGGATCCTGAAACACCATCTGCGCTTGCCGCTGAAACGCAAAACGCTGAGCCTTGTCGAGCTTGTGGACAGGCAAAGCCGGGGTGCTTGCATCAGCGTTAAACAGGACCAAACCACCAGCATCGGGGCGTTCCGCTCCAAGAGCGATGCGTGCGCACGTGGTTTTTCCAGAACCGCTCTCACCCACAACGGCCAATGTCTTACCGCGTGGTACGTTCAGGTTGATACCGCGGCAGGCATGTACTTTGATCTTTGGTTTCCAGGAGCTTGCGCCGCGCACAAGGTAGGTTTTTGAGACCGATTCCATTGACAGGATCAAATCGTCCTGTGAGACCGGGGGGGACCCTTTGGCAACTGCCGGTATCAGCGGCGCTGCATCAAACAGTTTTTGCGTGTAAGCGTGTGCCGGAGAAGACAGAATGTGGATGGCGGAACCTGCCTCCATTACCCGGCCTTTGTTCAGTACCACAACTTGCTCGGCCATGTTCGCCACAACCCCAAGGTCGTGGGTGACAAGGACAACAGCCATGCCGGTTTCGCGCTGCAGATCTTTGATCAGGCCCAAGACCTGCGCTTGCGTGGTTACGTCCAGTGCTGTTGTCGGTTCGTCTGCGATCAGAAGATCAGGTTTTGCCACCATGGCCATGGCAATCATTGCGCGCTGGCGCATGCCCCCGGACAGCTCAAACGGATAAGCAGAGAACACCCGTTCCGGATCAGGAAACCCTACCCGGTCAAATGTCTGCAACACGATTTCTTTCGCCGCGCGCGCGCGCAATCCACCATGAAGTCGCAGCACTTCGGTCACCTGATTGCCAATCCGGTGCAACGGAGACAGCGAGCGCATCGGCTCCTGAAAGATCATGGAAATGCTGCCACCACGGACGTCGCGCATTTTGCGTTCAGGTAAGGTGCAAAGATCGATTGGCCCGTCTGGTCGGTTGAACAGAATCTTGCCAGTGCGAATCTTGGCTGTTCGTGGCAGGATGCGAAGCACCGCGCGGCATGACAACGTCTTGCCAGATCCGCTTTCGCCAACCACGGCGAGCGTTTCTCCAGCATTTACAGAAAAACTCACATTATCAATGACTGGCGCGGAATCGCCGAACCCGATGCTTAGATTGTCGACTTGCATCAGGGGCTTCATTCAGAACGGTTCCATTTGGTTGTGGTCCATCAGGCGTATGTTGTTTGGCTTCAGGACCATGGACCCGCAGCGCTCTGGCACTTTCACCATTGCCTAAGCATTAGTCAAACCCCAACTGAGCGAGAACAATAAACTCACAGGTGTTTAACCGGAATGCGCAAAATTGTGGCCAATCTGCTCTACACATTTCCACCGGACTAAGGCATTGAGCGGTCAATCAAAGCGCAGCGAGGTGCTGCGCGCATGCTGCAGGAGTTTATTATGACACGTCTTGATCTTTTTATCGCCCGTATGGTGTCGCAACGCGCGTGCCTCAACTTTGCGATTGAGGAAACAGCGGCGATGTCTGGACCGGTCTTGGAACTTGGGTTGGGGAACGGGCGAACCTATCACCATTTGCGCGAATTGGTGAAAGGTCGCGATATCTTCGTGTTTGAGCGCAAGGTCGAATCGCACCCCAAGTCGACCCCGCCGGATGATAGCTTGTTTCTGGGCGAAGTGTTTGACACCTTGCCGCAAGCGCTGGAACGTTTTGGCCCGACTGCCAGCATTGTGCACGCCGATCTGGGGGGCCACAATCCGGCCAAGAATGATGAGTTTGCGCGTGCAGTTTCACCTTATGTCGAACCACTTTTGGCGCCCGGCGGCCTCATGATTGCGAGCGACCGGATGTATTTTGAGAACATGACGGAGCTGGAATTGCCCGAAGGCGCCATGCCGGACCGGTGTTTCATCTACCGCAAGTGACAGCGTTTGACGTCACGCCATAGCGCAGGCCCTTGATCATGGGGCGATAAAAGATCAGCCTCTCCTAGAACAGCCAATCATTTGGGGGAGCGATGTGATGTCAGATGTCATCAGCTATGAACTGCGCGGCGATGTGGCCGTGCTGAAAGCGCAAAACCCTCCCGTCAACGCCCTGAGCCATGCGGTACGAGAGGGATTGGCCGACGCCATGGATCGCGCAGAATCCGAGGCAAAGGCAGTGGTTATCGTGGGCGATGGCCGCACGTTTTTTGCCGGCGCTGATATCAGTGAATTTGGCAAACCGCCAAAGGACCCGTGGTTGCCTGATCTTTGCAATCGCATAGAGGCGTCGCCTATTCTCGTCGTGGCAGCGATTCATGGCACGGCGCTGGGCGGCGGGCTCGAGGTTGCGTTGTCTGCCCACTACCGCATTGCGGTGCCCTCGGCTAAAGTGGGGCTGCCCGAGGTCCACCTGGGTATTTTACCCGGGGCAGGCGGAACGCAGCGGTTGCCGCGTTTGACCGGTGCGCAGGCGGCCTTGGACATGATCACCACGGGGAGGCACGTCGGGGCATCAGAGGCGTTGGAACTGGGCATTCTGGACAGGGTTGAGGACGGCGATCCGCTATCTGTCGGCGTGGCCTACGCGCAGTTGTTGGTGGATAACAATGCGCCGCGCAAACCGGTTTGCGACATGCCGGGGCCCCCGCCGGTTGATTTTGATGCGCTCTATGCAGACGTGCTGAAGAAGGCGCGCGGCCAACTGTCACCTGCAACAGCAGTGCGCGCCGTGCAGGCCGCAAGTGAGTTGCCATTCTTTGAGGGGCTAAAACGCGAGCGCGTGTTGTTCTCGGAATTGATGGCAACAGATCAGCGGCATGGTCTGATCCATGCGTTTTTCTCGGAACGCGCCGTAGGCAAGCTGCCAGAGTTGAAGAACATCTCCCCGCGAGAGGTCAAATCGATTGGCGTGATCGGCGGCGGCACAATGGGTGCCGGGATCGCGACAGCGGCGTTGTTGTCGGGCATGTCTGTCACCCTGATCGAAATGTCGGACGCGGCAATGTCCGCTGCAAGAGGGCGGATTGAACGTAATCTGAGCGGCGCGCTTAAACGCGGAAAGGTGAGTCAGGATCAATATGACAGGCTGACCGGGACCGCGCTGGCACTCGCAACGGACTATGCTTCATTGGCGAACGCTGACTTGGTGATCGAAGCTGTATTTGAAGATATGTCGGTCAAAAAGGAAGTATTTGCCAAATTGGATGCGGTCTGCAAGCCGGGCGCAGTGCTGGCGACCAACACATCTTATCTGGACATAAACAAGATCGCATCCAGCACATCACGCCCCGAGGATGTGATCGGACTGCACTTCTTCTCTCCGGCTCATGTCATGAAACTGCTGGAAGTGGTGGTGGCAGATGAAACCGCACCGGATGTGGTGGCGACCGGCTTTGCGTTGGGCAAAGTGATGCGTAAGATCGCGGTGCGCGCGAATGTCTGCGAAGGATTTATAGGAAACCGGGTGCTGAGCGCCTACCGGACTTGCGCCGACCACATGATTCTAGACGGAGCAACCCCCTTTCAGATTGATGACGCAATGCTGGGTTTTGGATTCGCCATGGGACCGTTTGCTGTGGCGGATCTGGCCGGGCTGGATATCGGCTGGGCGATGCGAAAGCGGTTGGCCCCGAACCGTGATCCACGTGAACGTGTCCCAGAGTATCCCGACCGACTGTGCGAGGCAGGTCACTTTGGTCAGAAGACGGGCAGGGGATATTACGTTTATGCGGCGGGCGAACGAGGGGGGGTGCCGAACTCGGAGGTGATGCACCTGATTGAGGCGGAACGGGCCGCAAAAGGGATCAAGCCAAGGGAATTCACAGACGTGGAAATTGTACGGCGTTATATGGCGGCAATGGTAAATGAGGCGGCTAAGGTGGTGGGGGAAGGTATTGCTCGCCGCCCACTGGACGTTGATATGGTTCTGCTTTTTGGCTACGGGTTTCCGCGTTATCGCGGTGGTCCTTTGAAATGGGCAGACCTGACCGGATTGCCGCAACTCTTGCGCGACATCGAAACCTACGCGACCGAGGATGCCTATTTCTGGCAGCCCGCGCCGCTGCTGCAAGAACTCGTCCGTGACGGGCGCAACTTTGACGATCTGAACAAAGGATAGGTTTCATGAAACAAGCTGTTATTGTGTCAGCCGCCCGTACCGGTCTTGCCAAGTCTTACCGAGGATCGTTCAACATCACCCACGGCGCAGCGATGGGCGGGCATGCCGTTGCCGCCGCAGTGGATCGGGCTGGTATTGATCCGCAAAGCATCGAAGACTGTATCATCGGATGCGGGTTTCCCGAAGGCGCAACAGGACAGAATATCGCCCGGCAAATTGCCATTCGCGCTGGCTTGCCGGTGACGGTGTCGGGCATGACCGTGAACCGCTATTGTTCGTCAGGTCTGCAATCCATTGCATTGGCGGCGCAAGCGATTACGGGCGGCGCCGGGCCAATGATCGCCGGGGGAGTCGAGAGTATTTCGTTGGTGCAGCCCAACACCAGACCAACGCCAGAACCGTGGATATCGGAGCACAAACCCGCGATCTACATGTCGATGATCGAAACGGCTGACATTGTCGCAGCGCGCTATGGGATCAGTCGCGCTGCACAGGACGCTTACGCTCTGCGAAGCCAGCAAAGAATTGCCGCGGCGCAAAAAGCCGGAGTGTTTGACGAAGAAATTGTGCCGATGCAGGCCGTGATGGCGGTGAAGGACAAAGAAAGCGGCGAAGTGTCCCAGCATCAGGTGACGGTGAACCGCGATGAATGCAATCGCCCCGGCACAGTGGTCGAAGCGCTGCAGGGGTTGCGGCCGGTGCGCGACGGCGGGTTCGTGACGGCAGGAAATGCCAGCCAGTTGTCAGACGGTGCAGCTGCGGTTGTCATGATGGAGGCGGGCGAGGCAGCACGTCAAAACCTTACTCCTATGGGCGCGTTCAAGGGGTTTGCCGTCGCCGGGTGCGAACCTGATGAAATGGGTATTGGCCCGGTTTTTGCAGTGCCGCGATTGCTGGAACGCCACGGGTTAAGTGTCGATGATATCGATCTATGGGAGTTAAACGAAGCTTTTGCATCTCAGGCACTCCATTGCCGGGAAACGCTGGGGATTGATGACGCCAAATGCAATGTCAACGGCGGCTCGATTGCTATTGGGCATCCATTTGGCATGACAGGCGCGCGCATGACCGGGCACTTGCTCCGTGAAGGGCATCGGCGCGGGGTCAAGCTGGGCGTCGTCACCATGTGCATTGGTGGTGGTATGGGCGCGGCGGGATTATTCGAAATCTACTGAAACAGGCGATGATATGCTTGTCCCGCGCGACCTCAGATGTTGATCTGGCACGGGTCCACAAGCTCGCGAAACCAATGGCTATCAATGTGTTGGAGGGAGCCATGTCAATTCAATTGCGTAGAAAAATATGTTAAGACTGAGATCAGGACCAACAAAACTCGCAAAGGGCGAAGGTCTGCAACGCGGGACGGGTTCAACTGATCGACGCAACACATGCATTGAAACGCTCTGCGGGAGTTTCGTAT
>CBDTVL010000032.1:0-22846 GCA_965363755.1 uncultured Sulfitobacter sp.
TTTACCTTGCACAGTTCTGAAAACTGATCGGCGGCCATATCAATGTCATCTATTTTCAGTTCGCCGCGCGCGACGGCTTCTCGCATATACTCCGTCAGCCGGTCGTGTCCCATTTTTGGGCCCGCAGCATAAAACGCGCGACCCAGCTCCGGGAACCTGTCCCGCTCTGCAACGCAGATACGAAATACACTTTGAGAGAAATCAGACAACAAGAACGGCACCAGTTTTGACGCCGCGATGGTCAGCACTTCGCGCGGTGGCGCTGGTTCGGCAATCAACTCCAACGCCTCGTCGGCCATGCGGTTGCATTCGGTCGTTGCAACTTCCATGAAAAGCAATCGCTTGTCTGGGAAATAACTGTAAAGCGTCGCTTTGGAGACGCCAGCGGCCTTTGCAATATCATCGACGCTCGCACCTTCAAATCCGTCCGCCATAAACACCTGACGCGCGCCATCAACGACCTGGTCGAATTTTCGACCCTTGCGCACAATGTCCGTGGCGTCGCCCATGACGTCTCCTTTGTTGATAATTCCACCATAAACCGATTAGTTCAGTTCCAACAACCGCAAGTCGCATTTGATCCTTGAAAGGTCAGCGAACCCACCATAACATTAGAACAATTCTAAACTACAGGTGCTCGCATGCGGTTTCTGTCACAACGCAAACGATTTTCGGACCTATCGGAACAGGAAATAATCGCACTTGCGATTTCGTCCGAAGAAGATGATGCCCGCATTTACCGAGGCTACGCAGAAGGCCTGCGCGCCGATTTTCCTGACAGTGCGGCTGTATTTGACGGCATGGCCGAAGAAGAGGATGGCCATCGCGCCCTTCTGATAGACCTGCATCAGACCCGGTTCGGTTCAACCATTCCACTGATCCGGCGCGAACATGTGGCGGGGTACTACAATCGCAGGCCGGTCTGGCTCGTCGAGAACCTCGGTTTGGAGCGCATTCGCGCGGAAGCTGATGCGATGGAGCGGGATGCAGAAAGGTTCTATCTGTCTGCCGCTGCCAGCACGTCGGATGCCGCGACCCGCAAGTTGCTGGGGGATCTGGCAGCAGCCGAAGCAGGGCATCAAACCAAAGCCGGTGCACTGGAAGATCAACACCTGGATGACGCCACGCGCAACAGTGAAGATGCAACCGCAAAACGCCAGTTCATTTTGACATGGGTGCAGCCGGGGCTTGCCGGTCTGATGGACGGCTCTGTCTCGACCCTTGCGCCGATATTTGCCGTGGCATTTGCAACCCATAACACATGGACAACGTTTCTGGTTGGGTTGGCGGCGTCCATCGGAGCCGGCATTTCAATGGGCTTCACTGAAGCCGCCTCTGATGACGGTACCATTTCTGGTCGGGGATCACCCATCAAGCGTGGCTTTGCTGCAGGTGTCATGACAACGATTGGCGGATTAGGCCACGCCCTGCCCTATTTGATCCCTGATTTCTGGACAGCCACTACCATCGCCTGCGTCGTCGTGTTCATCGAACTCTGGGCAATCGCTTGGATCCAGAACAAATATATGGATACGCCATTTTTCAGGGCCGCTTTTCAGGTCGTACTGGGAGGGGCACTGGTCTTTGCGGTTGGCGTTCTCATTGGAAGCGGTTAGCCGGGCTTGCAGCTTGGAGGGCCAATAGCTAATGCAGACCCATGGTCGATATATTTCTGAAGACACTCCCCTTTTTCGCCCTGATTGCTCTGGGGTTTTGGGCCGGGAAAACCCGCTTTTTTACGCCTGAGGCCACTGCCTATCTCACCAAGTTTGTTTTTTACTTCGCACTGTCCGCGATGCTGTTCCGTTTTGCCGCCAACCTGTCTCTGGCTGAGGTTTTTGATGCACGCTTGATTCTGGGTTATCTGGGTGCGACGACCGTTGTTTATTGCATTGCCACTATGGTCGCATTTGCGCGGCGGCTGAATATCGAAACCGCGGCGATCGAGGCACAATGTGCAGTCATCGGCAATGTCGGATTTCTGGGCGCTCCGATGCTGGTTCTTTTGCTGGGACCCAAAGCCATTGGCCCGGTAATGCTGGTGCTGGCCGTCGATCTTATCGTGTTTTCCAGCCTCATCGTGATCCTGATCACCGGAGGCCGGGATGGGCGGATGAGTTTTGGAGTTGTCAGGACAATCGGACTGGGGCTTGTCAAAAATCCAATGATCATGTCGATTACTCTGGGCCTGATGTGGTCCTCATTGTCGCTTCCGATTCCTGCCCCTTTCAATGATTTTCTGGCCATTCTTGGCGGAGCTGCAACTCCCGGAGCGCTTTTTGCCATTGGTGCGTCTCTCGCCTTGAAATCAGCCGAGCGGATTGAGGTCGCGGCCTGGCTGAGTTTCTGTAAGCTGGTTCTACACCCGGCTTTTGTAGCGATTGCGGTCCTGTATCTGTTCCCGCTTGATCCCTATTCAGCTGCGGTTGTGATCTCAGCCGCAGCTTTGCCGGTCGCTGGGAACGTCTATATTCTCGCACAACATTATGGCGTAGCGCCGCACCGCGTCTCAGCCGCCATCCTGTTGTCCACGGCTGCAAGCATTGTGACCGTATCCTTGGTGATCGCCTGGGTATCGCCGCTTTGATCTGAGATTGCCTTAAATAACGCACCCTCCCCTTGCCGCTTGGGCAATGAATCGATAGCGATAGCACAATAATTTGAGGGAGCGCCGCGATGAAAACAGTATCAACCAACAAGTGTTTTGGCGGGACTCAGGGGGTCTATACCCATGCCTCAGCCGCCTGTGCATGTGATATGACCTTTGGGCTCTTCCTGCCAGAGGAAGCGACCGATGGCCCTGTGCCTGTCCTGTGGTATCTGTCAGGCCTGACCTGCACACACGAAAACGCCATGGTAAAAGCCGGAGCGCAATCGTGGGCGGCGGAACAAGGCATCGCAGTGGTATTTCCGGACACGTCGCCGCGCGGCGACAATGTGGCTGATGATGACGCTTATGATCTGGGCAAAGGCGCCGGGTTTTATGTGAATGCCACCCAGACCCCGTGGGCGCCGCATTATCAGATGCACAGCTACATTGCCGACGAATTGCCATCCCTGATCGCTGAGGAATTCAACATCGACATGGATCGGCAAGCCATCACCGGCCATTCTATGGGCGGGCATGGCGCCTTGACGTTGGCTATGGGTTTGCCAGGTCGGTTCCGCTCAGTCTCGGCGTTTGCGCCGCTGTGTAATCCAACTGCCAGCGATTGGGGTCGAAAACAGCTGAACGCTTATCTGGGGGATGATGAGGCCATCTGGAGAGCGCACGATGCAACGCTCATGATGAAGAGCACGGGTTTTGACGGGCCAATTCTGATTGATGCGGGCACCGACGACCAGTTCATCGATCTGTTAAAACCTGAAGCGTTTGCTGCTGCCTGCGCAGAGCGGCGCCAGGAAGCAACATTGCGCATGCAGCTCGGTTATGATCACAGCTACTTCTTTGTGTCCACCTTTATGGAGGATCACATCAGCTTCCACGCCAACGCACTTTACGCATGAGTACGCTCTACATCGACGCCGATGCCTGCCCGGTCAAAGCCGAAGCCGAACGGGTTGCCACCCGGCACAAGATGACAATGTTTGTCGTCTCAAACGGCGGCCTGCGCCCGTCGCAAAACCCGTTGGTGCAGAACGTTGTTGTCGATTCTGGACCTGATGTGGCTGATATGTGGATTGCTGATCGCTGTGGCCCGGGTGATGTCGTTGTGACAGGGGACATCCCGCTTGCCGCCAAATGTGTAGAGGCTGGTGCGCGGGTGCTCAAACATAACGGCGAGGCGCTGACCCAGGCCAATATCGGCAACGTGCTTGCCACCCGCGATCTGATGACGGATCTGCGCGCCGCCGACCCGTTTCGGCAAGGTGGCGGCAAGGGCTTTACAAAAGTTGACCGCTCCCGTTTTCTAGAGGCGTTAGAGCGGGAACTTCGTGCAGCCATCCGGACCGGGTAGATAACGTTCTGAACGCGAAGGTTTTTGGAATTGAGGACAGGATCAAAATGCAACCGCAGGCCGTGATTTTTGACATTGGCAATGTGCTGATCGAGTGGCAACCAGAGCGTTTTTATGATCGAGTCATTGGCCCTGCAAGGCGACGCGCCATGTTCAATGACGTCGATCTGCACGCAATGAACGACCGCATTGATCTGGGCGGTCCGTTCACTGAGACGATATACGACGCCGCTGAAGAATATCCTGACTGGCGGGATGAGATTCGGATGTGGCATGATCACTGGATCGAGATGGCATCCCCTGTAATTGAGCATTCGGTCAGGTTGCAACGGGCCCTGCGCATCAAAGGCATCCCGGTCTTTGCGCTGTCCAATTTCGGCATTGAGAGTTTTGACTATGCCGCAACCCAGTATCCGTTTCTCGACGAGTTCGACCGCCGCTACATCTCTGGCCACATGAAAGTCATCAAACCCGACCAGACCATCTATGAGATGGTTGAACAGGACTGCGGCATTGCACCGTCAGCCTTGCTGTTTGCAGATGACCGGGCCGACAACATCGACATGGCCGCGGCGCGAGGCTGGCAAACCCATCTGTTTGAGAACTCGAAGAGTTGGGCCGAAACGCTCGTAGATCACGATCTGCTCAGCGCCCAGGAAGCTGCCTGAAATGACGCTGACCCACATTCCATTTGCTGCAGGTGACGCATTACTCGACTGGCACGAGCTGACCAAGGCGTTGGTCAAAGGGCACGATCTGCCCAAGGCCGAAATCGACGACACTTTCCTTTATCGCGGTAAAGACACGCTGCTGTCCCGCTCGGCGTGGATTGATGGCATGGGCATAGCGGTCAAGTCTGCAACAGTGTTCCCGGACAACCCCGCTCGGGACGTACCCATGATCAATGGCGCCCTGTGCCTTTTTGCTGACAAGACCGGCATGCTGGAAGCATTGATAGATTTCCACCTAGTCACCAAGTGGAAGACCGTCGGTGATAGCCTTCTCGCTGCCAAGCTTTTGGCGCGACGCAACAGCAAATCAATTCTGATCGTGGGTGCGGGTACGGTTGGCCGCTCGGTTCATGCAGCGTTTGGTTCCGCCTTCCCCGAGGCCCGCTTCGAGATTTGGAACCGATCACCGGCTGGGGCCGAGGCCATGATTGCAGACCTCCCCAATCTCTGCCTCGCCACGGATCTTGAAACTGCAGTGCGCAATGCGGATATTGTCGTGTGCGCAACAATGTCGACTGACCCGTTGATCAAGGGCGACTGGCTGCAACCCGGCCAGCACCTGAACCTGATTGGCGCATATCGCCCTGATATGCGCGAAGCTGATGATACTGCCCTGCTACGCGGGTCAGTGTTTGTCGACAGTTTTGACACCACAATTGGCCATATCGGCGAACTCAAGATCCCAATCGAGGCCGGCGTTATAACCAAAGACGCTATCCTGGCTGATTATTACAATCTCGACGCATTTGTGCGTCGATCAGACGATGAAATCACCGTCTTCAAAAATGGCGGCGGCGCACATCTGGACCTGATGACCAGCCGCTACATTCTGGAAAAATGGCAGGCATCTTCATGATCAGTGGCGCCGTACTTGTCATAATTGGCCTGATGCTTGTTATTCCGTTCGCGGTCGAAGAAATGCGCACAAAGGTGGATGCCGAGCGTCGCAAGGATGCCGACGGGCGCTTCGTCACCTTGTCCAAAGGTGTCACGTATTATGACTGGCTTGGGCCTGCGCGTGGACCCGTGGCGGTGTGTGTGCATGGGTTGACCACACCGTCATTTGTCTGGCGGGGACTGGCCCGCGGGCTGGCTCTGATGGGGTACCGCGTTCTGATATATGACCTTTACGGACGCGGTTATTCAGACCGACCGCACGGAAGACAGGATAGGGCATTCTTTTTGAGCCAGTTGGATGAATTGCTTTCTGATCAGGATGTGCAAGATGACATCACGCTCATCGGGTATTCAATGGGAGCCGCCATCGCCACATCGTTTGCCGCGCAAAACCCCAGCAAAGTACGCCAACTGATCCTTCTCGCCCCTGCCGGCATCGTAATCGCGCGCAGCCGCTTCATGAAGTTTGTGATCGACACACCCTTCATCGGCGATTGGCTGATGCTGGCTCTGTTTCCGTTTCTGCACCGGGTCGGAACTGAGAAAGAACGCGAATTGCCCAGTTCGGTGGAGTATATCGTCGATTTGCAACAAGCTGAGCTAAAGACTCATGGGTTCATTCCCGCTGTTCTGTCCAGCATGCGCGGCATGTTGGCTGCCAATCAGGAAGAAGAGCACAAATCCATCCACAGCGCGATCATTCCGGTACTGGCCGTGTGGGGGCGCGATGATAAGCTCATTCCACTGGAAGCCGTCGGTGTTCTGGCGACATGGAGCCGCAAAGCACGTCAAGAAGTTGTCGATAACGCAGGCCACGGACTGGTCTACACCCACACAGAAGCAGTATTAGACGCGATGAGCGAAGTGCTGCGCGACGGGCTGCGCTGAATTTTCACGTCTAGACAGTTGCGATGCTGCCTAGGGGTTTTTCCCGCACCGGCAGGTGGATTATCGCACTGAATGCGCCAACCCCAACCCCGATCCACCAAACAAGCGTGTAGTCTCCAAAGGCATCGTACATGCGCCCGCCCAGCCAAATGCCCAAAAACGACCCCAGCTGGTGGCTGAAAAACACAATTCCGTACAGCGTACCCATGTACCGCAACCCGTAGATATAAGCCACAAGGCCCGAGGTCAGCGGTATGGTTGCCAGCCATAAAGACCCCATCGCGACCGAAAACAAAACCACTGAGGTTGGCGTAATTGGGAACATGATAAACACTCCTGCAACCACGGTGCGGGCCGTGTAGATTCCGGCAAGAAGGTACTTTTTTGAATAGCGTTTTCCAGCCCAACCCGCTGCCAGAGATCCGGCGATGTTTGCCAGACCTATCAGCGAGATTGCGACCGCGCCCAAAGCTGACGTGGTAGTGACACCCATCGCGTGCAACACACCATCGGTGGCAATTGGCCCGCACATTTCGGTGACGAAGGCCGGAAAGTGCGCCGTTATGAATCCAAGCTGATAGCCACAGGAAAAGAAACCCAAAAAGATTAACGTGTATGATGGATCACGAAATGCCTTGATCAGAATATGCCCAAGACTTTCTTCCAATTCATCCCGGCTGGCGAGTGTGGGCGCGCGCATGAATGGCAGGCTGAACAGGCTCAGAAAGACAATCGCGGCAAAGATGATAAACACCGTTTGCCAAGGCAAGTAGCTCAGCATCCATTCCGAACCCGGAGGGCCAATAATCTGACCCATGCTGCCTGCGACTGTGACAACGGCCAGTGCCATGGAGCGATTGTCATCTGACGCTGCCCTGCCAACAACCGCCAGAATCACCCCGAACCCAGTCCCGGCAATGCCAAAACCAACAAGCCATGCGTAGGCCTGATGTGCCTCTGGCGTGATTGCCTGCGCAGACAGTAAAAGCCCAGCGACATACGTCAGGCCCCCGATCACAATCGCTTTGCGGTCGCCGATTTTTTCGGCCAAAGCCCCAAACAAAGGCTGACCGATCCCCCAAGCGAGGTTCTGAATTGCGATTGCCATCGAAAATTCCGTGCGCAGCCAGCCAAATTCATCGGCGATCGGGATCTGAAATAGTCCAAACGATGACCGCACAGCAAAGCTGAGCGTGATTATGACACACCCCACGATCAAGACCGGAGTGAAAAGCGGGACCCGCTGCGGCATGGACGTCTCCTGTTGACGGTCCGACCTTTGGATAAAACCGGAGGACCGTCAAATGATGAATATTGGGGTCTGGCCTAACGAATGCTGATAAGTCAGGGGCGCATCAATCGAAACACGCGCTTTTCATTAAGAACTGCCCGCGTTATCCCGACATCATGACGCGTGTCCAAGATCATTTTGGTGCAAGGATTGCTGAGGGCTTGCTGCAGTCCGATCCGGCGCAAGAAGCTGTGCTGCCCGAGTTTGAACGGATGCGGTCGGCTCTGGCAGAACCGGTCAGGAAAAGCTTGTTCAAAAAAGCACCTCCGCCCCCCAAGGGTCTCTATATCTGGGGCGGCGTGGGCCGTGGTAAATCTATGATTATGGATCTGTTCGTAGAAACCCTTGAAATGGCGCAAGTCCCGGCGCGGAGGGTTCATTTTCACGCCTTCATGCAGGAAATCCACGGTGCAATGCATCTGGCCCGCAAAACCGGCGTCAATGATGCAATTGCGCCAGTTGCCGCAGATGTTGCGTCGTCAGTGCGATTGCTGGCGTTTGACGAAATGCAGATTACCGACATCACGGACGCAATGATTGTGGGGCGCTTGTTTGAAGCCCTGTTTGCTGCCGGCGTTGTGGTTGTCACCACGTCCAACCGCGTACCCGACGATCTGTACAAGGACGGATTGAACCGGCAACTGTTTGTGCCCTTCATTGACTTGTTGAAGGAACAGATGGTGGTGTGGGAACTCTCAAGCCCCACCGATTATCGTCAAAACCGCCTCGAAGGCGCTCAGGTCTATTTCACCCCGATCAATACCGAGGCGCGGACCGCCATCGCTGATGTGTGGACCGATCTGACTGGCGGGCCCGCGGTGCCTCTCGTTCTGCATGTTAACGGGCGCGAAGTGGAAATTCCGGCCTTTCGAAACGGTGTCGCGCGGGCAACGTTCTATGATCTCTGCGGCAAACCTCTGGGCGCTGCGGATTACCTTGCCCTCGCCGAATCGGCACGGGTTCTTATCCTCGAAGATATTCCCAACCTGTCCCGATCCAATTTCAACGAGGCAAAGCGTTTCGTGACGTTAGTAGATGCTCTGTATGAGGCGAAAGTGCGGTTGATCTGTTCCGCTGCAGCAGTCCCTGAATTGCTCTATTTGGAAGGCGAAGGCACCTTCGAATTTGAGCGAACGGCGTCACGCATGCGCGAGATGCAGGCTGAAGGCTGGGGACAGTAAGACCCCCACCTAGCGGTTTTCTCGCAACACCGATCCCGCCAGATACAACGATCCGCAAATGACGACACGCGCCGCAGGGTCCTGAGCCGCGATTAGGCCCAGTGCTTCTGATACAGATCCGGCCGTCCGCGCGGGCAAACCAATTCCTTCAGCAACCCGCGCTGTTTCTTCTGCCGGCACGGTGTTTGCCTCACCGGGGATCGAGACTGCGAACAAGCTCTCGGACTGCTCGGCCATCGGTTTAAGGAAACCCGCAATATCCTTGGTGTTCAGCATGCCGCAGATCAGATGTGTGGCCCGCTTGGCCAAATGGCTCAAAAGGTCGCCAACCGCCGCACCCGCGGCTGGATTATGGCCACCATCCAGCCAAAGCTCCAATCCCGGTGCAGATTCAGCCAATGGTCCGGTTTTCAATCGCTGCATCCGGGCCGGCCACTCTGCATTTGTGACAGCCGCTTCATATGCCGCATCTCCCAACGCCAGCAGCCGCAATGCTGCAAGCGCCACACCCGCATTCTGGACTTGATGCGCGCCCAAGAGATTTGGCATCGGCAAATCGCGCAAACCGGTTTCATCCTGAAACACCAGCCGGTCGGCTTCGCGACCGACATGCCAGTGCTGGCCGTTCGCATGGATCGGAGCGCCAACGCGTGCTGCAATGTTTTCGATCACCTCAAGCGCCTCGTCTGGCTGCGGCCCAACAATGCAGGGAACCCCGCGTTTGATAATCCCGGCCTTCTCAGCCGCGATGGCTATAATTGTGTCGCCAAGAAACTGCTCGTGGTCGACAGAGACCGGGGTGATGATCGTCAAGGCCGGTTCACCGATGACGTTTGTGGCGTCCAACCGCCCGCCCAATCCGACCTCGAGCAAAGTGTAGTCAGCCTGAACACGTGAAAATGCCAGAAACGCCGCACAGGTCGTAATCTCGAAATAGGTGATCGTCTCACCCTTATTGGCCGCGTAACATTCGTCCAGTGCTGCCGTCAGATCAGATTCAGAAATCAGCGTTCCGGCAACCCGAATACGTTCATGGAATCGCGCGAGATGTGGCGAGGTATAGGCATGGGCGGTTTTGCCCGCCCCTTCGATTCCCGCCCGGATCATGGCAAGCGTCGAGCCTTTGCCGTTGGTGCCAGCAATATGGATTACCGGAGGCAAAGACGCCTGCGGATTGCCCAAAGCCTCAAGCAGCCGCCACATCCGATCCAGCGTCAGGTCTATGATCTTAGGGTGAAGCGCCATCATCCGTTGCAGGATGATGTCCGAACCGGGCGTTGTCATTTGGCCTTTTTGGCTTTGGTCGGCTTAGGACCATCAGATTTTGGCATTTCATTTTCCGACGGCGGCGGCAGATCGCCCTTAACGGCGGGCGGCAGACCCAGCATCATCCGGACAATCGTGATCAACTCTTCGCGCATGTCGGTCCGCACAGTAACGCGATCGAGCATGCCGTGATCCAGCAGGTACTCTGCGCGTTGGAAACCTTCTGGTAGCTTTTCACGGATGGTCTGTTCAATCACGCGCGGACCAGCGAAACAGATCAGAGCATTGGGTTCAGCGATATGAACGTCACCAAGCATTGCATAAGACGCCGTTACGCCGCCGGTTGTGGGATGAGTCAGCACCACAATATAAGGCAGCCCAGCTTCTTTGAGCATCTGGATCGCAACAGTGGTGCGCGGCATTTGCATCAATGACAAAATACCTTCCTGCATGCGCGCACCGCCCGCAGCCGAAAACAGGATCAACGGGCGTTTGAGTTTCACGGCCTGTTCAGCTGCTGCAATGATTGCATTGCCAACATACATGCCCATCGACCCAGCCATAAAAGAGAAATCCTGGGCTGCAGCGACGATGGGCGTGCGCCCGATTTCGCCCAAAGCAACCAGCATCGCCTCTTTCTCGCCCGTGGTTTTCTGGGCGACCTTCATCCGATCCGGATATTTCTTTTGGTCGCGAAAATTCAAGGGATCCGCTTTTGGCGCAGGCACATCGATTTCGGCGAAAACGCCTGCATCAAACAATGCAACAAACCGATCGCGCGGGGTGATGGCCATGTGGTGACCGCAACTCGTGCAGACATTCAGATTGTCTGACAGTTCACGATGAAACAGCATTGTGCCGCATTCGTCGCATTTCTGCCAAAGGTTTTCAGGCGTCTCCCGGCGCGAAAAGATCGAATTGATCCTCGGCCGGACATAGTTCGTAATCCAGTTCATTTTCCCGCCCTGCTTGGCCTTCGTTCATTCCAGATAAGGCGCCGCGTCGACAAATGCAATCAGCGCCGAATGGCCAAGCGTGCGGCGAGCCAGCACACGATCATAAGCGCAAAGTCCACAGGCAGCCACGCACGCAATTCTGCGACGTCTGACAGGTCATAAGGTACTGTATAAAGAGCAAGCCCCGACAACGTATCCGGCAGTGATGTCAGCAGCAAAGCCGAAATGTTGGTGACAAAATGAACAGCAATAGCCGGGCCAAGATGGCCAGCGCGTGCCGTGAGGTCAGCCATCAATAGCCCAAAAAGCGCCGCCCAAATCGCAATATATCCTGCGTTTTCTCCCGCTTGAGCAGGAATGTAGTGGCCAAGTCCAAATAATAACGATGGCAATACCATCCACACCCACGGGCTGGAAAACCGGGCCGCGAGCTGTTGCTGGATATAGCCGCGAAAAACCACTTCCTCGGCGCTGCTTTGTATCAGCACCGCACACAATGAGAATGGCAGCAACGCGACCCATGAACCAAATGGCAAGTTGGACAATAGTGGCGCACCCATGCTCCACGGCGGCAAGACCAAGAGCAGCACATAAAGCACAACTAGAGCTTTGGTGACCGCCCAAAACCCGGCAATCGCAGGGCCGACGGGGCCAAACACAGTTAGCGGATTGCGATCGTGCAGAACAAACACCGCCACAAAGACACCGATGGTGATGCACGCAAAGCTGACCAACGTATAGAATGTGGACATCGGCGTTCGTGCGTCGTCCAACTCTGTCATGAAGGTGTCAGCCTTGGTCGGACCGAGCAATGACGCCACCAGCGAAATCAGCCCCAAATTCAACGCAATCATGACGATCGCGGCTAATCCCAGTCCAAGCAGCAGGCGCCAGACTTCAGGTCGCATCCGTGCCGGTGCTATGAACTCTTTATGCTTTACATACGCGGCGGAAAAAACTGACATCACGACCTAAGTAGGTTCCCGGTCAGACGCTGCCCTATTCGTTTCTTCAGCCCGAGCCTCGTTATTTGCACTTGTGCGGGCAACGACGCCGGACAGATACCCCGCTACTGTCTGCAACAAACTGATGGCAACCGCCGGATCATTTTCAACAACCGCGAGATATTCGCGCGCACCAATCCGCAGGAACTTCGAATCTGTCAGTGCAACGAGATCAAGCACGCGGTCCTCTTTTACAATGATTGAGAGGTCTCCAATCAAGCGACCGGGTTCTACAGTGGATATCATGCGCGCCGTGCCGTTAGGTTCAGGCAAAAACAGCTCAGCTGATCCAGACAGGCACAGATAGGCCGCGTCGGCGCGCTGACCGACGCCAAAAATCTTCTGACCTGCCTTCGCTTCAAACCATTGTGCACTAAATGCGAGCAACCTCTGGTTTTTTCGATCCAATCGCGAAAATAGTTCTGTATCCGCAATGATCCGCTGCTTCTGACGCAAATCGTCAGACCCGACCATTTCCTCTCCGAGCGGTTCGGTCTCAGAAACAGAACCAATATGTCCGTTCTTGATCTCGACGAACAGATCATACGCGTCCGGATTTCTGAACTCCGCTTCCATAAATATCTGAGTGGTGTCCGGCAGCAAAGTGCGCAACCGATGGCGGGTCTCCATCCGGCTTTTGTCGTCCTGACTGGCCATGGCCCGATCAAGGATCAAAATGTCGGGGCGTTTGATCCCCGCGCGGCTGAAGGCGGCCCGTTCTTGAATGATTGCAGGCAGGTTTGCACCACCAAGGCCCGTCTTAACATCGTAAATGATCTCTGAAACCCTGCGTTTTAGATCATGTTCCTGCAGGACCTCTGCCACCACCGCTTCAATTTCTTCAGCCTGCGCACCGGCGACACTCGACACCCGACCGTACATTGCATTCTCCAACAATGTTAGTCGCGGAAGATATCGGTCCGGAGCTATCGCGACGAACAGATCAGTCACCTGTGCGCGGAGTGCTTCTGCCCGCGTCTTCCGTATCTGAACAATTTTCTTCTTGTAACGTTCGGGAAAGCTAGGGCCGATCTGTTCGGCGGTAAAGGCAAACGGCACCGTCAACATCAGGGCATTTTCTTCATCTGTCAGGCTTTCAGCGCCTTCCATCCGGCGTTTTTGCGCGATGCCGATAAGCCTCTCATACAACTCTTCCTCAATTCCCAACATCCGAAACAACGGATGATCTGTTCCATCAAGACCAAAGGTCAGATCCAGCGTGTCAATCACAGCCTGCGATATTGCAATGGCGTCGTCAGCCAGCCCCTGTTCATGAATCAGATTGATGAAGGTCGTATTCGTCGCCAAACCTGCCTGCGAGATATCTTTGACCGGCACTGCGAACATCAGGTTACCGCCCAGCGGAATGGTTGGGTTAAAACTGTCGGGGTCGAACCTGTAGATGAATTTATCGAGACCTTTGGCTTTGAGGCGCGCGTAAACCGTCGGGCGTAACCCCACAATCGCATCGGCAAGGTCGGGATGTCGGAGGGGGTCGAAGTTGGATCGAAGACTGCGTCGGAACATAACGTCGTCTAACCCCATCGCTTCAACCAGTTTGAACCACCAAGCGCCAATCTCGTCGGAAGTGTTCAGGCCCGCCAGCGACGGATCCAACCAGTTTACATTGAAGGGATCCGGGCTATTACCTGTGCGGAAAGCCTCAGCTGCTTTGCGAGCATCGCCAAAATCTTGACTGCTTGGGCTGACGTTCAGCGGCATCAATAAATTCTCGCCCAAAGTTCCGTCAAACAAATAGGGCCGCGAATGAGCATACCCAATGCGAGCTGCGATGACAGACTGATGTAGCTCACTCAGGTCATATCCGGACATGATGACCTTTCCACGTGTCGGCAGCACCTCCCTTGTAAGCAGATCGGCAAAAGCCGCGCGTTCGCTCTGATTGTTGGTTTTCACAGCCACGCGCGCGCCCGCAGGAATTTCCAGGTTGAGGTTTTCCAATACAGCGTTGCCATCGCCATCGCGTACAGTCACATCCGAAATTGAAATCGCGCCGGACAGGCGGGGAATTTCATCCGGCTGCCCTAAGAACAATTCATCGTCGATCATGCCCTTAGGGGCGAACCGCTCTGCGATCAGGTGCCAACGCAGGGACATGTCCTGTACCTGGTTGTAATAGATCAGCAACTCTCTCCACGGCGATGACAGGTCTTTGTAGGCTGCAAGAGCAGCTACAAGTGCGCCAACCGTAATATTACCCTTGATGACAAGGTACCCGCCCACCGAAAAGAAAAAAAACGGGGTCAACTGGCTGATGAAGTTGTTGAGAAACTTCATAAAGAATTTTTTCTGGTAGATTTTCAACCGAATATCAAAAAGCTTCCCAAGCCGATCGGTAAAGCCCGATAGGCGATAGCGCCAGCCGCCATTGGTTCGAAGATCGCCAATTCCCGCAGCACTTTCACCGATCTCCGACGCGAGCTGCCGTACCTCTCCGATTCGTTCTTTGTTTAGCTGGTTGATCTGGCGCTGCAGCATTGGGATCAGCCACGCCTGCAACGGAATCAATGCGATTGACGCCAACCCAAACCACACGCTCTGCAGGAAAAGGAACGACAGGATGGTCAGCATTTGTCCCGCCTGAAACACAGGTTGCGCGACCGCGTCGCCCATTAACCCGCCCATCGGCTCGGCCTCGGAAGTCACCATCGACACCAATTCACCCTGCGATGTCCGGCGGAAATACGGGCGCGGGAAACGCAAGATACGACTGATCAACTGATACCGCAGCCGCCGCAAGAGACGTTCAGCCAGAATGCCCTTCATTGTATTCAGGCGCATTTTCAGCAACCCATGTACGAAGACTGCCGCCAGAAACGTAAAACACAGTGCAAGTAGAAACTGCACTTGCGTCAGTTCAAATCCCAGCACCGTTACAGTGCTGAGCGTTGAGCCGATTGCATCGTTGATGATCCGTTTGGGCAGCTCAAGCGTTGCAAACAAGAACGGAAATGTCAGGAGCGTCACACCCAGAAGAACCATCTGGTCGCGTCTGGAATGTTTCCAAATAAACGTAAAAAGGGTGCGGTCCATGTGGCAAACTCCGGAATGGCTGCGCAGAAAACCCGACCTTACCGACTGATCCAGTGTCCGGCACATGACCTAGCTACCGCATGCTTGTTTTGCAAGGATTGTACATTGGATCAGGATGATTGGGCCATCGGCCTTGCGGCGACACGGGGGCTTGGGTATTCGGGGGGAAACCATTCACTGGGAGACCCCAAATGCTCAAGCGCCAATTCGACAAGTCACGTTTACCCAGCCGGCATGTAACCGAAGGGCCGGAGCGCGCGCCACACCGCTCCTATCTCTACGCGATGGGTCTGGGAGAGGACGAGATTCACCAACCTCTGATTGGCGTCGCAACCTGCTGGAATGAGGCGGCACCGTGCAACATCTCGCTGAACCGCCAGGCCCAGGCCGTGAAACTTGGGGTTAAATCCGCACACGGAACCCCGCGCGAATTCACAACAATCACCGTGACCGATGGAATCGCAATGGGTCACGAAGGCATGCGCAGCAGCCTTGCCAGTCGCGAAGCGATTGCCGACTCCGTCGAATTGACGATGCGCGGGCATTGTTATGATGCGTTGGTTGGTCTTGCCGGGTGCGATAAATCGCTACCGGGCATGATGATGGCTATGATCCGCCTGAATGTACCTTCGGTGTTCATCTACGGCGGCTCGATCCTGCCCGGCCGACTGCACGGCAAGGACGTCACAGTTCAGGATGTTTTCGAAGCAGTGGGTCGCCATCAGGCCGGTGCTAATTCGGACGAAGAGCTGACGGAGTTGGAAAAGGTAGCATGCCCCTCGGCTGGCGCCTGCGGTGGCCAGTTCACGGCCAACACAATGGCGTGTGTTTCGGAAGCCATCGGCCTTGCATTGCCTAACAGCTCTGGTGCGCCTGCCCCGTATGAATCACGCGATCAATACTCGGTTGCGTCTGGCGAGGCGGTCATGAACTTGCTCGAAAAGAACATCCGCGCGCGCGATATCGTGACGCGCCAGTCGCTTGAGAATGCGGCGCGCATCGTTGCCTGCACCGGCGGCTCTACCAATGCCGGTCTGCACCTGCCCGCCATGGCGCATGAAGCCGGGATCGATTTCTTTCTGGATGACGTCTGCGACATTTTCCGCGACACCCCTTACTTTGTAGATCTGAAACCCGGTGGGGCCTACGTCGCCAAGGACCTTTATGAAGCTGGCGGCGTTCCGGTTGTTTTGAAGGAATTGCGCAAAGCTGGGCTGATCCACGAAGATTGTATGACAGCCACAGGTTATTCCATGGGCGAAGAACTGGACAAAATCGACCGCGAGGCCGACGGCCGGGTGATCTACTCCGTGGACAAACCCATTTCGCAAACGGGTGGCGTTGTCGGCCTAAAGGGTAATCTGGCGCCCGGCGGTGCGATCGTCAAAATCGCCGGTATGACCGACGAAGAAATCGTCTTTACTGGCCCTGCCCGCGTCTTTGAATGCGAAGAGGATGCGTTCGAGGCGGTGAAGGCGCGCACCTACAAAGAAGGCGAAGTCCTTGTCATCCGCAACGAGGGCCCCGCAGGCGGCCCCGGTATGCGAGAGATGCTGGCCACGACAGCTGCACTGTCCGGTCAAGGCATGGGCAAAAAGGTCGCCCTCATCACCGATGGCCGGTTCTCGGGTGCAACACGAGGGTTTTGCATTGGCCATGTCGGGCCCGAAGCTGCGCATGGTGGGCCAATTGCGCTGCTCAAAGATGGCGACCAAATCACAATTGATGCGCCAAACGGCACAATAAGCGTTGATCTGAGCGACGAAGAACTTGCGATCCGCAAGACAGCATGGAGCGGTCCACGTGAAACGATTTATGCCAGCGGTGCATTGTGGAAATACGCGCAATTGGTTGGCGAGACCTATAAAGGAGCCGTCACGCATCCGGGCGGCAAGGCCGAAAAACATGTCTATATGGATCTTTAGTCGCGCAATTTTGCTTGCCGCGGGTACCCTGATGGCAGGGTGCACGCAGATAAAGAACGCAGAATTTTTGTCGAGCGCGACCCCAAAGCCATCAAACGCGCTGGCCGGTGTGGTAATGGCGGATGGGGCCGTTGCCCTGACGCCTCCGCCAAACTACTGCATCGACAAAAGCTCTCTCAAGCCGCAATTTGCTTTGATGGCACGCTGTGACACTTTGGGAGCCGAGACAGATCCGGATGCGCCTTTGGCACTCATCACGGCGACACTTGTGCCGCTTGTCGATCGCACAAAAGTGCCCAATGCGACCGATCTGGCTGCGGCCCTTGAGCCGGATAGGATTTTACGAAAAACAGACAACGACGGATTGGCATTGGTTCAGACCGAAAGCGTGACGGGATTGGACGGGTTCGGCGAACTCCACTGGCGCGGCGTATTTGTAGTGAACGGTATTCTTGTTGGTCTGGCGCTATATGCCCCACAGGACGGACCGGCTAGCGGTAACTCCGGTGCCTCCATCTTAACTGCTTTGGCGAAACGCACGACGGCCCAAACAGCGGCCAGATTGGCAGCTGTTGCGCAACCAAAACCGGTAGCCTTAGGCAACACAAATTAAAGAAAACAACCCGCCCGTTGATTGCAGGTTTATTTGACCGAAACCTTTTCGTTTAATGCTGCAGAGACACGATAAAGGCGATAAGAAACCGCATGGCGGACACGGGCGACACTATTCTGGAGAAACTCTTGCATCGCCGCGTTATGCGGCACTGGGCACGTGCAGCCCGGCATGCAAAGCGCGCCCAAATGAATGTTGTTCGCAGTCAGCGCCAGCAAGCGCGGCTGTTGCGCAGCCATCTGGATCGGCTAATTCATATAGCCGATGAACGGCTTTCACTCCCAATGATCGGCTCAAATGCCTTTACCGCGCCACACGATGCCGACTGGGCGTGGCGACCGGAATTATGGCGCGGACAACTGGCCAGCCCCGGAATGTCTTCGGTTCAGAACAAATCCACACTGGGCAACGAGGTAAAGCTGTTTCACGATTGCGCGCACTCAGAACTGACCTTACGCCAGCTTCGCAACCAGCGAGAAGCTGACCTCGCGCCTTACGGTTTGCGAATGGACGTGTTCAGATTTGATGGTTCATTTCTGTCGCTGGTGATCAATTTACCGGACGAGGCCATCAAGGGACTCAAACGCACTCATCTGCTGCGCCTTGACACTATCATCGAGATGGAAAAACCCTTAGAGATCTTTGTTCGCCTGAACATCAAACATGGACCGAATTCAGAGCAGCTCGTGCGAGAGGTGCCGCTGAATGAGGAGAATCTCATGGTCGAATTTGATCTGGCCTACTCCAAGCTGAACGAAAAGAGAGTCGAAAAAGCATGGATCGATCTGATCTTTGAAGGCCCCGAAATGAACCAGGTCGTAATCCGCGATCTGACCTTTAGCCGCCGTCCCCGCGCAGCCCTGTAGAAAAGGTTGGACATGAGCGATTTTGACCTGACACATACCCGTATAATGCAAGGCGTCTGGGAAGGTGTCCTGACACCGAAGAATGGGTCCAGTGACGTTCCCGAAGTGCGGGTGACCCATCTAGAACGTGTAATTGAAGGCGTCGAGATCAAGGAAGAACCAGGAAAACAGCAATGGCTGTTACGCGTGCCGATCCCTGTTGATGTGATCTCGGGCGGGGTTCAGACTTTCTTAATCGACGACGCCAAAGATGGTGACCGACTGGGCCACTTTTGCCTGATTGCTGGTGAGGCATTGGGGGACGATATTCGAGCCGAAGTTGACCTGTTGCGGGCCGAACTGGACATGATGAAGCGCGCATTCCGACGGCACTGTCTGGAAACGATGTAGCGATGACCTGGATCGAATGCCAACGGTCAGTGATCCGACCGGACGCCAGATCAGGACCCCCGCCTGATCAGCAAACATGAGCACCACGGTCTTTGTTGCAATCCTTGGCGCGGCGCTTTTGCATGCAACATGGAATGCAATCGTCAAAGGCGCGACTGACAAACGCGTCAGCATGGGCGCGGTTATGCTCGGGCATTTTCCATATGCCGTCGCGGTCTTGCCTTTTGTGCCGCTTCCCGCACCGGAAAGCCTTCCCTATCTGATCGCGGGCATCTTGCTGCATTTGGGGTACCAGCTTTTCCTGCTGCAATCTTATCGTATTGGGGACCTCACTCAGGTTTATCCCATTGCAAGAGGTTCGGCCCCGTTGATCGTCGCACTGATTTCCGTGGCTGTTCTTGGGGTCCATCTGGCTCCTCTGGAACTGATCGCTGTCTGTGTGATTGGTTCTGGCATATTGAGCCTTGCGTTGGTGCGCCGAGCAGATGGTCAGCGCAACGGGAATGCCGCATTGCTGGCGCTTGTAACCGGTTGTTTCATCGCATCTTATTCTCTAGTTGACGGATTGGGTGCGCGACTGGCGGGCACAGCGCTTGGCTTCTACAGTTGGCTGGCCATCGGAAATGGCATCGCAATTGCACTTTACCTGATCCTGACATCGCCAGCTGTTCTGCGCGATATTGCCACCAAAGGGCGCCGGGTTTTTGTGATTGGTGGCGGCGCATCGTTTGTCGCCTACGCCATCGTGACATGGGCGTTCACGCAAGCGCCCATTGCGCTGGTGACAGCGTTGCGAGAAACCAGTATCGTCTTCGCCCTGCTGATCGGTGTCTTTTTCCTCAAAGAGCGTTTGGATCTGGCCAAAGTTTTTGCGACAATGGCAACGCTATTGGGCGCCGCCCTGCTACGCTATTCCAAACAGTAAGGATCTTTGAGACTAGGTTTGGCCAGAGCATTGTTTTCGCCGTCGCCCATCTCACCTGCGATCAATCCGAGCCAGATAGCAATTATTTCGAGAAGATCGCACATGAATGTAGGCGACAACTGGATCTGCAAAAATCGCCTCCGCGCTTGATTGCATATCTTGAACCGCAACCACGGCCCCGGTGCCATAAACAATCCTGTCCTGCACCGAATATCCTTTGATCAGATACTCGGGCGACATCGTCAAAACGGGCGGGGCCACACCGTTATCTTCATGTCGCGCGCAAGAGCCCGCGCATAAGAAAATCGGCCCGGTCTCGGCATAGGGGTGCAGACTTGTAAATGGCCGATAGGCCAGGATCAATAAGCCGGCAGTTTCAGGTATGTCGCGCAGACAATGGCGGCAGGGATTACCACAGCCATCTGACACAACTCTTTCTGGGATCAAGTCATAGACATCGGGCGCACCCGATTGATAAGCTCGGACAACTTCGGTAGGCAACGCGGTGAAATGGATCATATCAGGTCTCCTTGTTTTGCCTGAAATGGCACAACGCAACGATCAATTGCGACCCGGATCCTGCGCAATAGGCGCTGTCGCAGCGAACCGACCTTTGGCCAGAACAAACCACTTGCACCAAAACGGGTTCACCCTGCGGGATTCACCATGTAGAAGGCTTCAACTAAACTCACACGGAGCGTTTGAGCATGTCTGCCCCTAAACCCGTTGTCTTGTGTATTTTGGATGGTTGGGGCCACAGCGAAGAGACCCAAGGCAACGCCCCGGCGCTGGCCCATACACCTACCTTTGATCGCATCATGTCGACCTGCCCGCATAACGTTTTGATCACGCATGGGCCTGATGTTGGCCTGCCGACGGGCCAGATGGGCAATTCCGAGGTCGGCCATACCAATATCGGAGCCGGCCGGGTGGTCGCGATGGATTTGGGCATGATTGATCTGGCCATCGAAGAAGGAACGTTTTTCACAAATGCAGCCTTGCTCGAATTCACCGCGAAACTGCAAAGAAACGGCGGCACTGCGCATTTGATCGGATTGGTCTCTGATGGCGGGGTGCATGGCCATCTCACGCATATTGAGGCCGCCGCCAACGCGATTGCCAACGCTGGCATCCCGGTGGTTATTCACGCCCTGACTGATGGCCGCGACGTCGCCCCAAAATCGGCCTTGGGGTACATTGGAAACTTGCAGGATCACTTACCAGCGGGTGCCTCTGTAGGCACTGTAGCCGGGCGCTATTATGCAATGGACCGGGACAATCGTTGGGAACGTGTGCAGCAAGGTTATGACGCGATCGTCAATGGTCGAGGACACGGGTCCACTGACGCCTTGGCTGCAATCACAGCCGCCTATGAGCGTGGCGAAACCGATGAATTCATCGGCGCGACGGTAATTAAGGGGTATGATGGCGCAAAAGACGGTGATGGTGTTTTTTGCCTGAATTTCCGCGCGGACCGCGCCCGTGAGATTTTGGCGGCGATCGGCCAGCCCGGCTTTGATGCCTTTGACGTGGGACCACGCCCCACTTGGGCCGCCTTGCTGGGCATGGTCAATTATTCCAGTGATCACAGCACGTATATGACTACGGCCTATCCCAAGGCTGAAATTGTGAACGCGCTTGGCGCATGGGTGTCGGCACAGGGGCGGCGTCAGTTTCGTCTGGCTGAAACTGAAAAATACCCGCACGTGACGTTTTTTCTAAATGGCGGCAAAGAAGAACCGGAAAACGGCGAAGACCGGTTCATGCCGAAATCGCCCAACGTGGCAACTTATGACCTGCAGCCGGAAATGTCCGCCCCCGAGGTTACAGCACGATTTGTGCAGGCAATTGGCGAAGGCTATGATCTGATTGTTACCAATTACGCGAACCCGGACATGGTCGGTCACACAGGCGACCTGGCGGCGGCTATTGCCGCCTGCGAGGCCGTGGACGAAGGTCTTTCTGCGGTGATCGAGGCGCTGGAGCAAGCAGGCGGTGCGATGATCGTCACAGCCGATCACGGTAATTGCGAGGTCATGATTGACCCGCTAACCGGCGGTCCACACACGGCCCATACTCTAAATCCAGTACCCGTTGCACTGGTGGGTGGACCCGACGGGGCGCAACTGCGCACCGGGCGGTTGTCGGATCTTGCGCCTACCCTGCTAGATCTGATGGGCCTTGAATTACCACCCGAAATGACCGGAGAAAGCCTGATCACATGACCTTTCGGCTGATCTTGTTTCTGGTGCTGTTTGGACCCGGCATGGCGTTTGCGCAACGCGATCAAAACGATATCGCCGCTGCCGCCCGCGACGCCGCGGATGCATTGGAAACGGCGTCTTTTTCGCTGCAAGAGGCAGAAAGCGCGCGCGACCGGGTCCGCGCCCTGACTGCTACTGTGAAGGCTTACGAAGGCGGGCTGGAAGCGATGCGTGACGGTCTGCGTCGCGCGACAATCCGCGAAGAGCAACTCAGTCTCCAGCTTAGGGCGCGCGATGATGAAATTGCACAGCTGATGGGCGTGCTGCTGACCATCGGCGCCTCGCCGCCGCCAGTGCTGATGTTACACCCGTCCGGGCCAACCGGCACTGCACGCTCCGGCATGATACTGGCAGAAGTAACTCCGGCCTTGAACGCCCAAGCCGCCACGTTGCGCCGCGATGTCGATGAAGTGCGCACGTTACGCCTGCTGCAACAAAGCTCTGCTGACATTCTGCAATCCGGTCTGCAGGGCGTGCAAGAGGCCCGCAGCCAGCTTAGCCACGCTATCGCAAATCGCACAGACCTGCCGCGGCGGTTTACCGAAGACCCGGTGCGCACCGCGATCCTGATTGCGTCCACCGAAACGCTGGATGGCTTTGCCAGCGGCCTGTCGCAGATCTCCGCTGATCCGGTCG
>CBDTVL010000033.1:0-22805 GCA_965363755.1 uncultured Sulfitobacter sp.
GCACGGCCTTGTCCGATAATCCGAGGCAGGATGGCACAGGCCCCCATGTCACAGCCAGCAAGGCCGACGCGGGTGAAGAGAAACGCGGTCTTTGCGTCTGGCGTTCCAATCCGCAGATCAGAAGCCATGGCGATGATGGCCCCTGCACCAACGCAAATGCCGTCTACTGCGGCAATCACTGGCTTACCGCATTGAACAATCGCTTTGACCAGATCACCGGTCATGCGGGTGAAGGCCAACAGGTCCTTCATGTTCATTTTTGTGAGCGGTCCGATGATGTCGTGGACATCCCCGCCCGAACTGAAATTGCCACCGTTTGAGTTGAAGATCACCACATTCACGTCATCGGCATAGACTAGGTTTCGAAACCAGTCGCGCAGTTCAGCGTAGCTTTCAAAGGTCAATGGGTTTTTGCGCTCTGGTCGGTCAAGAGCGATAGTGGCGATGCCGTCTTTGATCGAACAGAGAAAGTGTTTGGGATCTTCGAGTTTGGTCATTTCTCATCTCCCAATAGATCTGCCAGTGCATCCAGACGACCGCCAATCTGTGTCGCCTCTTGCGCACTGATCTGTCCAAGCATGGCGTCAATCCACGCCTCATGCGCAACCGCCTGTGCGGCGAAATCTTCGCGCCCCTTTTGAGTCAGCCGTACCAGCCACGCGCGCCTGTCCCCCTGAACCGGTACCCGTATGACCAAGCCATCCTGTACCAATCGATCAACGATACCGGTGACATTGCCGTTTGAGACCCGCAAGACGCCCGACAACTGGCTCATCTTCAAGCCGGTAGTATAACGCGATAGGGCGGCCAATACATCAAATCGTGGCAGTGTAGACCCAAATTCAGAGCGCAGGTTTTCGCGCAGTTGGCTTTCAATCCCGCGGGTGGTTTTCAACAGTCGTAGCCACAGACGCAACCGTTCTTTGGAGCCTGAACCGGGGACATCAGCGAGTTTGGTTTTCATATCTCACCTCCGGACAAGCTGAGGGCGTGACCGTTGACTGATTTGGCTGCGTCCGAACATAACCAAAGGGCGGTTTCAGCTACTTCATCGGTTTGGATAAAGCGCCGCTGCGGGTTGCCTCTTTGCAAGGCTTGCGCGGCCTCCTCGGCGGTTTTTCCGGTCTCAGCAGCGATATTCCGGATCGAACGGTCAAGCATTGGCGTTTCAATGAAACCGGGACAGATAGCGTTCACAGTAATGCCAGTTTGGGCAAGTTCAATCGCCAGTGCCCGCGTCAGGCCGACGACACCGTGCTTGGCCGCACAATAGGCCGAGACATAGGGATAGCCCTTGAGTCCAGCAGTTGAGGCAATGGCAATCATGCGTCCGCCTCCAGTCGTTTTCATGTCGCTGAGTGCCGCCTGCCAGACGTTGAAGACCCCGGCGAGATTGACATCAAGCATTGCCGTGAGGTCGGACATATCCATTTTTGCAAAAGGTTTGCTGGTCGCGGCACCAGCGTTGGCGATCACCGTGTGGATCGGGCCATTGGAGTCACGCGCAGCGTTGAACGCCTTCGTTACTGCATCGGGATCGGTGACATCGCAGAGTTGATAAGGCAGGTCTTGGGCTTTGAGAGGATCTTTGCGGCGCCCCATGATGGTTACCTTGGCGCCGGCGCGGGCAAAAATCTGGGCGGTGTCTGCGCCGACACCGGACCCGCCGCCCGTGACGATGACATGCTTGCCGCTGACGCTCATACTTTTTCCACCATTTCGGTTTGCCGGTCCGCCAGTCGCCAGATCTGATCGCGGCCTGCTTCATAGGGCAGGGGCCAATGTTGTTCTCGGTCGCCGATTTCAGTCGCGGCATGCAGGGTCCAGTAAGGATCAGCCAAATGTGCACGTCCAAGGCACACCAGATCGGCACGCCCGGCCATTAGGATCGAATTGACGTGATCAGGCTCATAGATATTTCCAACGGCCATGGTTTTGATCCCGGCCTCGTTGCGGATGCGGTCAGAAAACGGGGTCTGAAACATGCGCCCGTAGACGGGTTGCGCCTGAGGTGACGTTTGTCCGGCTGAGACGTCGATGATGTCCGCACCAGCGGCGTCGAACAGTTTTGCGATCTTTACCGCCTCGTTGGGGGTGATGCCGTCACCATCAACCCAGTCATTGGCCGAAATGCGAACGGACATGGGTTTGGCAGCGGGCCAGGCTGCCCGCATCGCAGCAAAGACCTCGAGGGGGTAGCGCATCCGGTTTTCGAGCGATCCGCCGTATTCGTCGCCTCTGATGTTGGACAGGGGTGAGATGAACGACGAGATCAGATAGCCGTGTGCGGCATGCAATTCGATCATGTCAAAACCAGCACTGTCGGCCATCTCAGCGGCCGCGACAAATTGGTCGCGCACAGCATCCATATCAGCGCGCGTCATCGCACGAGGGGATGCATTTGCATTTGACCATGGGATGGCTGAGGCTGAGATCAGGTCCCAATTGCCTGACCTTAATGGCTGGTCCATGCCTTCCCAGCCGATGCGTGTTGAACCTTTGCGCCCCGAGTGGCCGATCTGGCAGCAGGTTTTTGCCTCGGTTTCGCTATGGATGAACGTGTTTAGCCTTTTCCATCCCATCTCGTGCTCAGGGGCATAAAGCCCTGTGCAACCGGGTGTGATCCGACCTGTGTCGGATACACATGTCATTTCAGTATATACCAGAGCGGCACCCCCTTTGGCACGCTCGCCGTAATGGATCAGATGCCAGTCCGTTGGGCAGCCATCGTTCGCTTTATACTGCGCCATCGGAGAGACAACGACGCGGTTTTTCAGATGCATGTCGCGTAACTTGAAGGGCGCGAACATCGGCGCGCGCGCGTGGGAGTCGGATGCCGCCCCCGCTTGTTTCTGAAACCAAGCCTCGGCAGAGGCGAGCCATTTTGGATCGCGTTCTCGCAGATTTTCGTGGCTGATACGTTGGGACCGAGTGAGCAGAGAGTAGTTGAGCTGAACCGGATCCAAGTGCAGATATCTTTCCACATCCTCAAACCATTCGACTGAATTTCGGGCTGCAGATTGAAGCCGCAGTACCTCCAGACGACGCAGGTCTTCATATTTGGCGAAGGCGTCCTGAATATCCGCGCTTTCTGCCAGATAATCGGCTAGGGCTATTGCGCTTTCGAGAGCAAGCTTCGTACCGGACCCGATAGAGAAATGAGCCGTGGCCGAGGCGTCGCCGAGTAAAACGACGTTCTTGTGACTCCATTTTTCGCAGAGCACGCGCGGAAAGCGGATCCAGGCCGAACCGCGGATGTGATTGGCGTTGGTCATCAGAGAATGCCCCCCCAGATGATCGCGGAAAATCTCCTCGCAGACGGCAATGCTTTCAGCTTGGGACATGTCGGCAAACCCAAAGCAGTCGAAGGTCGTTTGGCTGCATTCGACAATGAAAGTCGCGGTGTCTTTATCGAATTGATAGGCGTGAGCCCAGATCCAGCCGTTTTTGGTCTTTTCAAAAATGAAAGTGAACGCGCCGTCGAATTTTTGGTGTGTTCCGAGCCAGACAAACTGGCAGGTACGCAGGTCAATGTCGGGCTTGAATGATTTGGAAAAATCCATACGGGTGCGGGAATTCAGGCCGTCGGCGGCGACCACGATATCATATTCTTTGGCACAATCGTCGGCAGATTCGATATTGGTCTCAAAGCGCAGATCAACGCCCAACGCATGGGCGCGGTTTTGCAGGATCAAGAGGAGCTTTTTGCGCCCGATGCCACAGAACCCATGGCCGGTGGACAGCATTTTCTGGCCCTGATGATGGACCGAGATGTCATCCCAATACGCGAAGTTGCCGCGAATGTCCTGTGCGCTGGCGAGGTCATTTTTTTCCAAGTTATCAAGAGTTTCATCGGATAGAACAACGCCCCAGCCAAATGTGTCGTCGGGTTTGTTTCGCTCAAACACAATGATCTCGTTGTCAGGCTGACGTAGCTTGGTCGAGATCGCAAAATAAAGACCCGCCGGTCCGCCGCCTAAAACTGCAATACGCATCTGACCTCCCGTCCTGACTGTCGAGGCGTACAGGCGTCGACATTTGCAGAGTAGGCACAGCTTTTTCGTTCTTCAAGCTAAAATATTTTAAGTATGAAATAGTTTAGCATAGTGCGAAACTGACGCTGGCCCATTGTGCAACTCTTAACGAGTGGCGCGATATGCGCGCTGAAAACCGTCGGTTCTCGTCTGCAAAATGGGATTTGGCCTAGAATATACCGTCAGTGTTATTTTCCCAAAAGTGGCGGAAAGAAAACCGAGCGTGAGAATATAGAGATGTTCTATTGAAACCGTAATTGATACCGGTCCGTCGAGCACAACTTAAGGAATACCGGCTTGGCATTCTTATGGTCAAGAAAAGCACTGTTCCATTTGGAGTCGGCATTCCCTGACAATCAGCTTGACACAAGTTAATGTTTGGATGGTATCTGGAGGTTAGGGTTTGAAGCGTGCTTTTTCAGTTGTTTGACTGTCGACCGTCGCGAGCGCCCGAATATGGAGGAACAACGCCTTGAAGATTAATCCGAAATCAATAGTAAGTATGGCTATCATTGCAATGTCAGCTTCCCCTGTTCTCGCTCAGGACGGTGATTGGGAATTCGAGGCTACGATTTATCTCTTTACGCCCGAGACAAAGGTAGGAATCGGGGATCTTGAAGGAACGCTGAGTTTCAGTGATGCGCTGGACAACCTTGACATGGCCTTTATGGGCGCATTTGGAGCTAGGACGGGGCGTTGGAGTTTTCTGACTGACTATATGCTGACAGATCTTTCGTTCGGGAATGATACGCCCGGGCCAGCATTTTCGGGCACGGAAACCAAGTTCAAGACGCAGGTTTTCAATGGCTATGTCGGCTACAGCGTCTATCAGGATCCAACGGTGAACGTGGACCTTACGGCAGGATTTCGTTGGTTTGACACATCGAGCACTATTACGTTGTTGCCCGGCGCCGCGCCCGGCCGTTCAGTGGCCGCAGACGATAGTTGGGTTGATCCGGTCATTGGTGTTCGGACTCAATTTCAGTTTTCAGAAAAGTGGTCGGGGACTGTTTTTGCTGACTACGGCGGGTTCAGCAGCGACAGCGAAACGTGGCAGTTATTGCTGACAGCGGACTACAATATCAACGATAGATGGGTTGCGCGGTTTGGCTACAGACAGCTGTCGGTAGATCACGACATAGATGGCTCTAATTTCTCTTTCGACCAGTCTGGCCCGATCTTTGGGGCAACCTATCGTTTCTGAAAAACAGCAGGGCAGACCTGACTATGAGGTTTTGCAAATGGCATGCTGCAATGGTGCCTTACTGGGGTTTTAGTGACGGTTTGTCAGCCAGCATGTGAGCCGCGTGATTTATTTTACATAGTGCCAAGACTTCAACCACAGACCGGGTTTGTCAGGCAATGGTAGCGAATTGCAAGTCTATCCGGCCTCGGGTCCGCTGACGTGCATTGTTTTCAAACGCCAATGAAAAGTCGAATCCCGAACTGGCATCAACCAGTGGTTTTCTACCCAATAGGCCCTAGTCGGCTGCTTGAATCCGGCCCTCAAGGCTCCCTTTGGTACAACAGACAAGGCGCTCGCTTTTATTGCACTCTCGTCTTCCCATGTTGGGCTTGATCCGCTTCACCATGTCGGTGATCGCGAAAATTCGTACGACAGCAAATTTCGAATTGAGAAGTAAGAGGCGAAATGAACCAATTGTTAACCGCGCTTGGATAACCGCATTTCAGATCGGCTGACGAGGTGGTGGCTTGAGTATGTTGAATTCCAGTGTCTCCTCACCATCCGCGATGGAAACCAATCTGATATTGTCTGCCATAAGCGCTTCAATGAAAGGATTGTGACCGCAGGTCATGTGACCGGGCCACCAGCTCGCATACTGCGCCGGATAAGGATTTTCAGAGGGTTTGTTGTATCTTGCGAGACCAAGCTTCTCACTCAGGGAATACGTCTCGACAGCATAGCAATTTTCGATGAATGCCTTAACTTGAGACGGTTCCTTCCTTGCGCTCAGAACAGTGATTACGCCGGCCTTTTCGCGAACGTGGTCCCCGGCGTATTGCCACCGGACTATCCAACCTTTCATTACTTCACACTCCTGTTTGGATAAATTGACATAGCCTAGCGTGATGGTCAGACACCGGCTGCCCTGTCTCAAATCAGGTGGCAGAGTGTCACAATTAGCACGAGGCAGTGGTAACGCAGACTAGTTGGCGGAGCTGTTCACGGTGTCGGAATGGACGTTTTGAGTTCAGCTAACCACCGCACGTACGCAAAACCTTGGGGCACGCATAGTATGGCCAAACCTTCAGGCGGCAGACTAGGTTCTGGAGTGCCTGGTGCATGACGATACTGGTGCGCTCCATCAACCCAGTCGATCAAGGCCTCTACTTGCTTCAAAGATGATCTTCTAGCGTTTCTATTCGCGTCGCCATCATAAAGCCTTTCTATTAACTGCTTGAGGTTATTCTGAATGTTTGCCTTGTTCAGTTGGGGCGTTTTGGGAAACATCTGTTTGTACAGATTTTCGACGGCATCAAAAGTGCTTCGTATTGCAGCTTTACCGTCTAGTGGATTAGCTAGCATCGCTTGTTCAGCTGCCTCAACGAACTGATGCACCGCTTCAAACTCAGGCGCGCCAATGTGTCTTATGGTGGACACTCGAACTCTTTCAAATTCTTCATCAAACTTTGGATGGACACCGCCTTTTTCATCCAGTTGGTAGCCAACATTGGTCTCGTCAAAGATGCGTTGGATCGAACCCAGAAAGCCCTCTTGTACGTTAGCATTTCTGTGCTGAATTTTGAGATGTCTGAACAGCAATGTGATCATGTGCAGCAAGTCGACGATTTCGGCTTCTTTTGTCACATCACCGTATGGAAAATAAGGGCGCATTCCACCGGGTCGTAGCACTTCAATGCCAAGTTCTCTCTCTACAAAATTTCCGAAATCGACTGCCTCATTGCCTTGGTGCGGAACTTTTTCTTCAAAGAGCTTAGCCAGACGAAATCTCATTCGCGGGCTGTCCCTAAGAATTTCGTCCGCTCTCAAATAATTGTGCGCGTAAAGGCCGCCTTTAACAATTTCTTCGTCTGGCAATGTGTTTCAGCCTCTGATTGAGCGTCTAAATGTCACTTGTTAACACTGCTGTTCGTCGGCGGTGAAGAAAAAAAGAGCAATTGACACCCAAATCATGCCCCTCGACCAGTTCCACATCCATCTGATCGGCCAAAAACGAATGCTCATATTACGCCGAATTGTGAATCCCGGGCGTCAGGACAGCGATCACTGGCTTGCCGGTTGCCGCAGGGGGCAGGAAATCGGAAAAAGACCACCTTAAGCGGCGAGGATAGTCGCTGACCGGTTGTACCTTGTTACGCGAGAACAACTCTGGAAACATACTGAAGCATCGTTTCGCGATTTTCCGGCATGTAAGATACATCCGACGACGTGCGGGCGTTGCCTTCCAGTACATAAAACACTTCGTCTCCGGTGTGCACCAGATCAATGTCGACGATGTGCGTATTGACATCTTCAGGAGGCGAGCCCCCCATCATCGGAGGCAAGAAGCCCGCGTTATTGTCCACCATTTCAACCAGTATGCGGCCTGCACGCAGGCCTTCTTAACGGTGATAAATGTCTTGCAAAAATGCCTTGATGGCGCGGGCGCGCTGTTCAGTGCCGCGCTCAAGCTGGGTCGATTCCCACCCCGAGATGATACGCAGGATGATGTCGAACCGGATCAGACGCTCAGCAGCTTCTTCGCGCCCATAGACGTCAAAGGTAATCCCGGTGGGGCGAAAAACATCGTCGGCCTCGCGCGCCTTTTGCGCAGGCGTGTCGGGCCTTCTCCCTAAAACCACTAATTAAATGTGTAATAATGCGCGCGCAGTCCGGCTCCTTGCCTCTGCATCTCAACGAGAAATCGCTTTCACTCATGGAATTTACCTTAGCAAAGCGGGACAGTGTTGCGAGATGGGCATGGCTTGGAATGCCGCGCTAATGGGCGTGCGCCTGTTTTTGAGCACTGTCCTAGTGGGTCTTAAAAAGTTGGTGGTGTGCAGGCACTGATGATTTTGCAGGCTTCTGTGCCAGTATTGCGAAAGCGGTGCGGCAGACGGCTGTCAAACAGATACCCCTCACCGACGCCGAGCACTTTGACCTGATCAGCAACCGTGATTTCGATCTGGCCTTGCGTCACGATCCCGGCTTCTTCGCCCGCATGGGTCAGAAGCTCTGGCCCGGTGTCGGCATTTGGAGGGTAGGACTCATCAAGAATTTGCAACGTATGGCTCATCGCATTGCCCAGCTGTCTCAGCGACACAGCAGAGTGGCCCGCTTGCGGTGCGATTTCGGTAAACTCGCTGGCGTCGTAGAAATATTTAGGCTCGGAGGGTTCTTCGATGGTCGCAAAAAACTCTGCAATACTCATCGGAATCGCATCTAGAAGGCTTTTGAGAGACGCAACCGAGGGGCTGGTCTTGTTTTGCTCGATCAGGGAAACCGTGCCGTTGGTGAGGCCCGCACGGGTTGCAAGTTCGCGCTGCGACAATCCGTGCGCCTTTCGGATCGATTGCAGCTTTTTCCCTATGTCCACTGTCACGTCCTTTTGTCTAATCTTGAGTTTATAGCGCAAGATCAGAGTTATACAGGTGGTCTGTTCTCATAAGCTACACGGACGATAATTCAACCGGCGTGAAAACCAGAGCCTTTTCCAAATAGTAAGTGCGTATTCCGTGTTGACAGATAAATTAAACCCACTATGAGAATTTTAAACACCCTCCCAAATAACTGGCCTGCGTTCAACTTGAAAAGGATATTGTCGATATGGCTACCACTGTGAAAAAGCAGCCCCGCAAAACAGCGTCAAAGAGCAAGCCAAAGATCTCGGTTGTGCCGGACGCGGTGACAGACCTCAAAAGCAATGCTGATCTGATCAAGCGCCGCGACGCTGCAGTGGCCCGAGGTGTGGCATCTGCGGCGCCGGTCTTTGCCAGCTATGCCGAGAATGCAGAGTTGTGGGATGTAGAAGGCAACCGTTATGTTGATTTTGCAGGTGGGATCGCGGTACTGAACACCGGCCACCGCCACCCCAAGGTGATTGCCGCAGCAAAAGCCCAAGAAGATCATTATACCCATACCAGTTTTCAGGTAGTCCCATACGAGCCCTATGTTGCACTGGCAGAGAAGCTGAACGCACTTGCCCCGGGCGATCAACAGAAGAAATCACTGCTGGTTACAACGGGCGCTGAAGCGGTTGAGAATGCGGTGAAAATAGCCCGTGCCGCCACGGGACGCCCGGGCGTGATCGCCTTCACTGGCGCCTATCACGGCCGCACGCTGCTGACGCTCGGCATGACCGGGAAGGTTGCGCCATACAAGAAAGACGTGGGTCCGTTTCCATCTGATATCTTCCGTGCGCCATTTCCAAGCGCTCGGGACGGCATCACGGTTCAGGATGCATTGATTGGACTTGAAAACCTCTTCCTGACGGATGCGCAACCTGAACGAGTGGCTGCGATCATCATAGAACCGGTGCTCGGTGAAGGCGGCTACACTCCGGTGCCGTTCGAGATGATGCGCGCCTTGCGCGATATTTGTGACAAGCATGGCATTCTGCTGATCTCTGACGAAATCCAGGCCGGATTTGGCCGCACTGGAACCTGGTTTGCCATCGAACATTCGGGCGTTGTGCCTGACCTGATCACCGTCGCAAAGTCAATGGCCGGGGGCTACCCGATTGCTGGCGTGATTGGTCGTGCCGATGTGATGGATGCTGTGATACCCGGCGGTTTGGGCGGCACCTATGGCGGCAACCCGGTGGCCTGCGCTGCGGCACTGGCCGCAATCGAAGCAATCGAAGAAGAAGGGTTGTTGGCTCGTTCTACCGCTTTGGGCGCGCATTTCCGCGAGCGATTTGCAGATATCGGTGCGCGCGTTGCGCCCTATAAGATGTGGGACATCCGCGGCTTGGGCGCCATGTTGGCGGTCGAGTTTGTCACCGATTTCGAAACAGCCCAACCAGACGCCGACCTCACCAAATCAGTTGTTGCGCATGCGCTGAAGCGCGGGTTGATCCTGCTGGCGTGTGGGATGCATGGCAATGCGGTGCGGATCATGGTGCCGTTGACAGCCTCTGACGCAATTATCAAAGAAGGTCTGGCAATATTCGAGGCCGCGTTGGCGGATGCCGTAGCAGAGTAGCCTGCTAACCGGCAAATAGATGGAAAAGGCGGACCATGAGTCCGCCTTTTTTGCGTTTCAATCTCTAGGAGCGAACTGATCAGCCTGGGCGCGCGCCCAACGGGCTCGGTACCCCTCAGGATCGGGACCGCCCTTTCGCAACAGAAATCCTTCTGGCAAGTAAGGAAATGCCTCGTCGCCGGTAATCATCTGCATGTCACTCTGCCGGGTCATCAGGTGGCGCGGCAGAAAATCACCTGGATGTGAAAGGCCAGCGGCGCCTGTCATGTCGCCCAAAGCCGCAAGGGTATTCTTGTGGAACCGCGCAACTCTTTGACCTTTGCCAATCGGGTCAAGGGCGCGCTGGCGCAATGGGTCTTGTGTTGCCACACCGACCGGGCAGTGGTTGGTGTGGCAGGCTTGGGCCTGGATGCAGCCAATTGCAAACATGTAACCGCGCGCCGAATTGCACCAGTCCGCCCCCATCGCAAGTGCCCGGGCGATGTCAAACGCGGACACAATTTTGCCCGCTGCCCCGAGTTTGACCCGATCGCGCAAGCCGGCGCCGCGCAGCGTATTGTGCACAAAAGTCAGGCCCTCGACCATAGGCATGCCCACGTGATTGGCGAATTCAAGGGGTGCGGCACCTGTGCCACCTTCTGTCCCGTCGACCACAATAAAATCTGGCGTGATTCCTGTTTTCAGCATCGCCTTGACCATACACATGAACTCGCGCCGATGCCCGATGCAGAGTTTGAATCCAACTGGTTTTCCAGAGGATTTTTCCCGCAGCAGCCCAAGAAAATCCATCATTTCAAGCGGCGTCGAAAACGCTGAATGTGTTGCAGGCGACACGCAATCCTGGCCCATCGGAACGCCGCGCGCTGCGGCAATTTCCGGGCTGATTTTTGCGGCTGGCAACATGCCGCCATGGCCGGGCTTAGCGCCCTGGCTCAGCTTCAACTCGATCATTTTTACTTGTGGGCTGGCGGCCTGTTCCTCAAACCTTTGTGCGCTGAATGTGCCATCATCGTTACGGCACCCGAAATAACCAGAGCCGACCTCGTAGATCAGATCTCCGCCGCCTTCACGGTGATATCGGCTGATCCCTCCTTCCCCGGTATCGTGGGCAAAGCCGCCCGTTTTGGCGCCGGTGTTCAGCGCCAGAATGGCATTGGCAGAAAGCGACCCAAAGCTCATCGCCGAAATATTGTAGAGCGAGGCATCGTAGGGTTGGGTGCAGTCCGGTCCACCGATGTGAACCCGAAAGTCCGTCTCTGTCAGGTGCTTTGGACTCACGGAATGGGTCACCCAAGAATACCCGGCATCATAGACCCGCATGCGGGTCCCGAAGGGTCGTTTATCTTCCATTCCTTTCGCACGTTGATAGACAAGAGAGCGGGCATCGCGGCTGAACGGTTCTTCGTCCTGATCGCTTTCAATCAGGTATTGGCGGATTTCGGGACGGATCCCTTCAAACAGAAATCGCATATGCCCCAGCACCGGGTAATTGCGCAAGATTGCGTGGTCGCGCTGTGTCACATCGTGCACTCCCAGTGCAGTAAGAGAGGCAAAGAACACCAGCGGAATTAGCATCCACGCTGTCCACGCAATTCCAATCAATGAGACCAGGCTGAGTAAGCCAACGAGTGCGAAGGTAGCAAAGCGCCCGTTTTCATTCGAAGGTGACATGGTAAGTTCCTTATATTTCAGTGACTGCGTTTGAATTATTAAGCGCGATCGGACGCTAAGGTCTAGGAACTCATAGGTGTAAAAGTGGTCTCATGGCTAGGCAGTACCAACACCCGGATAGAAAACTGCACTATCAAAGTATCGGGCGTGCAGCGAGTTGCCGAAGTGTGAAATTTTGTCCAAAGCACGCCATCTTGTATGAGATAATAAACAATATTAGCGTCGCGCCGTGAATTGTGTTGCAGAAGTTGCGTGAGTTTTGCAGTCTTGCCGAACAAGCAATGCGCTTGCGATATCGGTAAGACGGTTTCGCCAGGGCGCTTTCGAAAGCGCTATAAGAGCCGGACCTAATCAAAGCCGTGTCATTAGGTGGGACCATCAATAAAGAGACCTTCCCCCGAGGAGGGCGATCAATAGACAATAACAACTGGGAGAGAACCATGAAATCAATCAAATACCTTGCTTTTGCAGCGGCCATTTTGGCTGGGTCTGCAGCTTACGCGCAAGAGAAATTCATCACCATTGGCACCGGCGGCCAGACGGGCGTCTATTTCGTCGTGGGTCAGTCGATCTGTCGGCTGGTCAACCGCGGTTCGGCCGATCACGGGTTGAAATGCACGGCTCCTTCGACCGGAGGGTCCATTGCCAACATCAACGCAATCAAAGCAGGCGACATGGACATGGGCGTCGCCCAGTCTGACTGGCAATACCACGCCTATAACGGGACTTCAAAATTCGACGGCAACAAGTTCGATGAAGAACGCGCGGTTTTCTCGGTGCACGGTGAGCCATTTACGGTCATCGCTCGCGCGGACGCCGGAATCACCTCGTTTGCAGACCTCAAGGGTAAGCGCGTAAACATTGGCAACCCTGGGTCAGGGCAGCGTGCGACAATGGAAGTTGTCATGGACGCGCTTGGCTGGACGCTTGATGATTTCGCATTGGCCTCTGAGTTGAAACCGGCAGAGCAGGCCGCCGCACTTGGCGACAACAAAGTTGACGCGATCATCTACACTGTGGGTCATCCCAATGGCTCGATCCAAGAGGCCGTGTCGACAGTGGACGCTGTTCTGATCCCTGTGACTGGACCAGAGATCGACAAATTGATTGCGGACAATCCATTTTATGCGGCAGCTACCGTTCCGGGTGGGATGTACGAAGGATCGCCCGATGACATCGCAACATTCGGTGTAAAGGCAACATTTGTGACATCTTCGGCAGTGGATGACGATGTCGTTTATGAGGTTGTCAAAGCGGTATTTGAAAACTTTGACCGCTTCAAACGCCTGCACCCCGCCTTTGAAAACCTCAAAGAAGAGGAAATGATCAAAGACGGTTTATCAGCCCCGCTGCATCCTGGTGCGGTAAAATACTACACAGAACGCGGCTTGATGTAAGGCATCCGCCTAGTATCAGATCACCGGTGCGCCAGGAACTTCCTGGCGCACCGCGCGCAATGACCAAACAAACAGACGCCTGAAAACAGGCCGCAGGGGGACTGAGATGTCGGATGATCCTAACCAACAGCAAGCTGCCGCAGTCGAAAACGCGGCCGCCGGACGCGGTGGGCTGACGCAGGCGGAACTGGACGAGCTTGTCGCGTCATCTGACACCGGCGGACGCGGCTCTGCAGGCACGGTCGGGGTCTTCATTACTTGCGTTGCGCTGGCCTGGTCGTTGTTTCAGCTTTGGATCGCCTCGCCTATTCCCTTTATCGTCGGCTGGGGTGTGTTCAATGACACTGAGGCCCGTTCTATCCATCTCGCCTTTGCCATATTCTTAGCATTTGCAGCCTTTCCTGCGGCGCGCACGAAATTCCAGCTTGGACTGGGTGTCATTATTCCCGTTGCACTTGCATTTCTCCTGATGGTCGCGGCCAAGGACGGAGTTGCAACGTGGTGGATCCCGATCATAGCGCTTGCTGTTGTGGCTGCTGTCCTTCTCGGCTCTCCCAAAGATCATGTGCCGATCTGGGAGTGGGCGATGGCAGTCGTCGGGGCTTTGGCCGCGCTTTATCTTTTCGTGTATTATCGCGATATTTCAGAACGGGTTGGTGCGCCAATCCAGCAAGACTTTGTCGTCGCTGTAATTGGCCTGATGTTGCTGCTTGAGGCGACACGACGGGCGCTTGGCCCGGCGTTGATGATCGTTGCCAGTGTATTCCTGATGTATACCGTGCTGGGCCCTTATATGCCCTCGATCATTGCACATAAGGGCAACAGCCTGTCGGAAATTGTGAACCACCAGTGGATCACGACCGAAGGTGTCTTTGGCATCGCGCTTGGCGTGTCGACGTCATTTGTGTTTCTGTTTGTGCTGTTTGGATCATTGCTCGACCGTGCAGGGGCGGGCAATTATTTCATTCAAGTGGCGTTCAGCCTGATGGGTCATATGAAGGGCGGACCGGCCAAGGCCGCTGTTGTTTCATCGGCCATGACCGGGCTGATTTCAGGTTCGTCCATCGCCAACGTGGTCACAACGGGCACGTTTACCATTCCGCTGATGAAAAAGGTCGGGTTCAGTTCTGAAAAGGCTGGCGCCGTCGAAGTGGCGAGTTCCGTCAATGGCCAGATCATGCCGCCGGTCATGGGGGCTGCGGCATTTCTGATGGTCGAATATGTCGGCATTCCGTATTTTGACGTAGTCACGCATGCCTTCCTGCCAGCGGTAATTTCTTACATCGCGCTGGTCTATATCGTGCACCTCGAAGCCCTAAAGGCTGGGATGGAGGGGCTACCGCGCGCCTATACGCCTAAACCTATTGTGCAACGACTGATCGGGATAGCCTTTACCATCGCGGCAATCTGCGCACTTTCGTTCCTAGTCTATTACGGCATGGGCTGGATTCGCCCTGCATTCCCTAACGTGGCTGGCTACATCATTTTCGCATTCGTGAGCCTCGTGTACATCGGCTTGCTCTATGTCGCCTCAAAAGAGGAGCCGCTAGAGCTTGATGATCCGAATGCCCCGGTCACGGCGTTGCCGCTGCCCGGACCAACAATCCGGTCGGGTCTGCATTTCATTCTGCCGGTTGTCGTGCTGGTCTGGGCGCTGATGGTGGACCGTTTGTCACCGGGGCTTTCGGCTTTCTGGGCAACAGCCTACATGGTGTTTATCCTTTTGACACAACGCCCGCTGACAGCGCTGATGCGCAACGATAGCGATCTGGGTGCCGCGATCACACAGGGCGTCAAAGATCTGATCAGTGGTCTGGAGACCGGGGCGCGCAACATGATCGGTATTGGCATCGCCACGGCGACGGCTGGTATCATTGTCGGTTCGGTCAGCCAGACCGGTGTTGGCTCCGCCCTTGCTGACGTGGTTGAAGTTCTTTCAGGCGGTAACATTCTTGCCATTCTGTTCTTGACTGCGGTCCTGTCGCTGATCCTTGGGATGGGCCTGCCGACCACGGCCAACTACATCGTCGTCTCGGCCTTGCTTGCCCCAGTTATTGTGACACTAGGGCAGCAAAACGGGTTGATTGTACCGCTTATCGCTGTGCACTTGTTTGTGTTTTACTTCGGGATTATGGCTGACGTAACACCGCCTGTGGGACTTGCCAGTTTCGCGGCGGCAGCCGTATCTGGGGGCGATCCGATTAAAACTGGCGTGGTGGCGTTTTTCTACAGCTTGCGCACAGCCGCCCTGCCATTCCTCTTTATCTTCAACACAGAGCTTTTGCTGATCGGAGTGACCTGGAGTCAGGGTATCTTTGTCTTCATTGTTGCGACGGTGGCAATGCTCTTGTTCGCTGCTGCGACGCAAGGCTGGTTCCTTGCGCGGAATCGCTTTTACGAGACACTTGCGCTTTTGCTGATTGCATTCACCTTGTTCCGCCCGGGATTCTGGATGGACATGGTGTCTCCGCCCTATAGCGAAGAAAGTCCTGCGCAGATTGCAGAGGCGGCCTTGGCCACAGAAGTCGGCGAAGAACTGCGATTGCGTGTTGCCGGTGTGAACGATCTGGGGGATCCCATTGAATTTGTGGCGATCGTGCCGATTCTTGAAGGAGCAACCGGTGAAGAACGGTTAGAGAATGCCGGTTTGATGTTCCGCAATGAAGGCGAGACACTTTTCATCGACGACGTGACCTTTGGCAGTGCGGCTGAGACCGCAGGGCTTGATTGGGATCAAGAGGTTCTGCGTGTGCTGAAACCAATAGGGCAACCCACTAAATATCTGATGTTTATTCCGGCTTTGTTATTGCTGGGACTGATCATCTTAATGCAACGTGGCCGAAACGCACGCGCCTCACGTGCATCTGCTGCGGCCTGAGGAGGGCTGAAATGTTCAAGACTGTATTGCTAACCGTCGACTTGAATCGCGCGGCATCGTGGAAAAAAGCCCTACCCCAAGCGGTTGAATTGGTGCGGGCTTCAAAGGGAACGCTGCACATCATGTCTGTCGTTCCAGACTTGGGAACGCCGTTGGTCGAGGGTTTTTTCCCGGCGGATTTTGAGGAGAAGGCCATCGCCGTCGCAAGCACTGCGCTGGATGATATTGTGAAGGAGAATGTTCCTGAGACTATCGAGGTCAAACAGCATCTTGCTTTTGGAAAGATTCACAAAAAATTGCTCAAGGCAATCGAAGAAACGAACTGCGATCTGGTCGTCATGGCGTCACATGGACCGGACCGAGTGCGTGAATTCCTGGTCGGTTCCAACGCTGATCGAGTGGTGCGAAGATCACCTGTTTCCGTTCTGGTGGTAAGGGCGTAAGACGTGCAAAAAGTGAAGCCAAAATCAGGTATGTTGCCTGAAGCGCTTCGCGCGCACGGAGACTTATGAGCATGACCCCTTTCGCAATTGCTGGCGTTCAGATGTATGTGAACGCGCTGCAACCCAATGTTGATGGCATGATCCATCGCCTCGATATCCTGATGGCGCGCTTTCCTTGGACGCAGATGGTACTTTTCAGCGAACTGGCACCCTTTGGCCCGTTGGATCGGTTTGCTCAAGCCCCAGAAAATGAAACCCTGGACCGGTTTTGCGAAGCGGCGCGGCGCCACCGGGTCTGGTTTATACCGGGGTCGATGTTTTTGCGGGCGGCGGACGGCCAGATTTTCAACACCTCGGTTGTGATCAATCCCGAGGGCGAAATTATCCGGCGTTACGCCAAAATGTTCCCGTTTCGTCCGTACGAGGCCGGGATTGCCGCCGGCACTGAATTCTGTGTCTTTGACGTACCAGAGGTGGGTCGGTTCGGCCTGTCGATTTGTTATGACATATGGTTTCCGGAAACCACGCGGCAACTGACCAGCATGGGGGCCGAAGTGCTGTTGCATCCGGTCTTGACTGGCACGACAGACCGGGACGCGGAACTTGCCATCGCCCGCGCCACCGCCGCCCAATTCCAGTGTTATGTGTTTGACGTCAATGGCCTTGGGGCCGGCGGAGTCGGCAAATCCTGCGTTATCGACCCATCGTCGACTGTTTTGCACCAATCTGCCGGGCAAGAAGATATGTTCCCGATCGAGGTTGACCTCAGCATGGTTCGTCGCCAGCGCGAAACCGGCATGAAGGGCTTGGGACAAGTCCTCAAGAGCTTTCGTGACCGGTCAAGCGATTTTCCTGTTTACGACCGCACCAGCGGTACTGATGCCTTCCTGCACACGCTCGGTCCGCTTGAAACACCCCAGCAAGGCTCGCGGGCTGGGCTGCATGTCGACGTTCCGGATGCTGATATTGAAACTGGCATGCAGGACACTAAACGAACCTATGACGTTGGCGTGACGCCGATAATTGGGAAGACGTCCAGCGGCTGAGACACCGGCCAGACCGGCGCAGTCCTGCGCCGGTTACGTGTCGGTTGTCGAGCCCTTTAACGGAGAACGACCGATGCATTCTGTGAATGACTATTACTCCGCCATCCAGTTGCGGTCAGATCGCTGGAGCGCGTTGCGTGAGGCGTCCACTGCTCTCACCCGAGATCCGACCGGGAATCGATCTGACCACCTAAAGTCGCGCATCGAAGAGTTATTCGAAACGCTTGCGTTGATCGAACCGTATTGGGCCTTTCCGGGTATGGCGGCGTTCGACCACATGCGACGCCAACTTGAACACCGCAACTACGAAGATCTCGCCTTTGCCATCGGTCGTGTGACCCGTGCCCTGACAACAGGGGCGTATCGACGTCGTCATATCCCGCTGGAACGCGACTCGATTGATAATGAGGAACATGACGACGAGGCGATGCAATCGCCCGAGGCCCGCGCGATGAGCAAACCTTATTTCGAGGTTCTGATCGTCGACCAGGTCAACGAACATCAGGAGCGCTGGTTAAAAAACAACGTCTCGCGCATGCGTCGCCCCGAAGATCAGTTCATCTACGAAGCCGTGGTTGTGCCCTCTCTTGAGGATGCATTGATTGCGGTGCTGTTCAATCACAACATACAGGCGATCGTGGTTCGGCCAGGGCTGGTTCTGAAATCCAAACTCGATCAGCCAATGCTAATGCGGTTCCTTGACCGGGCAGGTGGACAGGAAGAGATTGATGCGATGCTTGCCGAGGATTACGGCCCCGAACTCTGCCGGCTGATCGCACGAGTGCGTCCGGAACTGGATGCTTATCTGGTGACCGAACGATCCGTCGAAGATATTGCAGGCCTTGATCTGGGGATATGCCGGCGGGTTTTCTACAATCAGGAAGACTTTATGGAGTTGCACCTGAACATTCTGCGCGGAGTTCAATCCCGCAACAATACGCCGTTCTTCACAGCTCTGGTCGAATACTCCAAGCAGCCCACGGGTGTTTTTCACGCGATGCCGATCAGCCGGGGTAAATCGATAACCCGGTCGCACTGGATTCAGGATATGGGCGCGTTTTACGGGCCTAACATCTTTCTAGCTGAAACCTCTGCCACTTCGGGTGGGCTGGACAGTCTGTTAGAGCCACACGGGCCGATCAAGGAAGCGCAGGAACTTGCCAGCCGGGCCTTTGGGTCCAAGCAGACGTTTTTTGCCACTAACGGCACGTCGACCTGTAACAAGATCGTCGTGCAGGCATTGGTGCGCCCCGGTGATATTGTTTTGGTTGACCGGGATTGCCACAAATCTCACCACTACGGAATGGTACTGGCAGGTGCGCAGGTCTGTTATCTGGACAGCTACCCGCTGAATGAATTTTCGATGTACGGTGCTGTGCCGCTGCGCGACATCAAGCACCAGTTGCTGGCCCTGAAAGCTGCCGGAAAACTGGACCGGGTTCGTATGCTTTTGCTGACGAACTGTACGTTTGACGGTGTGGTTTACAACGTGGAAAGAGTGATGGAAGAATGCCTAGCCATCAAGCCGGACCTCGTTTTCCTATGGGACGAGGCGTGGTTTGCCTTTGCGCGGTTCAACCCGACCTACCGCCAGCGCACCGCTATGAATGCAGCAAACGTGCTACGGGTACGGCTGAAAAGCGAAAGTCACATTGCAGCCTATGAAAAGCAGCAGAAAACGCTGAAAGACGCAGATGATGAAACGCTGCTCAACACACGATTGATTCCGCCACCTACTGCCCGCATTCGGGTATATGGGACGCAATCGACCCACAAAACCCTGACGTCATTGCGACAAGGATCGATGATTCATGTCAATGATCAGGATTTCAAAGGTGAGGTCGAGCAGAGCTTTCACGAAGCCTACATGACCCATACGTCCACATCGCCAAATTACCAGATCATTGCATCACTTGATGTAGGGCGTAGACAGGTTGAGTTGGAAGGCTTCGAATTCGTTCAGCGCCAGGTCGAGGCGGCCATGTCGATGCGGCGGGCAATAACCACCCATCCGCTGCTTCAAAAGTACTTTAAGGTCCTGACCGCCGGCGACATGATCCCCGAGGTTCACCGTGAAAGTGGTGTCACAAGTTATTATGACGCCGAACAGGGTTGGACAGACATGTGGGACTGTTGGGAGCAGGACGAGTTCGTATTGGATGCGACCCGGGTCACGCTGGCTGTCGGGGGAACCGGCTGGGATGGCGATACGTTCAAAACCGATATTCTTATGGATAAATACGGTATCCAGATCAACAAAACCTCCCGCAATACGGTCCTGTTCATGACCAACATCGGGACCACACGGTCCTCGGTCGCCTACCTGATTGAGGTGCTTGTTGAAATAGCCAAGGGTCTGGATGATCTGCTGGATGACGCCAGCCGCATGGAGCGACTGTCCTTCGACAAGCGCGTGAAAAACTTGATGGAAGATTTGCCACCCCTACCAGATTTCAGTCGTTTTCACGATTCATTCCGCGCTGACAACGTTACCTCCGAAGGTGATATCCGCTCCGCTTATTACCTCAGCTATGACGAAAAGAACTGCGACTATCTGGAGCTGGATGGCTCGCTCAAAGAGGCTATGGACAGCGGCCAAGAGGTGGTTTCAGCGAGCTTTATCATTCCCTATCCGCCCGGCTTCCCTATTTTGGTGCCAGGGCAGGTTGTCAGCCAAGAAATCTTAGCCTTTATGCGGGCCCTTGATGTGAATGAAATCCACGGCTACCGCGCTGATCTTGGGCTAAGGGTGTTCACCCAGAACGCCCTGACGGACGGATCAAACAAAAAACTCTCCACTGCAGCTGAATAGAAAAAGGAAGAAATTAATGTCAGCGACCGTGCTCAAGAACATTTCGGAAATCCGCCGGTTTTTTCACCGCAACGAAGACCCGATCTATTTCATTTCGGCGACCAACTTTAACCTTCTTGGTCTGGATGAATGGGTCAGGAACTTCAAATATATCTGCTATATCGACTGCTATGGCGGCAAGCACCCAAACGTGTTCTGCCCTTCAGAACACCCGCATGCTGAATTCCAGTCCATCGAGGACATCAACAACTATTTACTGCAGCACAAGGAAGTCATCGATTTCATCAAGCGGCGCGGTGGCAAACCCAAGTTTGTGTTTTTGATGTTTGACGAAGAAACCGAACGACTGTCCAAGGAACTGGGCGCGTCGGTCTGGTTTCCCAAGGCCAAACTGCGCACGTCAATGGACAACAAGATTGAAACCGTGCGCATCGGTAACAAAGCGGGCGTTCCGTCGGTGCCCAACGTTCTGGCCAAAGTGGAAAGCTACGCCGACCTGAAAAAGACCTGTGATAAAGCCGGCATTGGCCATGATCTGGTGCTGCAATCCGCCTTTGGCGACAGTGGTCACACAACGTTCTTCATTAAATCCGAAGCAGATTTTCTGCGCCACGAGCATGAAATTGTTGGCGAAGGCGAAATCAAGATCATGAAACGGATCGATTGCCGCGGTTCCGCAATCGAAGCCTGCGCCACGAAAGAGGGCACAATCGTTGGGCCGCTGATGACCGAGTTGGTCGGCTTCAAGGAACTGACTCCATATCGAGGCGGCTGGTGCGGTAACGAGATCTTGTCGACAGCCTTTCCGCCCAAAGTTCGCCAAAAGGCGCGTGAGCTGACGTTCAAATTTGGCGAGCAACTGCGCAAGGAGGGGTATCGCGGATACTTTGAACTCGATTTCCTGATCGACAAGAAGACTGGTGATCTCTGGCTGGGAGAGTTGAACCCGCGCATTACCGGAGCGTCGTCAATGACCAACCACGCGGCCTTTGCCCATGCCGATGCGCCGCTGTTTCTGTTTCATCTGCTTGAATTTTCCAAGAAGAAATTCGATCTTGATACAACCGAGCTGAACAACCGTTGGGCCAACCCCGATATGATTGACAGCTGGTCGCAGATGGTGATCAAACATACGGACGACAGCGTAGATATCTGCAGCGAGGCGCCCGAAACCGGCATCTATAAAATGCTGGAAGACGGACGGGTGGTGTTTGACCGCTTTGACTATCACCGCCGCGCCGTGGAATCCGAAAACGAGGCGTTCTTTCTGAGTATCTTACGCCCCGGAGATTACCGTTATGAAGGTGCGGATATTGGCATTCTGGTGACGCGGGGCCGCTCAATGACCAAGAGTTTCCGATTGAATGAACGCGCCAAGAAATGGATACACGGCATCAAACAATCTGTGGGCGGAACACCGCTGCCGGTTGCCGAAGCTGGCCCGGCACTCGCTGATCCGGCATTCAAAATCTTGTAAAGGACTGCCCGTTTCATGATGTGGCGCGCCCTCTCAGAGCAGGACCCCGGCCCGAAATGGGCTGGGCTTTTTGATGAGTATTGGCCAGATTACAAACGCTGGTGGCTGAAAGAGGGTGAGGTTATTCGCCCGACTTATCTGGAAAGCCGTCGGGCATTGTTGGTGCATATGCCCGAAATTGTGCCGCTTTATGAGCAGTTGTGCGAACTCGCCGGCGGTGGCGATCTCGCGGCGCGGTTTCTCAGCTTTTATCGGCCGCCGCCTTACCTGGCTGGCTGTTCGCAGGCGATCTGGCCGGGCAAAGAACCAGTGCTGGTGCGCAATTACGACTACAACCCAAATGCTTTTGACAGCCTGATCCTGAACACACATTGGCTCGGTCGTCAGGTGCTGGGCACCAGTGACGGATTGTGGGGTCTGGTTGATGGCATGAACGATGCAGGCCTGGCATTGTCCCTGACGTTCGGGGGGCGTCGTGTCGTCGGTGATGGTTTTGGCGTGCCGCTGATCCTTCGCTATGTGCTTCAGACCTGCACAACAGCGCAAGAAGCCGGCGTGGTTCTGTCTCGCGTTCCTACACATATGAGCTACAACGTGACCGTGCTTGACGCCAAACGCAATTACCTGACTGCAATGCTTGCACCGGACCGCCCGGCGGTCATCACCCACGCGGCGGTGGCGACCAACCATCAGGAATCGGTCGAGTGGATCAGTCACGCACGGTTCACGGCCACAGTGGAACGCGAACGTTTTCTGCTGCAGCGGATGACACTGCACCGCGATCCGGAAGATAAGTTTATCGAAGCATTTCTAAAGCCACCGCTTTATTCAACGGCTTTCTCTGCTGGGTTTGGCACACTTTACACGGCCGTCTATCGGCC
>CBDTVL010000034.1:0-22413 GCA_965363755.1 uncultured Sulfitobacter sp.
CGCTGAACCGTTCGATTGTCACCTTGCCGGTCTCTGGATCTACTTCAACTTCACAGGCATAAGCCCCTGAAGGATAAGTAAAGTTCGATGGATCATAAAAGGCAGTTTCTTCCAGTCCCGGTTCGATATCATCGAGCGGATAGTTGTGCGGCACATAGGCGGCCAAGGTGACGTCACCCCACGCGACAGACTTGTCTGTGCCCGCGACACTGAATGCACCGTCTTTTAGTTCGATGTCTGCCTCAGAGGCTTCCAGAAGATGCGACGCGATCTTGGTGGCTTTGGCGATGATCTTTTCGGTTGCCCGAACCATCGCGCTGCCCCCGACAGCGATTGAGCGGGATCCGTATGTGCCCATCCCCATCGGTGTGTTCGCCGTGTCGCCATGCACAATTTCGATCATGCTTGCGTCGATACCAATCATTTCGGCAATCACTTGCGGAAATGCGGTTTCGTGACCCTGACCATGGCTGTGTGACCCGGTCATCACCACCAGACCACCCGTGGCGTTCACCCGTACCGTGGCACTTTCATATAGACCGGCGCGGGCACCCAGTTGGCCCACGAGGTTGGACGGCGCAATACCGCACGCTTCGATGTAGCAGTTTACACCAAGTCCGCGCAGCAATCCTTTGTCTTCACTGGCTTTTCGACGGGCATCAAACCCAGAGAGATCAGCGATCTCTTCTAGCTTGTCCATTGTGGCAACGTAGTCACCGGTGTCATATTCGACCGCCACCGGGGTGGCATATGGAAACTCGGTTATGAAATTCTGACGCCGCAAGGCAATCGGATCTACACCCAGTTCACGCGCGGCTTTATCTACCACACGCTCCAGTTGGAACGTCGCTTCGGGGCGACCCGCGCCACGATACGCATCGACGGGCACCGTATTGGTAAACACCGCTTTTACGTTCACGTAGATCAGCGGCGTTTTGTAGTTCCCCGCCATCAAAGTGCCATGCAGCCAGGTCGGCACAGATGGCGCAAAAGTCGACAGATACGCGCCCATGTTTGCATGGGTGTCGGTACGCACAGCTGTGAAGTTGTTATTTGCGTCCAAAGCCAACTGGATCGTGGTGACGTGATCGCGCCCGTGTGCATCCGAGATGAACGCCTCGGACCTGCTGGATGTCCATTTGACCGGTCGGTTCACGGCTTTTGCCGCAAACGTGCAAAAAGCCTCTTCTGCATAGTGGAAAATCTTGGTGCCAAATCCACCGCCCACATCGGGGGCAACCACACGCAGTTTGTGTTCCGGAATGCCCAGCACAAACGCGCCCATCAACAGACGGATGACGTGCGGGTTCTGCGAGGTTGTATAAAGCGTGTAATCACCAGTGCCCCGCTTGTACTCTCCTAATGCAACGCGCGGTTCCATCGGGTTTGCGATAAGGCGGTTGTTGACCAAGTCCAGAGTGGTGACGTGGGCAGCATCCTGAAACGCCTGCTCTACCGCATCTTTGTTTTCTTCAACAAAGCCCCAGTCGTAACACATGTTGCTTGTCAGATCGTCGTGCACTTTGGTTGATCCGTCGGCCAGTGCAGCCTTCATATCAACTACTGCGGGCAGTTCATCGATATCAACATCGATAGCTTCAGCAGCATCACGCGCCTGTTCAAGCGTATCGGCCACGACGGCGGCCACGATTTCGCCGACATAACGCACTTTGCCTTGCGCGATTACCGGGTGTCTCGGTTCCTGCATCACCTCACCATGTTTGTCGGTCACCTGCCAACCGCAGGGTATTCCACCAACATCTTCGAAATCCGCGCCTGTGAAAATTTGAACAACGCCGGGCATTGCTGCCGCATCCGCGCTGTCTATCCCGTTGATCCGCCCATGCGCCATATCCGAGCGCAAAAAGTATACGTAGGACTGACCATGTACATTGATGTCGTCGGTGTAATTTCCAGTGCCGGTCAAAAACCGAACGTCTTCGCGCCGCTTAGTACTGGCGCCGATGCCTCCGTCTTTTGGCATTTCTATCTCCTCCCTAAAAGGTGTGGCAGGTACATGACCCACCGTGCGGCGCAGTGCGTAGAACTTGTTTCAGCCTACCTTGCGCCGTGAGCATTCATTCTGCAGCAATAGCAGCAACATCCTGACCGGACGCCGCAAGGATCGCCTTGACGATGTTATGATATCCGGTGCAGCGGCAAATATTGCCCTCCAGATAGTCCCGCACGTCCTGTTCGGTTGGCGTGGGATTCTCTTTCAGCAAAGCTGCGGCTGACATGACCATGCCCGGCGTGCAAAACCCGCACTGCAATCCGTGATGGTCCTGAAAAGCCTGTTGGATCGTATTCAGCGATCCGTCTGCATCGGCCTGACCTTCGATTGTATCAACAACTGCACCGTCGGCCTCGGCGGCCAGCATGGTGCAGGATTTGACCGCAATACCGTCCACATGCACCACGCAGGCGCCGCATTGGCTGGTATCGCATCCGATATGAGTTCCGGTCAGGCTCAGGTCTTCGCGCAGAAATGTCGAGAGCAACGTGCGCCCTTCTACATCGCCGGACGCGGCCTTGCCGTTCACGGTCATGGTGACCTGTGTCATGATATCCTCCCTTAAGATCTTTTGTTTGGGGTAAGTTAAACACGCAAAGTTCAACTTGAGAACCAAAACTTTTGTACTGGGTCGATTTAGCTGAAAACAGGGCGTCGTCAGGTTCTCTGCTTATCCATTCTGGATTGCCGTGGCTGCGGCCGAGTCGGAATTTCTTTGAGCAGCCCTCCCACACCCATTCCCGCAATGTCATCGGCGCTGACGGCGACTCCACACACCACCCGCGACAACACCCAGTCAGCACCGTTCAGCGCTGGTGCGCGCGCACACCCGGGTAGGCCAATAACCGGCCTGCCCGATATATCTCCCAAAAACAACAAATTACCCGGATCAACCGGCATGCCAAAACGCTCGACCTGCCCGCCTGCAGCGCGCAGGGCAGCGGGGCCGACATCCTGTGCGTCAGAGGTGGCAGATCCAGTAAGGATCAGTGTCAGATCCCCGCCGGTCTGTTTTATCCCAGCCGCCAGAGCTGATGTCGTGTGCGGGACCACAAGCACCTCCGCCATCTGCAACCCGAGCGCTTTGACCCGCGCTTCTATCGCGGCGCGTCCCTTTTCACCTGCGCCGCCGGGAATTTCGGTGATGATAAGGCTTACAGTTTGCAGCACAGGCCGCGCCAGCCGGATCGACTGCTGCGCCACTGCACAGGCGTTCTTTAGTGCTTGTCCCGGCACAGCGTAAGAAATGATCTTGATGGTTGCCACCATGCCGCGTGTACGCATCTGCGTGTGTTGCGGCACTGTGGCCAAGGTAATCATGGGATGCACCCGGTTCAGCGCCTCAAGTGCGGCCACATCCAATACTGCCACGCCGGGGCCCTCTGCCAAAAGATTGACCCGACCGGTAAAGGCGTTTGTCAGCGCAAGCGCGGCGTGGTCCGGCTGTGGCACCAAAGCTTCGGCAAGCGCCCGTGCGGCCTCATCCTCAGGCACATCGCCGTCTTCCAGACGGGCCACCACAACGTCGGACAGATTCGCCGCTTGCATCTGCGACACATGCTCTGGATCAAGCACAACACCCTTGCGCAGACGCTTCCCTTGCAAGTCGATGGAGTGGGCCAGTATGGCGCCCACGGCATCGGCAACCGGAACCGCTCCGAATTTCACGCACCACCCCGCAAGGCCTGAACCATCTGGGCCAGAATCGACACCGCGATCTCGGACGGCCCTGCCGCCCCGATATCCAGCCCAACCGGCCCCCGAATACGGGCAATCTGAGCCGCGTCAAATCCCGCCTCGGACAGGCGCGCCACTCTGGCGGCGTGCGTGCGTTTGGACCCCAAAGCGCCAATATAAAACACGTCCGAGGCAAGTGCCGCATGCAGCGCAGGATCATCAAGTTTTGGATCATGGGTCAGCAAGACAACTGCAGTGCGTGCATCCAGACCTATGGTCGCGATTGCGTCATCCGGCCAATCAGCGATAATCTCTTCGCCGGGAAAACGCGCGGTGGAGCCAAAGGCGTCGCGCGGATCAATGATGACGGGATCATATCCCGCGATCCGTGCCATCGGGACCAGCGCCTGAGCAATATGCACAGCGCCCACAACGATCAGCCGCAATGGTGGATTGTGGATTGCGACAAACACATCTCCATCTTCTTCAAAACCCGAACGGTCCATGCGAAACCGCTGTTCAAAACCACCGCTCATCACGCCCCGCGCACCGGTTTTGACATTTACCTCATAAGCTACAGCAACCCGATCCGTCCGGGCGGCCACGATCTGGTTCAATATCTCTTCGGTAATCGCAGAACCGACAGGCTCAACCAGAACCCGGATTGTTCCGCCACAGGCAAGACCAACCGCAAAAGCATCGTCATCACTGACACCATATTCCAGCAGTCGCATTTCACCGGTTTCCAGCGCCTCCTGGGCCTCTAGCAACACCGCGCCTTCTACGCATCCGCCAGAGACTGAGCCTTGCATCTGGCCATCGCCACTGACAGCCAACTGCGCGCCAACCCGGCGCGGCGCACTGCCCCAGGTCTGAACCACTGTCGCAAGCACGGCGCCTATCCCCTGACGATGCCAACGCAACGCGGTTTCCGGACAATCGTCAAAGCGCTCCATGGTGGTCCTCCTGTTGCGCAAATATGAAACACGGCGCCGACAATGTCTCCCCCGAAAAGCACACTGCGGACTCTCGCCTGGACTGCATGATACCAAATACTGTGCCAAGCTGGCTTGGTCGCAATGCGCGCAATCCGCCCATTGATCATCGACAACCCTTGCGAAAGGATAGCTGGATCAAAAAGCGACGCGAAAAGGCAGACCTATGCTGACAAATTCTGATCTGACAGAGCTGACTGAGTTTCGGCGTGAGCTGCATATGCGGCCCGAGTTGTCCGGCGAAGAAGTTGAAACAGCGCGCCTGATCGTCGCCGCATTGGCACCATTGTCCCCGACTCGTGTCCTGACGGGTTTGGGTGGTCACGGCGTAGCAGCGGTATTTGACAGCGGCGCAGTTGGCCCGACGGTTTTGTTCCGTGCAGAACTTGATGCGCTGCCGATTCAGGAACTGTCCGACGCATCATGGGTTTCGCAAGTTGCGGGCAAAGGCCACCTATGTGGCCATGACGGACATATGACGATGCTGTTGGCGTTGGGACGGTTGATTTCGCGCAATCCTGTTGCCAAAGGCAGGGTAGTGTTGATGTTCCAGCCCGCAGAAGAAGACGGCAGCGGTGCGCGCGCGGTTGTGGCCGATCCGGCATTCAAAGAGATCGCACCGGATTGGGCGTTTGCCATCCACGTGGAACCCGGACGCCCGTTTGGCTTTGTTGCAACCCGCGCTGGACTCATCAACTGCGCCTCGCAAGGCTTGGCGATCACACTAACCGGCAAGACCGCGCACGCGGCCGATCCTGAGGCCGGTGTATCACCCGCGCCAGCCGTGGCTCAACTGATCCCGGCAATGAATGGCCTGGGAACCGGCGAAGAGTTGGATGATACTTTCAGGCTGGTGACGGTGACACATATCCGGATTGGAGAACCCTCTTTTGGTGTGGCCCCCGGTGAAGCCGTGATTTACCTGACCCTGCGCACCACGCAGGACATTTCGATGGCGCAATTGGTCGCCGACGCCCGCGCTTTGGTTGACGTCGCCGCACAAAAACATGGGCTAAAGGTATCCTTTGCTTTCTGCGATGACTTCGCCGCCTCGATCAATGACGCTGAAGCGGCGGATGTAGCCATTGCCGCGATGGACGCAATTGGCGTGGCAAGTAGTGATGAAGGATTGCCAATGCGTGCCTCTGAAGACTTTGGTGTCTTTGGCTGGAGTGCCAAATCTGCCATGATGTGCCTTGGGCCGGGCGAAGATTACGCGGCGCTGCACAATCCTGACTATGATTTTCCGGATGATCTGATCCCGATCGGCACAGCCATTTTTGAACGTATCGCACGCGACCTCCTTGGACCTGACTAGCTTCAGGACCCTCGCAGAATGCGACGCGAGCTCCCCTTACGCCAGGATCAGCGGCCTTCGTATTTCGCCGGCCGCTTTTCTGTAAAAGCAATTACGCCTTCTTTGAAGTCCCGGGTTTTGCCGCAGGCCCCCTGTAACCGGGCTTCTAGCATAAGCTGACGATCGAGCGTGTTATCATACGTGCCCCGAATGGCTTCTTTCACGGCCTTGTAGGCGGCGGTTGGACCGTTGGCGAGCTGCGCTGCGCGGGCTTTCCAGACGTCAGCAAAATCGTTATCGGGCACAGCTTCCCAGATCATGCCCCAGTCATCCGCCTGTCTGGCCGAGATCTTATCGGCAAACAACGCCGCTCCCATCGCCTTGGCAATGCCCATCTGGCGCGGCAGGAAATAGGTGCCACCGGCATCCGGGATCAGACCAATGCGGGTAAAGGCTTGCAGAAAATAGGCGCTTTCGGACGCAAAAACCACATCAGCGGCCAGCGCCAGATTGGCCCCTGCCCCTGCGGCTGGCCCGTTCACCGCTGTGATTGTCGGTACCGGGCAATCGTAGATCGCCCGCAGCATCGGCACATATTCGTCTCGCAGGGTGCGTTCGAGATCCAGATTGGCGGCATTGGCGCGATCTCCAAGATCCTGGCCCGAGCAAAAAGCACGTCCAGCGCCGGTCAGCACAATGGCGCGGGCGCTGGTGCCCGCATTTTGCATCGCAAAAGTAATTTCCGCCCGCATCTGACTGTTCAGTGCGTTCATGACATCTGGCCGGTTCAGCGTGATCACCGCAACATCATTCTCGATCTCATAGATTATGGTTTGATAGTCCATGCGGGGGCCTCGCCTGTTATTGGTTGGCCCAGACATATCTGCACGGATGCGTTCAGAAAAGCGAAACCGAGCGTCACTCGTCGAGAATTTTGCGCAACCGCGCTTGTTCGTCGTCGCTTAATGCGGCTTCCTGTTCTCTTGGCGCGCTCGCGCGGCCGCGCAGATAGCCATAGCCAATGCTGCCAGCCAGCAGCAACATCAGCGGACCCGCCGCCCAGAGCAGCCAGTTTGACCCCTTGATGGTGGGCTGCAGCAGTACATATTCGCCGTAGCGATCGACGACAAAGGCAATCACCTGTTCGTCGCTGTCACCTGCGACAAGCCGTTCGCGCACCAGAAGGCGCAGATCACGTGCAAGATCAGCATTGCTTTCGTCGATGCTTTCGTTGCGACAGACCAGACAACGCAGTCCTTTGGACAAGTCCCGCGCCCGTTCTTCCAGCGCCACATCCGGCAGGATCTCATCAGGCTGGACCGCCCATACCGGACCGGCAAAAAGTGTCACTGCCATTGCCAATGTGCAGAGCATATCACTTATCGCGCGCATAAAGAGTCGCGCGTTCATTCCGCTGGCATCCCTTGCGGCGCCTTTCGGGATGCCCCGGCTGCAACCCTGAACCGACGGTCCGACAGGCTCAGCAAGCCGCCAAACGCCATCATCAGCGCTCCTGCCCAGATCCAGTTGGTGAGAGGTTTGATATAGGTCCGGATAGTCCATCCGCCGCTGGATTGCCGATCCCCGATCACCACATAGACGTCACGCAGAATGCGGTAGTCAATTGCCGCTTCGGTTGTCGGCATCTGTGCCACGGGATATCTGCGTTTTTCCGGTCGCAATTGGGCGATTTCGCGGCCGTCCTCGGACAGGGTAATGAACCCTGTCGTCGAAAAGTAATTGGGTCCGCGCGCATCCTGCACGTCATCCAGAACCATCGAATAGGCACCAACGTCAAAAGGTTCGCCCACCTGCACCACGCGGATGTCGTCGGTTTGCCAGGCCATCAGTCCGGCAACGCCAAACAGGGTGATGCCAAAACCGGAATGCGCCATCAACTTACCCCAGTCTGATCGCGGCAATCGGGATAGTCTGGCAATCCGGCCCGGGCCCCGGCCGGTGCGGCTCCAAATGTCCACGGCGGCGCCAAACACCAGCCAAGCGCCGAGAAACAGGCCGATTGGACCCATCGTTCCGCGCCCGGTTTGCATCGCAAACACCAACAGCGCCAACGCCAGCGCCACTGCAAAGGCATAGCGCAGTTTCCAGACCGTCTGCCCGACCTTACCGCGCTTCCACGGCAGCATCGCTCCAATCGGCAGGACCGCCCCCAACAACACGATAAAAGGCGTGAACGCCATGTTGAAAAACGGCGGTCCTACACTGAGTTTCCGATCAAAGAACATCTCAGCCACAAGCGGCCACATTGTGCCGACAAAGACTACAAAACAGGCCACAGCCAAAAGGACATTGTTCAACAACAACGCACTTTCACGGCTGACTGTGCCAAACACACCTTTTGCCTCCATCACCCGAGCGCGCGCCGCAAACAGGGTCAGTGCACCGCCCATGAAAAACGCCATGATCATCAGAATGAACACACCGCGTTCGGGATCATTGGCAAAAGCATGTACCGATGTCAGCAGGCCTGAGCGCACGATAAACGTGCCGATCAGGGAAAATCCAAAAGCGAGAATCGCCAACAAAATGGTCCAGCTCTTCAGGCTTTCACGCTTTTCCACTACAACCGCGGAATGCAGCAAAGCTCCGGCAAGCAACCACGGCATAAAGCTTGCGTTTTCGACCGGGTCCCAGAACCAGAAGCCGCCCCAACCCAATTCGTAATAGGCCCACCACGAACCGAGCGCGATTCCGATGGTCAGGAATATCCATGCGGCCAATGTCCACGGACGCACCCAGCGGCCCCAGGCTGCATCGACGCGACCTTCGATCAGGGCCGCGACCGCAAACGAGAACGTCATGCTCAGGCCGACATAGCCGAGATAAAGGAACGGCGGATGGAACGCCAATCCAGGGTCCTGCAACAACGGGTTCAAATCCTGCCCGTCAAATGGCGGCATACCCATCCGCAGAAATGGATTGGAGGTGAACAGAATAAAGGCAAAGAACGCCACAGCGATAGCAGATTGAACAGCCAGAACCCGTGCTCTGAGCGTCGGCGGCAGATTGCCGCCAAACCACGCCGCCGTGGCCCCAAAAAGGCTGACAATCAGCACCCAAAGCAGCATTGATCCTTCGTGATTGCCCCAGACTCCGCTGATTTTGTAGAGCATTGGTTTGGCCGAATGACTGTTTAGCACGACAAGCCGGAGCGAGAAATCAGATGTCACAAAAGCATGGGTCAGCGCCGCAAACGCAAACGCCGTCAGCAGGAATTGCACCGAGGCGGCCGGTTCAGCCACCGCCATCCAGCCGGGCCAACGTTTGTACGCCCCCACCATCGGCACAACGGCCTGAAACAGCGCAACCAGAAAGGCCAGTATGAGGGCAAAGTGTCCAAGTTCTGTAATCATGAAAGAACTATAGATGCGCGCGCGGGCGCAGCCAATCACATTCGGACAGAGTAACAGTTCACATTGTCGCGGGGTCGCCTCAGGCCGAGCGTTTGCGCCATGCTTCCAGCGCGGGATTGGCATCAGGCTCGACCGACACAATCGTCAGTCGCGCATCTGCGCCGGTATCCGCTACGCCGGGGGTGTCTGCGTTCAATTCTCGTAGTGCTTGGATATTATTTATAACTTGTGGAACTCTTGCCATCGTGCCTGCGATGTCGCGTTGAAAATCGTGGGTCTTTAGCTGATGCCGAGCACCAAAATAAAACGATACAATCACACCCAACAGCCACCACAAGGGCTCGGGCACCAGCGCAATCCCCTGCATACGGGTGCTAAACCAGATCGGGTCCGCCATGGCAGATACAATCAGCCCCAGTGTTCCCAATGCCATTGCCGGGCGTGGCAGTCGGTTAAGACCATCCATGAAACGATCAAACCAGCCCTGTCGCGGCACTGCAAATTCTGCGCCATACTGTTGCATGGCCTGCAATTGCACGGCCTGACCACGCTCAGCGCCGGCTTCGGCATTCTCGCGAAACACCTCAGCGGTTTCGCGGATCACATTGCGTCCGCCGCCAAAAACCAATCCGAAAATCTGTCCGATCAACCCCATGATGCAGTCCTTTGCTGAAATTGCCCGGCGCTGAGATGGTAAGCGGGAGTTATGAATTCCTCGGCACGTTTGATCCAGCCGCCTTTTGTCCCCTTGCGGGTTCGGGCATATTTCCGGCTCGCCGCGCGTGCGTCCGCGATGCGGAAATAATAGTTACGGCGTGCGATTCCGTAGGCGTCTGCCAGTTCCTCAGGCCCTTGTTCATAGGCGCTTTGTGCAGCACCAATGGTCTGTGGCCCCAAAGCGCCATCGACAACCATAGAAAACCCCATATCCCGCAACAGGCGCTGCAGGATTTTCACGGCATTGCCGCCGGCATTCACGTACATGTCAAAAACCGAAGGCTGTAGACCCTCAGGGAGTTCCGCAATCCGAGGACGCTCAAAATAATGCGTTATGAAGATATCGACGGCCTGAACGCGGGTCAGCGCGCGTACATCAGCAGCACTCACCGTGCCGTCCCGGTTCAGGTCCAGGCCAAGTCGACGCATGGTATGGATTGTGACGCCAAAATTGGTTGCCCCACCCGGGTCGTCGGGGTCGTTCACGTAACCACCTTCGCGGGCTACAATCTCCCGCGCAATCTTTCGGACGCTTGGCATCTCTCATCCCTCTGCGCAAAATCAAAAACTGCGCCAAAGGATGGGATTCAAGGGTTAATAAGACGCGTCAGATGCGTCCGTTGCCTCGCCGGAGGGTTTATAGACACCTTGCGCTTTGAGGGCATCAACAACTTCTGCGGGCATATACTCTTCATCATGTTTCGCAAGTATTTCAGTTGCTTCAAAGACACCGTTGATGTAACGGCCGGTGCCAACCATGCCTTCGTTTTCCGAAAATAAGTCCGGCAAAACGCCAGTGTAAGTGACAGGAACAGAGCCGCCACCATCTGTAACGCTAAAACGAATGGTCTTACCTTCACCGCGCACGATGCTGCCGTCCTCGACCAGTCCGCCAATACGGAAAACCTCAGAGGGTTGCGGCGGCTCGGCCAATATCTGCGTCGGCGCACGGAAAAAGTTGATACCATCGCGCATGGCATACCCTATCAGGGCGGTTGAAAGGGCCAAAGCGACAACCGCCACTGCGATCACCTGTATCCTGCGGGTTTTCTTAAGGCTCTTCATGTCGCCCTCTTATGGAAACAGCGGCGCCTGCATCAGACCTGCGCTCTCCTCCTCACCTAACATCAGATTAGCGTTTTGCAACGCCTGACCGCTGCTTCCTTTTGTCAGGTTATCAAGTGCGGCGACTACAATTGCCTTGCCCGCTAACCGGTCGCCGCTCACTCCGATATGACAGAAGTTCGATCCGCGGACATGATGCGTGCTGGGGGTGGTACCAAATGGTAGAACCTCAACAAAGACCTCATCGGCATAAGCCTGCAGCAGGGTGTCATGGACAACCTGTGCTTCACCTTTGACATAACATGTGGCCAGAATTCCGCGATTGGCCGGAATCAGGTGCGGCGTGAACTGAACCTGCACTGGGCGTCCGGCCAGCGCGCTGAACTCCTGATCAAACTCACCCAGATGTCGATGCGTGCCGCCCACTGCATAGGCATTTGCGCCCTCAGACAGTTCTGCATGTAACAGGTTCTCTTTCAAGCTGCGCCCAGCACCGGATACAGCACATTTGAGGTCCAGAATGATGTCGTCGAGATCGATGACTCCAGCAGTGATCAAGGGCCGCAGGGCAAATTGCCCGGTCGCCGCGTTGCATCCCGTCCCGGCCACCAACCGCGCCGTCGCGATCTCGGCGCGGTAAAACTCTGTCAGGCCATAGACAGCCTCTTTTTGCAGGGCCAATGCACTGTGCTTGTTGCCATACCAATGTGCGTATACCTCCGGATCGCGCAGCCTAAAATCAGCGCTGAGGTCAACAATTTTCAGATTTGCTGGCAAGGCCGAGATCACTTCTTGCGAAGTTTTGTGCGGCAAAGCACAGAAGCAGAGATCAATCCCCGAGAAATCAATCTGGTCAATTTTGCACAGGCTGGGCAATTTGAGATGGCGCAAGTGGGGAAAAACTTCCGACATCTCCATCCCTGCCTTACGGTCGGCAGACAGGGCCACAATGGTCATCGTCGGATGGGTTGCGATCAATCGGACCAGTTCAGCGCCGGTATACCCGCTGGCCCCTAGAATTGCGATCTTATGGGTCATGTCAGACCTCTTCCTGTCTTGACGTTTTCTTTAAAAAACGCCTGTAACTATTTGTAAATAGGCATAAATGCGGCAATCAAGCCGATTCAAAGGTGATTTGTCGTCGCAAAACCTGCGTGGCCCGATCGCTGACCCGTTTTGGATCACCGGTGGTGTAAAAAGCAGCCTCGCCTTGCCCCAGCATTTTTGGATGTCGCTCCAGATAATCAGCCAGAGACTCTGCCACCAGACTGGCCTGAGAATACACTTGTACATCCGCGCCGAGCGCTGCCTGAAAGGTTTTTTCCATCAGTGGATAATGTGTACACCCCAGCACGGCTGCATGCGGGTCAGGCATCTTGCGCTTCAATGCATCCACATGGCTGCGCACCAACGCTTCGGCCAGAATAGTGTCGCCCTCTTCTATGGCATCGACCACCCCGCCACAGGCCTGCGCCTCAACGTCTACGCCGATTGCGCGAAATGCCAACTCGCGCTGAAACGCGCGCGAGGCCACAGTCGCAGGAGTGGCAAACAAAGCGATGTGTTTCACGGCCACTTCCCGCGGTGGGGAATTGTCACCCCAGTTTCGTTCGGTCAACGCCTCGATCAGCGGAACAAAGACGCCAAGAACCCGTTTGTCCTCTGGAAGCCAGCTTTCCTGCATCCGGCGCAACGCGGCAGCACTGGCTGTATTACAAGCCAGTATCACAAGATCACAGCCCGCAGCCCAAAGCCGTTCCACCGCTGCACAGGTCAGGTTGTAGATATCCTCCGAGGTGCGCACGCCATAAGGCGCGTGAGCACTGTCCGCGAAATAGACAAATTCGACGTCCGGCAGCCGTTTCGTGACTGCCTCAAGCACGGTCAAACCGCCCAGACCACTATCAAAAATGCCAACTGCCATGTCTTTTTCAGGCGCGATGCCGTTCCTCAAACTCATAGCCGTAGTCATAAGACGCTAACGGCGTTGGAGACAGCTCATACGTGGCTTTGCGCAGGAAATCCATCATTGCTTTGGCATCTTTTGCCATCGGATTTAGCACGCCCCGACCAAGCGGTTCGCCAATCACAATATCGACAGGCGTATCTACCCGTTTCTTGAATTCCTTGATCAAGAGGCCCAGCCGCAGCGTGTTGTGCAAGTGGCTGGCCATCTGAAACAGCCGCGATGTGTGACCATCGAAATACATCGGCACTACTGTCGCTTCCGATTTGGCCACCATTCGGGCCGTAAAGCTGCGCCAGCACGGGTCCATCGGTTTGGAAAACATATTAACTCCAGTGCTGACGGTTCCGCCTGGGAACACGCCAATAGCACCGCCCTGCCCCAAATAGTCCAGTGCGCCTTTGCGGGTCTCAAGGTTTAGCTTCATCGCGTCCTTGGATTCGTCAAAACTGATGGGAAGCAGGACTCGATTCAGATCGTCCGCTTTTTTGAACACAGAATGGGCCAATATGCGAAAATCACGACGTACAGTTGAAAGGACATGGCCCATCATCAGCCCGTCCAAAATGCCGTAGGGATGGTTGGCAATCAGAATGAGCGGCCCATCCTGAGGGATATTGTCCAGCGCACCGCCAACCACATTCAGGCTTAATCCGTAGCGCTCAACCATCACCTGCCAGAAATCCCGGCCCGCCGCGACTTCGTGTTCATAACCTTCGGCGCGTTTTATCAGCGGCAGCCGTCCGGTGGCGTTTTCGATCAGGCGGACAACCGCGCGCCCACTCTTGGAACTCACCGAATGCGCGTAGCTAATGTCGCGTGCAATATGGCGCTGCGATGACACCGTTTTTGCCCCCCGATGAAGCATAATAGTCGCACTTGGGTAGCATCTCTACACTAAGCCAATGACACAAACACGACGCCGACCTCAATTCTATTCTGCTGCTTTGGCAAGCGGCGCGCCACCGGCAGAGAACGCAACCAATAGTTCCTCGCGTCGTTTTGCGGCCTTGGATTCGTTCTTAGCCTTCACTGGCCCAAAACCGCGAATGTCCAGCGGCAGTACTGCCAGCGCGGTCGCGATCTCGAGCGTCTCAGGCGTCACCTTAGGCAAAATCGCTTTCATATCCTTCTCATATTGTTTGATTAGGGCCCGTTCCATCTTGCGTTCGGCGCTGTATCCAAAAATATCCAGCGGCGTGCCGCGCAGGGTTTTCAGACGTGCCATTATCCGCAATGGGCGCAACATCCCTGCACCAAATTCACGTTTGACAGGGCGGCCGTCTGGTCCGGTCTTAGAAAGGATCGGAGGGGCCAGATGAAAGGTCATCTTAAAGTCGCCGTCAAATTCTTCCGCAGCCTTCGCCTGCGATGTCAGCAACAGACGCGCCACTTCGTACTCATCCTTATACGCCAATAGCTTGTGATAGCCCTTTGCAACAGCTTCTTTCAGCCCGGCATCCGCAACCGTCTCGACCAGCTTGCGATAGCGTTTTGCTAGCCGCTTGGATTGATACTGGACCAGATGGTCAGCGCGAAACGCAATTTTTTCGTCCAGTGTTTTTGGCAGGTCAAGGACATTTGGGCTCAGAACTTTCGCCGCATCTTCGGGATAAAGCACAGCCCAGCGACCAATCTCAAACGCGCGCAAATTGCGCTGGACTGCGGCCCCGTTTAATTCGATGGATTGCTCAATCGCCGCATAACTCAACGGGATCAGACCGCGTTGCCAGGCGGCGCCAAAAATCATCATGTTAGAATAGATTGAATCCCCCAGCGTGGCTTTTGCCAAAGCAGATGCATCGAACACGTCCAACCGGTCCTTCAACCGCGCCTGTAGCGCAAGGCTCAGCCGATCTATTGGCAGTGCAAATTCTATGTTGCGGGTGAAATCGCCGGTAATAATCTCATGGCTGTTGACCACCGCGCCGGTTTGCCCGGTGCGGGTCAAACCCAAGGTCTTTGCCCCAGCTGAGACCACCAGATCGCCACCAATCAACGCGTGTGCTTCGCCTGTTGCCACGCGGATGGCGCTGATATCTTCAGGTTTTGCTGCCAATCGGCAATGAATATGAACCGCGCCGCCTTTTTGGGCGAGGCCTGCCATTTCCATCATGCCGGCCCCTTTGCCATCGATATGGGCAGCTTGCGCGATGACTGCACCGATGGTGACAACGCCGGTGCCACCAACACCGGTGATCACGATATTATGGGTGCCGTCGATTGTTGGCAAATCGGCCATCGGCAAGTCTGGCAAAACCAGGTCAGCCGTAGCTTCTTTGCGTATTTTAGCCCCTTCCAAGGTCACGAAAGATGGGCAAAAGCCTTTCACGCAAGAGAAATCTTTGTTGCAGGACGACTGATCAATGGCGCGCTTGCGACCCAGTTCGGTTTCAACCGGCACGATGGACACGCAGTTGGATTGTATGCCGCAATCGCCGCAGCCTTCACAAACATCGGTATTAATAAACACACGTTTGTCCGGATCCGGGAACAGGCCGCGCTTGCGGCGGCGGCGTTTTTCGGCCGCGCAGGTCTGGATATAGACAATGGCTGACACGCCGGGATGGCAGGTAAACTGCTCCTGCACCGCCAGCAGGTTGCTTCTTTCATGTTTTTCAACACCTTGCGGAAAGGCGCTCAAGTCAACCTCTTCTTTTTCGTCATAAACCACTGCAATGTTGGGAACGCCCATCGCCTTTAGTTCAGCGACAATTCTGGGCGCGTCTAAACCACCTTCGTTGCCCTGCCCACCGGTCATCGCAACCGCATCATTATAAAGGATTTTATAGGTGATATTGGTGCCTGCAGCCATCGCTGCGCGGATTGCCAGAATGCCCGAATGGTTATAGGTACCATCGCCAAGGTTCTGAAACACGTGCTCTCGGGTCGAAAACGGCGCTTCGCCGATCCAGTTTGCGCCCTCACCGCCCATTTGGGTAGATCCGGTGGTTTCACGGTCCATCCACTGAACCATATAATGGCAGCCGATACCGGCATAAGCGCGCGATCCTTGCGGCAGTTTGGTCGAGGAGTTGTGCGGGCACCCCGAACAGAAATACGGCAGGCGGGCCGCAATATCTTCGGCGTTGTCAGCCCGACGCGCCTCACTCAACACCGACAACCCCGCTTTGATGCCGTCGGACTCGCGGCCCTCTTCAAGCAAGATACCACCCAGCTTTTCGGCAATCATAATAGGGTCAAGCGCGCCGCGCGTCGGAAACAGCTCTTCACCGTGCATCGATCCCGCACCACCGCCTTTGTGCCAGCCAAAAACGCGACGCCCTTTGCGATCATTGAAAATCGCCTCTTTGATCTGCACTTCGATCAGTTTGCGTTTTTCTTCAACCACAACAATCAAATCGAGCCCGTCGGCCCAATCATGGAACCCTTCCATATCTAGCGGAAAGGTCTGACCGATCTTATAAGTTGTGATGCCCAGCCTTTCGGCTTCGTTTGCGTCAATGTTCAGCAAAGACAGCGCGTGCACCAGATCCAGCCAGTTTTTGCCGGCCGCAACAAACCCGATCTTAGCACCCGGTTTTCCCCAGATTCGCTTGTCCATTTTGTTTGCATGCGAAAACGCCTCGGCGGCAAAGCGTTTGTAATCAATCACCCGCGCCTCTTGCGCATGCGGGGTGTCGGTCAGGCGTATGTTCAACCCGCCGTCTGGCACATCAAACTGCGGCACGACCAACGACATCCGCGCTGGATCGCCATCGACAACCGACGTGGCCTCGATCGTATCTTTCATCGTTTTCAGGCCAACCCAAAGACCTGAAAAGCGCGACAAAGCAAAGCCATAGATGCCGTAGTCGAGGACCTCCTGCACCCCCGCCGGGCTGACCACAGGCATATAGGCATCGACCATGGCCCATTCGGACTGGTGCAAGACAGTGCTGGATTCGCCAGTATGATCATCGCCCATCGCCATCAGCACGCCACCGTTGGTCGAACTGCCGGCCATATTGGCATGGCGCATCACATCACCGCTGCGATCCACGCCCGGCCCCTTGCCATACCAAAGCCCAAAAACCCCGTCATATTTGCCTTCGCCGCGCAGCTCTGCCTGCTGACTGCCCCACAGGGCCGTTGCTGCCAGATCCTCATTTAGGCCAGGCTGGAATGTGATGTCATGTTCAGCCAGCGGCTTGGCGGCCCGCATCATTTGCAGATCAACTGCACCCAGCGGCGAGCCCCTATACCCGGTCACCAATCCAGCAGTATTCAAACCTGCTGCCGTATCGCGGACCTTCTGCATCATCATCAGCCGCACAAGTGCCTGTGTTCCGTTCAATAAAACCGGCGATTTGGTCAGATCAAACCGGTCATTCAAGGAAATATTCTGCGTCGACATCGCTCTTCTCCTCACGTGTCGCGATCACTAACTGCACCTTAACAATAGGTCATAATTTCTGACCTGTATAGCAGTATTTTCCAGCACTTCGCGGAATTCCATGCCCCGCAAGGTTCCCTTTTCTCTCATTTAATATAGGTGAGAAGTACATTTAAGGAAGTTGTGGGTATGGATTGGGACAAACTTAGAATATTTCACGCGGTGGCAGATGCGGGCAGCCTGACCCATGCCGGTGATCGGCTGAACCTGTCGCAATCCGCCGTCAGTCGTCAGATTCGAGGTCTTGAAGAAAGCCTGAATGCGACGTTGTTCCATCGCCACGCACGCGGGTTGATTCTGACGGAACAGGGAGAATTACTGTTTGATGCCACCAATGCCATGGTCAAACGGCTTGAAACCGCCAGTGCCCGCATTCGTGATAGCGAAGAAGAGGTCTTCGGCGAGATCAAGGTGACCACGACAACAGCTTTTGGCACGCTCTGGCTCGTGCCTCGCCTGACCAAGCTTTACGAGAAATACCCGGATTTAAAGGTAGATCTGATGCTTGAAGAACGGGTGCTGGACCTGCCCATGCGCGAGGCAGATGTTGCGATCAGGATGAAAGAGCCGTCACAGGCGGACCTTATCCGCAAAAAACTGATGAGTGTTCAGATGCGGCTATTTGCGACACCAGACTATCTTGACGCCAACGGAACGCCCGCTGAGATGTCAGATATCGTTGATCACCGGCTTATCTTTCAGAATGTCCATTCACCGCAGGTCGGAGCCAGCGCTTCGATGGTCCAACACCTGATGACCTATCACATTCGTTCCTTGCTGACCGTGAACAACTACTTCGGCGTTTTGCAGGGTGTTATCCACAATCTTGGTATTGGCATTCTGCCCGATTACGTAACGCAGGACTTTCCCGATCTGGTCTCGGTCTTACCAGAGGTAACAAGTGCAGATGTGCCGGTATTTCTCGCCTATCCCGAAGAACTGCGTCAATCCAAGCGGATATCAGCATTTAAGGACTTTGTTCAGGACGAAATCATCACCTATCGTCGACGGCTCCGCGATCAATCCAAGGGCTGAGCCATGCGCTCAGTGCATAACAGGAATGTCGATTTTTTAGCGCAAAACACTTGATCGTTCGCAAAGTGCGACCTATCTCAACTACTGAAGGCGATGATGGCTTAAACGCGCATCATCTTCATACCTCCCTGTTGGACTTGGCCGAGCTTTTAGCTCGGCCTTTTTTTTGCCGCCGCCCCGCGGAACAGCAAGATTTACACGCCAAAGGTGAATGGATCGCTTGCAAATCGGCGCCAATTGTCGAACCATGTGGCAAACAAATTTCAAAGGGGCTGTTTAAGTGCTGCAAAAAATTACCTGGGGCGCTGTTGCGCTGTTGCTCTGCTTGTCATTTACGCCAGCGGCTTATGCACAGTCCGAAGTGGACACTGCTGTTGTTGAAGTACCTGACGAACTGACACCAGAAATCGCCCGTAATCTTGTGGCCGAACTCTCTGATGAACAGGTGCGTGGCCTGCTGCTTGAACGGCTTGATGCCGTCGCAGCGCAGCAATCCGCGGCCAAGGTCGAAGACACCAACCCCTTGGCCGACCTGTTTTACCACGCAACATCGGGCGCTGTCAGCGTTGTCATAGATGCCGTCAAAGGCATCCCGGCCATGATCAGATTCCAAATCGATGCCTTCGCAACGTTTTTTGGGAACTTTGGGCTGACAGGCTTCCTCACGCTATTGGGCTACATGGCTGCCGTTGTCGGTGCGGGTCTCGCAGCGGAATGGGCCGTGAACAAACTCACCAGTCGATGGCATACAATCGGCCCAGATGACCCGGCGCCCGAGAACCTCGGCCAGTCTCTGTCTATGCTGGCCAAACGGCTGTGCCGCAACCTGCTGGGTCTGTTTGTATTTCTTGCCGTTGGCCGAACAGTTGGGTTTTCTATCGTACCCCCGGAAATGGGGCCCTATACGCAGTTGTTCCTGTGGAATCTCGTTGCTGCACCGCGCATCGCCGCTGCGTTTGGCCGCTTTCTATTGGCGCCAAACCAACCGAAATTCCGTTTTGTAAACACCGACGACAAGACTGCGAAGTTCCTCAACCGACATATTGTCGGGTTCACGCTATTGATCGGCGTTACATTTGTAACGATCGGGTTCAACGCTCTGAACGGCGTCCCTCCTGGCGAATCGGTTATTGGGTTCTGGCTCAATTTCGCGCTTCACCTTTATGTCGTCTGGATCGCCTGGACCGCACGCGACGGCCTTGTGATGATGATGCGTGGGCCAAATGATGGGATCAGCCCTATCGAAGAACGAGTGTCCTTGGCTTATCCCTATTTTGCAATTGCGGTTTCCTTGGCGACGTGGTGGTTGGTGAACATCCTGTTCAGCTATGGTCTAAACGACGTTCTGCGCTCGGCTCCACATTTCAAAACCATGGGCTTGTTGTTGATGGCCCCGGCACTTGACACATTGGTGCGCGGAATAGTGCGCCACGTGAGACCCCCGATGTCGGGAGAAGGATTTGTTGCAGAGCGCGCGTATAAGGCAACGGGAGTTTCTTTTGTCCGCATTGGGCGTGTGATTGTATTTGGTATCGTCATTGTTCAGATCGCCGGGTTCTGGGGACTTACTCCGGGTGAATTTGCGAGCGGCGCTGTTGGCGAAGACTTTGCGTCAAACATTGTTGAATTCCTGATGACCATCGCTATTGGATACTTCTCGTGGGAGGTTGTTTCTGTGATCATTAACCGCAAACTCGCGGCTGAAATGACCGCATCAGGGGAGATGCCCGACGAAGAAGAAGTCACTGGCGACGGTGGCGGCGCAGGAAAGTCGCGCCTGTCCACGGTTCTGCCTTTGATCCTTTTGACCTGTCGGATTACGATTGTGGTTCTGTTCACGTTGGCTGCCCTAAAAAGCCTTGGCGTCGACACAACACCGCTTCTGGCTGGCGCCGGTGTTCTTGGTCTGGCCATCGGATTTGGCGCGCAAAAACTGGTCACGGACGTTGTGTCAGGTGTTTTCTTTCTGATCGATGATGCGTTCCGGGTCGGCGAATATGTCGATGTAGGCGCTGTCAAAGGGACGGTTGAACAAATCTCGGTACGGTCCATGCAGTTGCGCCACCATCTTGGCCTTGTTCACACCATTCCATATGGCGAAATCCAAACAGTTACGAACTTCAGCCGCGATTGGGTGATCACGAAGCTCAAGTTCACTGTGCCGTTTGACACAAACCCTGAGAAGGTCCGCAAGATGTTCAAGGTCATTGGTCAGGAAGTTCAGGCCATGGAAGAGTTTAAAGACGACATGCTGCAGCCGTTCAAATCGCAGGGTGTGTATGCCTTTGACGATGTTGGCATGGTCATTCGCGGTAAATTTACGGCCAAACCTGGTTCGCAATTCATGATGCGCAAAGAGATCTACAACCGGGTGAAAGCAGCGTTCAGTGAGGCCGGAATCGAATTTGCCCGTCGCGAAGTGCGTGTCGCCATCCCTGGAATGGACGACGATGAGCACCTGAATGATGAGGAAAAAACAAGGATTGCGGCGGCCGCAACGGCGTCGGTCATTGCAAGCGAACAGCAGTTGAAAGCTGAGGCAGGCGAGAAATAACCTCGCGCTAACGCGCGGGGGCCTTTCCCCCCGCGCAGCCTTCGCTTAAAGACGTCCCAAAGATTACCATTTGGGGACTACATGCGGATGCAAGAGCCGGCGATTACGCCCGACCTGATCAAAAAACACGGGCTCAGCCCGGATGAATACGCCCAGATATTAGAGATTGTTGGACGGGAGCCATCGTTCACAGAGCTTGGCATTTTCTCAGCCATGTGGAATGAACACTGCTCTTATAAATCCTCCAAAAAATGGCTGCGCACCTTGCCCACGTCCGGACCGCAAGTCATCTGCGGCCCAGGCGAGAACGCAGGTATTGTGGATATCGGGGACGGCCAGTGCGTCGTTTTCAAAATGGAAAGCCACAACCATCCATCTTACATCGAACCCTACCAAGGCGCTGCAACAGGCGTCGGCGGCATTCTGAGAGATGTCTTTACCATGGGCGCGCGCCCAATCGCTGCAATGAATTCGCTGTCATTTGGCGAAACTTCCCACCCCAAGACCCGCCAACTCGTCAATGGTGTTGTCGCGGGCGTTGGCGGTTACGGCAACTGCTTCGGCGTGCCAACCATCGGCGGCGAGGTCCGGTTTGATCCGGCCTATAACGGCAACTGTCTGGTGAATGCCTTTGCTGCCGGACTGGCACAAACCGACAGTATCTTTTATTCTGCCGCGTCCGGTGTGGGAATGCCCGTGGTCTACCTTGGCGCCAAAACCGGCCGCGATGGCGTCGGCGGCGCCACCATGGCCAGTGCAGAGTTTGACGATACAATCGAGGAAAAACGCCCCACTGTTCAGGTCGGCGACCCGTTTACCGAAAAGCGCCTGATGGAGGCAACACTGGAGTTGATGCAGACCGGCGCGGTGATCTCGATTCAGGATATGGGGGCCGCGGGCCTCACCTGCTCTGCAGTCGAGATGGGCGACAAAGGCAATCTGGGGGTTCGGCTGGATCTGGAAAACGTTCCGGTACGCGAAGAACACATGACGGCCTATGAGATGATGCTGTCTGAGTCTCAGGAACGCATGTTAATGGTGCTGCGCCCGGAAAAAGAAGATGTGGCCCGTGCCGTGTTCGACAAATGGGACCTCGACTTCGCGATTGTCGGGGAAACCATTGCCGAAGACCGTTTCCTCATCGTCTACAATGGCGAGACCAAGGCCGATTTGCCGCTAAAGGCCCTGTCGGGCAACGCGCCTGAATATGACCGGCCCTGGGTCGCCACCGCGCCAGCAGCTCCGCTGACCGACATCCCGGCAGTCGATCCAATCGAGGGCCTGCGCGCCCTGCTTTCTTCGCCCAACTACGCCGCGAAAAAC
>CBDTVL010000035.1:0-22291 GCA_965363755.1 uncultured Sulfitobacter sp.
GCGTTGTATTGCCATTCTGCCAACAGACGTTGGGTACTATGTGTTGCGCTTTGGCCCAATTTTGCCGCAACCTCACGCGCAGTTGCAGGCATGATCTGCATCAGCCCGTGCGCGCCTGCACCGCTTGTGACAACCGGATCAAATTCACTTTCACGCCGGGCGATTGCCAATACCATCTCCGGGGCCATCGGCAGCTCCATGCCATTCATTGGATGTATGGCGTAATAAGCCGCAGGCAGCACCACACGCTGCCGAGCTGCACGTTTTCCGATCATCACTGCGAGATGCGGACGGCCCAATTCGATTGCCATCTCGCCCAGCTTGCCTGCTTCGCTGCGCGGTAGAGTTTCCGTCATGTGCGTCAAAAATCGTTTCGCCAGATTCAATTCTCCGGACGCCAACAGCAAGATGCTCGCCTCAAATACGCTTGTTTCGGTAAACCCGGCCTCGCGCCAGGGTCCGAACTGTTCAGTACCGGCCAGATCGGTGTCAAAAGGCAGCCCCGCAGCCTCAGCAGCCAGCAAGCCATAGAACGAGGTTTGATAGCGCGCGGCAGAAGCAAACGCGGCGTTTGCCATGATCTCTTTGTTCTGCGCCCGATAAGCCCGCCCGATCCAATACCCGGCGCGTCCCTTAGAAATCGGGGACGCCACGGCGGCGTCAAACCGACCGAAATGGTGCAAAGCAGTGGCGGGATCATTCAGCTTTTGCAGCGCGATATAACCGGCTAACCATTCCAGATCCGCATAGACTGAACCCTCGGTGAGAAAATTCTGCGACGCAATTTTGTAGGCCCGCTTGGCGTTGCCCTGCCGCATCTGGGCACGTGCCAAACTGCGGCGGCGCGGCGCCCACGCCTCGGGCATGCCAAGCGCTTTGGCGCTGGTACTGCGCTCCAGCAGCAGCTCGAGTGCGCTTTCAAGCCCTTTTGCGGCGCGCCAATTGAAACGCTCATATGCCAGACCGGGATCAGATTTCAGCTTGGCAGGGACCTGCGCAATCAGCCCGTTTACCCCGTCCTGTTTTTTTCGCAGTGCGATCCGCGCCCGTGCCAAAGCCTGCCAGCCTTTGGAAACAAGAGCGTTCATTCGACTGACTTCAGCAGTCCATCCCATCCACAGCATCCGGTCCATGCGCGCAATATGGTGATCCTTCAGAAGGGATTCGTAGGCCCCGAGGTATAACGCCTGTTCCAGCGCGCTCATCCGAAGCGTGCGCCATGCTTTTACTATCTCGGCCTCTGCGTCTTCATCCTGTCCCTGAGCTGCCAGTGCCCGCGCATAGGCAAGAACGCCGGTCGCAGTCTGGGGAGGAGCAGTGTCAAAGAACGCCAGCACTTGTGCGTGGCTTTGCAGGGCGACAACTGTTTCTGATTTGGTACGTAACCATTCAAGCCCCGGCCAGTCGGGGTTGCGTTCGATAAAACTGACCACTTGGTCGTAGGTGCCTCGACCCAGACGCAGGCGGTGCCATTCAATGACGTCGGATGCCACAGGGCCATCTCGTTCCGCCAACCGCGCGGCATTGTCCCAGTTGCCAGCGCGCATTGCGTCCATCGCCTGACCCAGTGGCCGCGGGCTGTCCGCCGCCGCAGGCAATGCGAGCATTATATACACAAACAATAGAGTTAGAATTCGTGTCATGTCTTGCATTTCCGGCCATGTCGGGGATAGACGCTGAGACCATATCGTGTGCGCCGCTGTGATCAACTTGGAGACATAATGCGTACACCGTCTTTTTTCAATGGGCACCTTAGCCCGCCAGATACAAGGAACAAAATCATGTTCAAAGGCTCGATGCCAGCGCTTGTCACACCGTTCTTGAACGGCGCTTTGGATCTGGAAACTCTGACTAAGCTTATTGAATGGCATATTGGTGAAGGCACGCATGGGTTCGTTCCGGTTGGTACAACTGGCGAAAGCCCAACACTGAGCCACGCTGAGCACGAAGCTGTAGTTGAGCATGTTGTCAAAGTTGTGGCGGGCCGCAAACCTGTCATCGCCGGGGCGGGTTCAAACAATACTCTTGAAAGCATTCGCTTCATGCAGCACGCTCATAAAGTGGGCGCAGATGCTGCTTTGGTTGTTACACCTTATTACAACAAACCAACGCAACGCGGGCTGATCGCGCATTATACTGCGCTGCATGATTGCTGCGATCTGCCGATCTTTATTTACAATATCCCTGGTCGGTCTGTGGTGGATATGTCTCCAGAAACAATGGGTGAATTGGCGAAGTTGCCAAGGATTATTGGGGTCAAAGATGCGACAGCCGACATGGCGCGCGTTTCCAAACAGCGTGCTGCATGTGGTACGAATTTTGTCCAGCTTTCCGCAGAGGATCCCAGTGCATTGGGCTTCAATGCGCATGGCGGTGTCGGATGTATCTCGGTGACAGCCAACGTGGCTCCGGCCCTTTGTGCCCAGTTCCAAGAGGCGACACTGGCTGGAGATTATGCAAAAGCGCTGGAATATCAGGACCGTTTGATGCCCTTGCACGAGGCGATCTTTGTTGAACCGGGTCTGGTCGGCGTGAAATATGCTCTGTCACAATTGGGCATGTGCAGTGAGGAGGTCCGCTCTCCCCTCACCGGGTTATTGGACAGTACCAAGACCCAGGTCGACGCGGCTCTGCGCCACGCGGGTCTGATGAATTAGCGCTTGCCGTAGTAGAGGCCGACCACATGCTCGGCCTCTGCGAAGAACAGCCAGCGCGACGCCAGAACACCAATCAGGTGGCTGATCACAGCCAAAGCTGAAAGGACATGGTGAAAGGGCAACGCGAGTAGCGCCATCGGTCCAATCACCATCAGCAGCACAACAATCGCCCGGAGTTTCAGGGCGTGTTTGCGCGCTACGACATAGACGAACTCTCGCAGCAGATAGTTTGTTCCTGTGTGCGGGGGCTCAAAGGCCCTCACAGTTCCGATGGTTCCAAGGCCCGTCGCGCTGGCCATGTTGGTCGATCCGTCCTTGAACGCTTTGTCGCCTTTCGCCCAATACGCCAACTGCACCACACCGGCGATGGCCAGCAATGCGACTGTCAATTTCACCGGCACATCCGCTAACAGCGCTCCGCCTGCAAGAGAGAAGCTGATAAACATCACCGGTGTCAAAAAGTTGTTCCACCGCGGCACTGTCTTCAGCTGCCCATAAATCATCGACGTGGTGTAGACTGTTAAAAGTGACAGCAAGGATCCGATCCAGCCCAGCGGGGCGATGCGCAGGTCCGCAAAGACAAGGCCGGCACCGAATAACGCCATGACGCTAAGTGCAAAAACGGATGACCACGCTTCGCGGCTCAGCCAACTGGTTTTCCATTGGCTGAAGGCCTTGATCGCCCGTTCCGGCCGGCCCAGATGAAAAGTCGACGCCAGTAGGCCGCCGACGGCAAGCAAATACGCAATGGCAAAAAAGACAAATGCAGTCAAACCAGTGACTGGCGGGAACCCCAGCCCCAACCAGAACAGCAGGCCGAAACCCAGCCCGGACAGGGAGGTAAATGCGATAACGGAGGGGGCGGGATGCATATCAGAGCTTCTCCAGCGTTTTGTCGAGCCAGCCGAGAAAGCCTTTTGGCTCTTCGATCACGGGGGCAAGGAAGGGGGCGAGCACATCGACCTGTTCCCAACTGTCTTTGGGGCGCGGTGGCAGATATTTATTGACCGGTTTGGTGCCTTGTTCGGGCATCAAATCCATTCCACCGCGTTCGGCCACAAGTTGCGATACATTGCTGTCGGGGTCGGCAAAATCACCAAAATGGCGGGCATTTGACGGACATGTGCGCACGCAGGCAGGTTCGCGGTCTTCTTCGGGCAGGTTTTCGTTGTAGATGCGGTCAACGCAAAGCGTGCATTTCTTCATCACACCTGCGGCAGCGTCCAGTTCGCGGGCGCCATAGGGACAGGCCCATGCGCATAACCCGCAGCCAATGCAATCGCTTTCGTTGACAAGAACAATGCCATCTTCGACGCGCTTGTAGCTGGCGCCTGTAGGGCAAACCGTGACGCAGGGAGCGTCTTCGCAGTGCAGGCAGGACTTTGGGAAATGGATCAACTGGGCCGGGCCAGCCTCGGGCTGGACCTCGTAGGAATGGACGCGGTTCAGAAACGTCCCAGAGGGGTCTGCGCCATAGGGATTTTGGTCGGATAGCGGTGCGCCATAATTTTCAGTGTTCCACCCCTTGCAGGAAATCACGCAGGCATGACACCCGACACAGGTATCCAGATCGATGACAAGTCCAAGTTTCTTGTCGGTATGTGTAGGAAGCTCAGTCATGCCATGCTCCGGTCATGAGGGACGGCATCAGGGGTGAAATTATCTGCATCAATTCCCCACCTTCCATTGCAAGGTTTTTGGTCCGGTTCCCACTGGGGATTTTATCGGATCCAAGCTTGGTTCGGATTCAGTCGAAGCGTCTACCTTTTCGATCCTGACTTTAAGATCAAACCACGCCGCCTGACCGGTAATAGGATCAGAATTGGCCCACCTTAGCCCGTCGCCCTTGGCGGGCAGTAGTTCATGGATCAGATGGTTCAACAAGAAGCCTTTGGTGGCTTCGGGTGCGTCTTCTTCCAGCGCCCATGTGCCTTTGCGCTTGCCGATCGCGTTCCATGTCCAGATCGTATTCTCGTTAAGCGCGGCCATGTGGGCAACTGGCACCCGAATAGTGCCATGTGGTGATGTAACCCGCGCCCAATCGCCATCCTCAAATCCATGCTGCTTCATCAGTTTGGTGGGCAGGTATAGTGGGTTCTGTCCGTGCAGCTGGCGCAACCATGCATTCTGAGATCCCCAGGAATGATACATCGCCATCGGGCGCTGCGTCAGCGCATTGATGGTAAATCCTTCGTTGCCCGTCTGATCGGTCTCATACCAGATCGGCAGCGGATCCATTTTTGACTTGATCTGCTCGCGCAGATGATCCGGCGGTTGCCGGTCGCCGAGACCTTCGGCCGCCAACTGAAATTTGCGCATCGGTTCAACATAAAGCTGGAACAGATAAGGCTGGGGGGCATCAAAGATACCCATTTTTACCGCCCAATCCTGATAGGCATTGTTCCATGGTTTGTAGTAGTCAGCGCCTTTGGGAATGTGGCTGACAAAAAATCCGCCGTTTTCAATGTACTTGTCCAATTGCTCTGGATTCACGGCGCCCCGGCCGACTTCTGTTCCATCCCCCCGGAAACCGGCCAGCGGGCCAATGCCCGGCTTGCGTTCGTGGTTGACGATATAGTCGGCATAATCCGCATATTTGGCGCTGCCGTCTTCATTGGCAAAACCCGGCAGCTTCAGCCGCGCGCCCAGATCGCAAAGGACGGACTGAAAGCCGCGCACATCCCGGTCGGGTTCGATCACAGGCCAGCGAATGGCATCAGCCGCCGCGTCGGCCTCGCAAATCGGGCGATCAAGAAGGCTGATGCAATCGTGCCGCTCCAGATAGGTTGCGTCTGGAAAAATCAGATCGGAATAGGCCACCATTTCGGAACTATAAGCGTCCGAATAGATGATGTGCGGGATAACATAGTCGCCGTTCTCATCTTTATCAGTCAGCATGTCGATCACGCCGCGTGTGTTCATGGATGAATTCCATGACATATTTGCCATATACATGAACAACGTGTCGATTTTGTACGGATCGCCAGCATGGGCGTTGCTGATCACCATGTGCATCAGGCCGTGAGAAGACATCGGGTTTTCCCACGTAAAGGCCTTGTCGATGCGCGCGGGTGTCCCGTCTTCTTTCAGGGCAAGATCGTCTGGCCCCTGGACAAAACCCAGATGCGGACCATCAAGCGGTGTATCCGCGGTTACTTTGCAATGCGGCTTTGGATGTGCGGTGGCGGGTTTGGGGTAGGGCGGTTTGAAGCGGAAGCCACCGGGGACTTCGACGGTGCCCAAAAGAATTTGCAGAACGTGCAAAGCGCGGCAGGTCTGAAACCCGTTGGCATGGGCGCTGATGCCGCGCATGGCGTGAAACGAAACCGGGCGGCCGACCATCTTGTCGTGTTTTTCTCCGCGGAAATCGGTCCACTCGCGGTCCAATTCGAACGCCTCGTCAAAGGCAACCCGGGCAAGTTCGGCAGCAATGACCTTGATCTTGGTTGCAGGGATCCCGCAACGCTCTGCCACCGCTTCGGGGGCGTATTCTGGCGCGAGATATCGTTCGGCCATCATGTGGAACACCGGGACATGCGTGATTCCCGCCTGGCGGTGCGTTCCGGCCAGATCAGGGCGCACGCCGGGTTGGTCGAACGGAGTGAGCTTGCCGGTCACACGATCGACAACCAGAGGTTTGCCGTCATCGTCTTTCAAGAACAGGCCGTAATCGGGCGATTTTGGATCAGAATCCACCAGAACTGGCGCATTGGTATAGCGGGCGAGGTAGTCGAGATCGACCTTGCCTGCTTTCATCAACTCATGCACCAGAGCCAGAATGAACAGGCCGTCCGTGCCCGGCGTGATACCAACCCATTCGTCAGCAACGGCGTTGTAACCGGTTCGAATGGGGTTCACACCAATGACCTTGGCTCCGCGCGCCTTGATCTTGCCGATGCCCATCTTGATTGGGTTGCTGTCGTGGTCCTCGGCAACGCCGAACAACATGAAAAGTTTGGTATATTCCCAGTCGGGCTGGCCAAATTCCCAGAACGCCCCACCCATTGTGTAGATGCCAGCAGCGGCCATGTTGACAGAACAGAACCCACCGTGCGCTGCATAGTTTGGCGTACCAAAGTTCTGCGCCCAAAAGCTGGTAAAGGACTGCGACTGATCTCGACCAGTGAAAAACGCCAGCTTGTCTGGCGCGGTTTTGCGCAGCGGCTCCAGCCAACTCACGGCAAGCTCTAGCGCCTCATCCCAGCTGATTTCCTCAAATTCACCGGATCCGCGTGGCCCCACGCGTTTCAGCGGCGCGCGCAAACGCGACGGCGCATTGACCTGCATGATCCCCGCCGAGCCCTTGGCACACAAGACACCTTTGTTCACCGGATGATCGCGATTGCCTTCGATGTAGGCGACTTTACCATCCTTCATATGGACGTTGATCCCGCAGCGGCACGCGCACATGTAGCACGTGGTTTTGCGCACTTCGTCTGACACATGGGGGGACGTGTCCAACTGAGGTTTGGGAGAAGCCATTAGTGTTCCACCGTTTATTCCTGCTGCGCGACGCGGGTTTGCGCCTGCAGGGTTGTGACTGCGATCATATCAAAGACGTCTTCGGTCGTGCATCCACGAGACAGATCATTTGCGGGTTTTGCAAGCCCTTGCAAAATCGGACCAATTGCCGTAGCGCCACCGATCCGTTGGGCAATTTTGTACCCGATATTACCGGCTTCCAGGTTGGGAAAAACCATGACGTTGGCGTTCCCTTGCAGCGCAGAATTCGCCGCTTTTCTGCGCGCGATGTCAGGTACAAAGGCGGTGTCAAACTGCAGTTCGCCATCTGCGGTAAGGTCAGGGACTTGTGCTTTCAGGAGCTCAGTAGCCTCTGCAACCTTGGTGACATTGGGGTGCATGGCGCTGCCTTTGGTCGAAAAGGACAACATCGCAACACGCGGAGTGCGCCCCAACAGGGACTGACAGGAGCGGGCCGCCGCCGCCGCGATCGAAGCCATTTCGGTCGCAGTGGGATCAATAACCAACGCACAATCCGAAAAGATCAGCGTATCACATCCGGACGGATGGCCGTCCGGCAGGATCATGACAAAGAAACTTGATACAAGTGCAGCTTCGGGAGTTTTGCCGATTACCTGCAGCGCCGCCCGCACAGTGTCTGACGTGGTTGAGACAGCGCCACCGATGGTGCCGTCGGCAAGACCCGCCCGTACCATCAAAGCGGCAAACACTAACGGGGATCGTGCCTGTGTTTCGGCCACCTGTTCGGTGATGCCTTTGTGTTTGCGCAGGTCGAAATAGAGCGCCGCCAACGCCGGCAAGTGAACCGATTGTTCGGGATCCTCGATCTCGATGCCCGGCAAGTCAGCGCCGCCGGCTGCGGCCAACTCGTTCTGTACCAAATCGGTGGGCCCAACGAGAACGATGGTGGCGAAACCAGCTTGCACCGCACGAATAGCACCGGCCACGATCCGAGGATCGTGGCCTTCACTTAGAACAATGCGGGCCGGGTTTTCCGCCGCGCGATTCTGGATATCACGCAACGGCGTCACGATGTCGTCGCGCTTCTAGGATGAGCTGACTGCACTGGATCACGCACCGGTTTGGGCGCGCATATCGCTGGCGGATATTCCCGCAACAGACACGGGTTTTTTCATTGCGTCGCGGCGGAAGGGCTCACCGAGTTCCTGATTGAGCAGGATTTCGATAAAGGTTGTTTTGCCCTCTTTCATTTGCGCTTTGACAGCCTTGTCCAAGGCTGCGGTCAACTCATCCATTGAGGTAACGGCAATACCTTCGACACCGCAGGCTCTGGCGATGCCAGCATAGCTAACTTCGGTGGCAAGTTCTGTTCCGACAAAGTTGTCTTCAAACCACAGGGTTGTGTTGCGTTTTTCAGCACCCCACTGGTAGTTGCGGAAGATCACCATCGTGACAGCTGGCCAGTCGTCGCGGCTGATCGACACCATTTCGTTCATCGAGATACCAAAGGCACCGTCACCCGCAAAACCGATTACCGGAACGTCTGGACGGCCGACTTTGGCGCCGCAGATCGACGGAAAGCCATATCCGCAAGGACCAAACAGACCCGGTGCCAGGTACTTGCGTCCCTCTTCAAATGTTGGGTAGGCGTTGCCAATGGCGCAGTTATTGCCAATATCGGACGAAATGATCGCGTTCGTTGGCATTGCGGCCTGAATTGCACGCCACGCCATACGAGGCGACATTTTGCCAGGCTCGCGGCTGCGGGCGCGTTCGTTCCACGTGGTGCCCGGATCGTCGTCTTCGTGATCCATCGAAGTCAATTCCTGAGCCCAGGCAGATTTGGTTGTAGCAATTGTGTTTTTGCGCTCTTCGCGGCCGGCGTCACCAGCTGTATCAGACAGTCTCGCCAGAATGCTTTGCGCAACTTTCTGAGCGTCGCCCACGATGCCGACACTCACTGTCTTGGTCAGGCCAATCCGGTCAGGGTTGATGTCGACCTGAATGATCTTTGCATTTGCGGGCCAGTAGTCGATACCGTAACCGGGCAATGTTGAAAATGGGTTCAGGCGGGTGCCAAGGGCCAGAACAACGTCTGCCTTGGAGATCAGCTCCATACCAGCTTTGGAGCCGTTATACCCTAGCGGACCAGCTGACAAAGGATGTGAGCCGGGAAATGCGTCGTTGTGCTGGTAGCCGCAGCAAACTGGGGCGTCCAAACGCTCGGCCAGTGCTTTGGAATCTTCAATTGCGCCGCCAATAACCACACCGGCGCCGTTCAGGATGACCGGGAATTTTGCGGAGGACAACAAATCAGCCGCTTCCTGAATTGCGTTCTCACCGCCACTCGGGCGTTCAAATTCCACAATTGCCGGCAGCTCGATGTCGATGACCTGAGTCCAGAAATCGCGCGGGATGTTAATCTGAGCAGGCGCTGATGCGCGCTTGGCTTGTAGGATCACTCGATTCAGTGTCTCTGCCATACGTGTGGGGTCGCGAACTTCCTCTTGATAGGCGACCATATCTTCCAGAAGCGCCATTTGTTCGACTTCCTGAAAGCCGCCCTGACCAATGGTCTTGTTGGCGGCCTGTGGTGTCACAATCAGCAAAGGCGTGTGGTTCCAGTAGGCAGTCTTAATTGGAGTCACCAGTGATGTGATGCCCGGGCCGTTTTGCGCGACCATCATCGACATCTTGCCGGTTGCGCGGGTGTACCCATCTGCCATCATGCCTGCGTTACATTCGTGTGCGCAGTCCCAGAACTTGATTCCGGCCGCTGGAAACAAATCAGAGATCGGCATCATTGCAGAACCGATAATGCCAAAGGCATGCTCTATCCCGTGCATCTGCAGAACTTTTACGAATGCTTCTTCGGTGGTCATTTTCATGGCAGAATTCCTTGGAAAACGTGAGGGGACGCGCAGGCGCGGTGAGTGTTATCGATGTCTTACGTGTTTTAGGGTGTCGACGTTAGGTCCAGACATGAAGCTGCAATAAGACCAAGTTATATGGAAGCGTCGATTCCAGCCGCGAGAGTTGCAATCCCCTCAGGAATACGTGTCGCAGGGATCGATGAGTAGGCCAGCCGGTAATAGTGTTGCGGCCGGTCTGTTCCGCTAAAGAACGCGCGGCCGGGTTCGATCATGACACCGTCTTTCAAAAGCCTTCGGGCCAGTGCGTCGGTATTGACCTGAGCCGGGGCCTGCATCCAAAACGATGACCCGCCATAAGCACCCTGACCAGAAATGCGCAAACCGTGGTCTGCAATCGCCTGCTCCATAACAATTCGGCGTTCATGAAAGGCCCGGCCCATGCGCCGGATCAGCGCATCGTAATGCCCCAGCGACAGGAAATACGCGGCAGTGCGTTGGATGTGGCCGGGCGGGTGACGCAGGACACTTGCGCGCAGCGCACGCGCTTCGCGAATGAACGGCTCAGAGCCAACCAGATAGCCAAGGCGCAGCCCTGGGAACAATGATTTGGAAAAGCTACCGACATAGATCACCCGGCCATCCGGATCGAGGGACTTGAGCGCGGGGGAGGGTGGATTGAGAAACGACATCTCGAACTCATAGTCATCTTCGACGATCAACGCGCCCATATCGCGGGCCTTTTCCAGCAAAGCCCGTCGACGGTCGAGCGGCATCGTGGCAGTTGTCGGGCATTGATGGCTAGGAGTTGTGAAAATCACATCCGTTCCCGGTGGAATCGCGTCCGGCGGCAAGCCATCTTTGTCTACCCGGATTGGCGTCAGATGGCAGCGGGATTGGGTTAGAATGTCGCGAAGGGCGTGATAACAAGGGTCTTCGATGGCGGCAGTCCGTCGCTGCGTCAGCAGAATTTGTGCCGTGATCCATAGTGCATTCTGTGCGCCCAGAGTGATCAATATTTGTTCCGGGCGTGCGTTGATTCCGCGGCGCGGCAGCGTGTGGCGGGCGATAAATTCGATGAGTTGAGGATCATCCTGATCATAGTAATCAGTGGTCAACGGCGTGAAGTCTTTTTGTCCCAACGCCTGCAGCGCACAATGCCTCCAGTTTGCGTGGTCAAACAGCGTCGGATCGGCTTGGCCGTAGATAAAGGGGTATTTGAATCGGGCCCAATCTTGTGGTTTGCTCGGTGTGTCACCGCCGGTGTAGCGCCGCCCTATTGCACGGGACCAGTCTACGGCATCCTGTTGAGGTAGCGACGGCGCAAAGTCAGGCGGGATCGGTGCATTTTCAGACACGAAATAACCGGAACGCCCGCGCGAGGTCAGATAATCGTTTGCCAGAAGTTCAGTGTAGGCCAGTGTGACGGTGATCCTGCTAATGCCAAGATGCGCGGCCATCTTGCGGGTCGAGGGCAGTTTTTCGTCTTGTACGAAGCGACCGGTCAGAATGCCTTGGGCAATCATTTGCTGGATCTGCGCCTGCAATGTCCCCTGTGCGTCAGGGAGCAGAAAAAAGGTTTCGACCGGAAGTGCCATAGCGTATCTTATTCTGGACTTAGTGCAATTGCAATTTGGACTTAACGGAGTGTGAAACCAGTAAGGAATCGGACCTGGAACTTGCTGTAAGTCTCGGAAAAGGTTTACTTTTCGGCAAGAAGTGAAGAGTTTAATGAGACTGATGGTCTCAAAAATATACGATTGATACTACGCGCCCCTGTTGATGTGAGCAGAGAATTTTGTCATAACGGGGTATGCCGGATTGGACATTGCGACTCGCGACTGTCGCGGATGAGCACGGACTTGTCTGTTGTATTGATCGTGCCTACGCGGTTTATGCAAACTCTGTCCCGGACCTGCCTGCGGTGTCCGAAGGGGTCGTTGAGGACATCACAAGAAACATAGTGTGGGTTGCGGATCTGGGTGGGCAAATTGTCGGTATTTTGGTCCTTGTCCGAGGCGCAGACAGCCTCACCCTCGCAAACGTTGCGGTTGACCTAAGTCAGAAAGGTCACGGGCTTGGAAAAACATTGATGGAACTTGCCGCGAGCGAAACTACCAGACTAGGAAAATCCTCACTGCGGCTAAGTACTCATATCGATATGCCAGAGAATGTGGCGCTTTATACGTATCTTGGTTGGCATGAGACCGGCTGCGAAGGCAACAAGGCCCACATGTGCAAATCAATCAAAGTGCCATAGTCGAAGAATGAAAACCCCGCAAACCAGAAGCGGTTGCGGGGTTTTCTCTTTCGGCTGTCGGTTTCTGTTTGGGATTATCCGAATACCCGACCAAGCGCGCCATCAATAGCATCTGTAATTTCGTCGATGTCATCTGCAGTGGCGATCAACGCCGGTGAAAGGCACAGCGTGTTGTTGTAGCCAGGCACCGATCGGTTTGTCATGCCGATAATGACGCCTCGGGCCATGCAGTCCGCAACAACGGCAGCAGCCATTTTTTCGGGCACAGGTTCGCGCGTTTCGCGATCCGTGACCAGCTCTGCACCGCAAAACAGGCCTTTGCCTCGGACCTGACCAATAGCACTGTGTTTGTCAGCAAGAACATTGAGATTATCGATCAAACGCGCCCCCATGTTGTTCGTGTTGTCGAGCAGGTTCTCGTCTTCAATGATCCGCAGGTTTTCGAGCGCTGCCGCCGGGCCAGCGGTGCAGCCGCCAAAGGTCGAGATGTCACGGAAATAGTTCATTGGGTCATCGGGGTTGTCCTTGAATTTGTCAAAGACACCTTCGGTGGTCACCAAACAGGCAATTGCGGCGTAGCCAGAGGCCAGACCTTTTGCCATCGTCACCATGTCAGGCTTGACACCATAGTGCTGGTACCCAAACCACGTCCCCGTCCGGCCGAGACCGCATACAACCTCGTCGATGTGCAGCAATACCTCGTATTTGGCGCAAATTTCCTGGACGCGATCCCAATACCCTTGCGGCGGGGTAATCACGCCTCCTCCGGCTGTGACCGGTTCAAGGCACAGGGCACCAACGGTCTCGGGGCCTTCGCGCAGAATGGTTTTTTCGATCTCGTTCGCGGCCCATTCGCCGTAGTTATCAAGATCGGCACCTTCTTGTTCAAACCCACGATACTCAAGACAATGCGGGACGCGCACGAAACCCGGAGTGAAGGGGCCGTATTGCGCATTGCGTTCGTCCTGCCCGCCTGCCGACAGCGTGCTAATCGTGGTGCCGTGATAGTCGCGTTCGCGATACAGAATCTTGTATTTCTTGCCGCCATATTTCGCATGAGACAACTGGCGGACCATCTTGAATGCCTTCTCGTTCGCCTCCGAGCCGGAGTTCGTATAGTAAACCCGGCTCATCCCCGGCATCTTTTCAATCAGCTTTTCCGCGAAGATCGCGCCCGGTATCGACCCGGCCGAGCCGGCAAAATAGTTCAGCTTGATCAGTTGGTCGCGCACCGCGTTTGCAATGGATTCCCGGCCATAGCCGACGTTGACGGTCCATACGCCACCAGAAACAGCATCAAGATGTTCTTTGCCATTCTGGTCCCACACGCGCATGCCTTTGCCTTCGACGATGATGCGAGGGTCGGTCGATTCGAATGGTTTGTGCTGGATTAGGTGATGCCAAACATGGGCCTTGTCGGCCTGCACCACATGACTGATATCATTGTCTTTAAATGTGCCGTCCATGGGATGACCTTTCCGGTTTGCGATGAAATATTGGAACTTTGGGCTGGGATTGCCCTCGATTTCATCAAAGGCACCATTTTTGCATCTGTCAAGATAGGGCCAGTTTTCGCCCCAATATAGGGCCAGCGGGTTTGTGTCCCCCCTCGCTCACTGAATATTTTCACCGATAATCGTTTGATTTGAATGTGAAAACGCAGACTTGAGTTGCTCAAATACGCTGGCTGCGTTCCACAATAGGCGTTAGTTTGCCAGAAAATCATTGGTTGGTTTTGCGTTTCCGGTACCGATGGCGCGTAAGCAGAGGCCATGGCCTTTTGCCTTGCCAATGGCATTTAAGAGGCGGTTCACCGCACCATTCATCACCAAAGTCGCGCAATTGCGACGCACAAACCGGGAGAAAATCTAAGAAGATCAAATCTAAACTCATGGGTGCAGTTGCCAGTGTGGCAATTCTCGCAGGGGCAAATGCCGCAATGGCCGATATTACAGTCGGCTTTTTCCGAGAATGGCCGATGCCGTTTCATTTCGCCAAAGTCAACGGAACCTACGATGAAGCGCTTGGCACAACGGTCAACTGGGTCAGTTTTGACACTGGCACAGCGATGAGCGCCGCGATGGCGTCGGGAGATGTGCATATCAGTGTAAGTCAGGGCGTTCCGCCATTTGTGGTTGCTGCGCCAGCCGGTCAGGATATTCAGATTGCCGATGTGGCCGTATCTTATGCGGAAAACGACAAGTGTGTTGTATCCAGCGGTCTTGAAATCGACAAAACAAGCGCGGCTGAACTTGCTGGCAAAAAAGTTGCGGTTCCGCTGGGCACAGCTGCCCATTATGGCTTCCTTAAGCAAATGAGCCACTTTGGTGTTGATGTCAGCGGCATGGATGTTGTCGATATGGCACCCGCAGAAGGCGCTGCGGCATTGGCACAAGGTGCCTTGGATATGGCCTGTGGCTGGGGTGGTGCACTGCGCCGCATGACAGAGCACGGTAATGTTTTGCTGACCGGAGCCGAAAACGAAGAATTTGGCATTCTGGTGTTTGACGTGACCAGCGCGCCTGCGTCTTTTGTCGCGGAAGAAGGAGATCTTCTGGCCAAGTTCTTAAAGGTCACCGCAGAGGCAAACGCAATGTGGAACGGCGGCACCAACAAAGACGAAATGCTGGCTGTGATCGCGAAAGACGCCGGCATGGATCTGGATGCCACGGCTACGACGCTTGAGGGCTTTGTATTCCCGTCTGTTGAAGATCAGTTGTCTGGCAAATGGCTGGGCGGCGGCAGCCAGGAGTTCATGAAGGGCTTGGCAGACGTGTTCGTCACTGCAGGCAGTATCGACGCCGCTCTGGACACATATGCTCCAGCGGTTAACACTGCTCCCTTGACAGCAGCCCAACGCATGTAAGCCGATATCGGGGTCCGGGGCGTGGTTTTTTAAGCACCCCGGATCGATTTTCCGAGCCGAAGAAGCGCGCAAACCGCAGCTTTCGGAGCGGCTGCATTCCTAAAAGGAGAGCCAATGTCCGGACTATCAATCGAAAATATCTCCATGCGTTTCGATCTGCCCAACGGCGGATCGGTTCAGGCGCTCAAAGACGTAACGTAACACCTCAAGGAAGGCGAGTTGATGTCTGTGCTTGGCCCGTCAGGTTGTGGCAAAACTACCTTACTGAATATTCTGGCCGGCTTTCTCGCCCCGACCGATGGCAGGATTGTAATGAATGGTCATGAGGTGCACGGCCCTGACGCGGAACGCGGTATGGTATTCCAGCAAGGCGCGCTTTTTGAGTGGATGTCAGTTCGGGAAAACGTTAATTTTTGAACCGTCCATGAAAGGGATGCCCAAACTCGACAATGCTGAAATTGTCGATCATCTTCTTGATGTTGTCGGATTGCAGGACTTCAAGGAAAAGCTGTTTACGAGCTTTCGGGTGGGATGCAGCAGCGCGTGGCGCTGGCCTGTTGCCTGGCCAATGACCCGGACGTCATCCTGATGGACGAACCCCTCGGAGCGCTGGATGCGCTGACTCGGGAGAAGATGCAAAGCCTTGTGCTGAAGCTGTGGAAAGAAACCGGCAAGACAATCATCCTGATTACCCACGCGGTGGAAGAGGCGTTATTGTTGGGCGAACGCCTGCTCGTCATGGCCCCGCGACCGGGGCGTATTCACCGCGAATACCGACTGCCGTTTGCCGAGATGGGTGTAGGCGCAGACCTGCGAGAGGTTAAGAAGCACAAAGATTATGCCAAAACCCGCGAAGAAATCCTCGGCATGATCTGGGATATGGAAGAAGAGATTATGGGTCGCACAGAGGAAAACGCATGATACCGCTGATTATCTATATCGCGATTTTTACCGCGTCTTTCTACATTGTAACGCGCGTTGCCCATTGAGCCGCGAGCCACGACTATACCTCACACAAAACGGTGACTTTCGGTGATGAAAGTGCAGTGACTCCAAATCGCATCGCCGGGGTAATTTCGATTGTCACCATCTTTGTGATGTGGGGTATGTTCACAGGATCAGCCCTGATCCCTTCGTTTCTGCATGCGCCGGGGCCGTTTGTTGGCACCACAAGCTTTGAATACACGGCGCAGACGACAGACGGGAAAAGCGATGATGCGACCGTCACAGTGCTTGTCCACGAGCGAGGTGCGCAGCCAGAAATACCAGAGGTGGCGGCATCAAATGGGTGGGCTCAGAACGATGCAGTGAAGGTGGCCGCGTGGCGCAGCGCTCTTATTTCGGTCGACAAAAATGATGAATTCAAGAAGGCCGATGGCGCAAAGGTTGTGGCGGTCAATGGACAGCCAATAGCGCCGGGCGAGTCTTTGGAGGTCGAAAATGGCACCGTCAGCCTGTCTGATAAAGGCACCCCGAACTTTGAACCCACTAAAGGCTGGCAGACGGAACCGCTTTATTTGCCGTCTCCCGAAGCGGTATGGGGGCGCATGATCAAGATTAGCAGTGAAGGGTTTCGAAATACATCCCTTCTAGGCCATCTTGGCTACTCCTTGTTTGGTGGTATTGTCGGCTTTTTGCTTGGTGCACTCATGGGCATTCCTCTGGGGTACGCGATGGGTCTGTCAAATTGGTTTCGGGGCTGGTTTGATCCGATTGTGGAATTCATGCGTCCGGTGCCGCCCCTTGCGCTCATTCCGCTGGTGATCATCTGGGCGGGCATCGGCGAGACGGGTAAGATTATCCTGCTGTTCCTTGCGGCGCTTTGGATCATGGCGATTGCCGCCCGCTCTGGCGTGTCAGGTGTCAATATCAGTAAAGTGCATGCGGCCTATTCTTTGGGGGCCAGTAAATGGCAGATTATGCGGCATGTGATCATCCCGAACTCGTTGCCAGAGATCTTCACGGGTGCACGCGTCGCGATGGGGGTTTGTTGGGGCACAGTTGTCGCCGCCGAACTTGTTGCCGCTGAAAAAGGCGCCGGCATGATGATCATGGTCGCGTCCAAATTCCAGAACACAGACATCGTGATCATGGGGATTATCCTGATTGGTGTAATCGGGTTTGGAATCGACATGCTGATGCGCTGGGCCGAGCGCATTCTGGTGCCTTGGAAAGGCAAAGGCTGATCTGACCTAACGGTCAACGAGAACCGCCCTCTGACTGTTTGGGTCAGAGGGCGTTTCTCATTCTGGATATGCCTGAACTGGGTGTTGTGCGCGCGACGTCAGGTGTTGCCTGCAATCATTTCGGACTGGCGCACAATGACCTCGGCCTGTTTGATCGACGCGATATCGACCAGACGCCCTTTATAGACCGTTGCGCCTTCACCATTGGCTTTGGCACTCTCCATCGCCGCCAAGATTTCACGGGCTTCTTCAACAGCCTCAGCTGAGGGTGTGAACACCTGGTTTGCCAAGGCGATCTGCTTGGGGTGAATGGCCCACTTGCCGACCATTCCCAGAGTGGCGGATCGGCGCGACTGCGCAATGAAACCGTCATCATCGCTGAAGTCGCCAAAGGGACCATCAACCGGTAAAACGCCGTGCGCGCGGCAGGCCGCGACGATAGCCGCCTGGGCCCAATGCCATGGGTCCGACCAGTGTTTTTGCCCGTCCCTGTACATATAATAGTCTTCCTGAGTGCCGCCAATTCCGGTGGTTTGCATGCCCATCGATGCTGCAAAATCGGCGGCTCCTAATGACATCGCCTGCAGGCGCGGGCTTGAGGCGGCAATCTCTTCGACATGTGCGATACCTGCCGCACTCTCTATGATCACCTCAAAGCTAATCGGCTTTGTGCGTCCTTTTGCGGTCTCGATCGACGTAACCAGCGCGTCCACAGCATAAACGTCTGCAGCACAGCCCACTTTGGGGATCATGATTTGATCCAGCCGATCGCCCGATTGCTCAAGCAAGTCCACCACGTCGCGATACCACCACGGGCTGTCGAGGCCGTTAATGCGCACACTCAGGTATTTGTTGCCCCAGTTGACGTCTGAAATGGCCGCGATAACATTCTTGCGGGCCGCATCTTTGTCCGTGGGGGCAACCGAGTCCTCAAGATCCAGATTGATCACGTCCGCCGCACTGGCCGCCATTTTCTCGAACAAAACCGGGCGCGATCCGGGGCCAAAGAGCTGACAACGATTTGGACGGGCTGGCGCAGCGGGTTGCAAACGGAAACTCATGATTGGCAGCCTTTAAGGTAAGAATGTTGCGTCTGGTATGGGCAGCGAGTTATAAAACTGCGCGGCGGTCTGCAAGTGGATAATGCAGGCGCAGCATTATTTGGGATTTACGCCGGCAGGCCCGCCTCCTCACGCACAGGATAATGACGCGCACCAAGACCTTGTGGCGCAAGTTTATTCAGCAATGAGGTCCAATATTCGAATAATTTCGTGCGAATGCGATCTTTTGGGATCAATTCGCAATTCCATTTCGCATCAGTTCAGGCATCTTGAGGAAACAACACGCGAATGACCTCAGGGGGCCTGCAAAATGATCGAGACACCATATCTTTTGTTTCTGGGTGATGCGCCGGATCATCTGGCGGCCAAGGTCGCCCAAGGTATCAAAGACTGGCGCCCGGAGAATGCGGTGGGGCAACTCCGCCTTCCGGGTTGCGGCACCAATGTCGGGCTGAGTGACATGACATTGGCTGAGGGCCGCGAAGCTGGCGCCAAGACGCTTGTGATCGGTGTGGCCAACCGGGGCGGCATCATAAGTGCCGAATGGAAAACCGTCCTGATCCAAGCGCTTGAGATGGGGTACGACCTTGCCAGCGGATTGCACAACCTGTTGCGCGACGAAGGTGATCTGGTGGCAGCGGCCCAAATGCATGGCGGTACATTACACGATGTGCGGGTGCCGACTGTGGGATATCCGATTGCCAATGGGGTCAAGCGAACCGGAAAACGGGTGTTGGCCGTCGGCACCGATTGTTCGGTCGGGAAGATGTACACGGCGCTGGCATTGGACGCCTCGATGCGGGCCAGAGGCATGAAAAGCACGTTTCGCGCCACCGGTCAGACCGGGATCTTGATCACCGGGCACGGTGTTCCACTGGATGCTGTGATCGCCGACTTCATGGCAGGCGCAGTCGAGTATCTGACGCCCGACAACGATGATGACCATTGGGATATCATCGAGGGGCAGGGCAGTCTGTTTCATGTGTCATTTTCCGGCGTTACCATGGCATTGATCCACGGCGGTCAACCTGATGCGCTGATCCTGAGCCATGAGCCAACTCGCGCACATATGCGCGGCCTGCCGGGGTACACGCTGCCTTCGCTCGAGGCACTGCGAGATATGGCTTTGCAGTTGGCCCATGTGGCCAATCCGGCGTGCAAGGTTGTTGGTATCACGGTAAACACGCAACATATGAGCGACAGTGAAGCGGCGGCTTATCTGGCGGAAGTTGAGGATCGGATGGGTCTGCCAACCGTCGATCCGTTCCGCGATAATGCAGATCGACTGGCAGAGGCGCTCGGAGCCCTGTAACGTCAAGGTTAACTGCGATATCGGTCGCTTGCATATTTGAGACAGGAATAGGGAGAAGCGTTGGTGCAGATCAATGTGACGCGCGATGTGTTCCAACTGGCGCAAGTGTTCACCATCAGTCGCGGGTCGCGAACTGAGGCCGCCGTTTTGACTGCCACGTTAAGTGATGGCGACTACGTCGGGCGTGGTGAGTGCGTGCCTTATGCCCGTTATGGCGAGACGCTTGAGACCGTCAGCCGCGAGATACTGTGCCTGCCCTCTGTGTTTGATCGCGCAAAGCTCTATGATCTGTTGCCCGCCGGTGCCGCGCGCAATGCAGTTGACTGTGCGCTGTGGGATATAGAGGCCAAGCGGTCAGGCCTGCGGGTGTGGGATTTGGCTGGCTTGGCCGTGCCGGAACCTGAAATCACAGCCTACACGTTGTCGTTGGACACGCCCGCAGAGATGCAGACCCAAGCCGCACGTCATGCGTTTCGACCGCTCCTCAAAATCAAGCTGGGGACACCTGATGACATGCCACGACTTGAAGCGGTGCGCGCGGGCGCACCGGATGCACGCATTATTGTAGACGCCAACGAAGGCTGGTCGGCCGAGGTTTATGCCGATCTGGCGCCGCATCTTGTGCGGTTGGGTGTGCTGTTGGTTGAGCAGCCGTTGCCTGCAGGCGAAGATGACGCGCTGATCGGGATGGACCGGCCTGTGCCAGTTTGTGCTGATGAAAGTTGCCATGACCGTGCGAGTTTGCCGGGCCTGAAGGGAAAATATGATGTCGTCAACATCAAGCTCGACAAGACGGGTGGGTTGACCGAGGCGCTGGCACTAAGACAAGCGGCGTTGGCCGAAGGCTATGGCATCATGGTGGGATGTATGGTGGGCAGTTCGCTGGCAATGGCGCCTGCCGTGCTGGTTGCGCAAGGAGCAGCAGTTGTGGACCTTGACGGGCCACTGTTGTTGGCCGAAGACCGGGACAACGCTTTGATATTTGATGAAAACGGGGTGCATCCACCGGATGCGACCCTTTGGGGATAAGGACCAGACCATGCGCACAGTCTATGTAAACGGAGACTATCTGCCCGAAAATGATGCCAAGATCTCGATCTTTGATCGTGGGTTTTTGATGGCCGACGGGGTATATGAAGTGACCTCGGTTCTGGACGGCAAGCTGATTGATTTTGACGGCCATGCAGTGCGGTTGGAGCGGTCCCTGAACGAACTGGAGATGCGCTCCCCGGTCACAAAAGACGAACTGCTGGCGATCCATCGCAGGTTGGTGAAGGTCAACGAAATCGAAGACGGGTTGGTCTATTTGCAGATCACGCGCGGGTCAAACGGCGACCGGGATTTTGTGTTTCCTGATGCCGACACGAATCCGACATTGGTTTTGTTTACACAACGCAAGTCAAAGCCGGATGACAGCCCCGCAGCCTTAAAAGGCATTAAAGTCATTAGTATAGAAGATGTCCGCTGGGGCCGCCGGGACATCAAGACCATACAGTTGCTGTATCCGTCGATGGGCAAGATGATGGCAAAGAACGCTGGTGCGGATGATGCTTGGATGACCGAAGACGGCTATGTGACCGAAGGAACCTCGAACAACGCTTATATCGTCAAGGGCAACAAAATCATCACCCGTGGGCTGAGCAATGACATCCTGCACGGCATCACCCGCGCGGCTGTTTTGCGCTTTGCCCGCGAGGCGCAGATGGAAGTGGAAGAGCGCAATTTCACTATCGAAGAGGCGAAAGAAGCGGACGAAGCTTTTATCACGTCGGCCACGATGTTTGTGACACCAGTGGTTGAATTGGATGGGGCCACTTTGGGCGATGGAACCCCCGGTCGAGTGGCACCGAGATTGCGAGAGATTTATCTCGAGGAGAGCCGGAAGGCGGCAATCTGAGCCAGCGTAGGGTACGGTCGGTTTTGCCGGACAGCGGTTTTCGTCGATAGGTCATATCGGCTGGCGGCCTATCGGTTTGTGAAAGTTGGGGTCATGACCCAATAACTGACGAAATGTTTTGGATGAGCGGTCTCAGCCCATTCTGGAAACCAGCGAGCGTAACTTAGTCGTTTGTGGTATACTCCCGCAACTTAAGGGAGCGCGCCGTGATGAGAGAGCTTGCAATACTCACATTCGTGACACTCGATGGTGTGATGCAGGCCCCAGGCAACGCATCCGAAGACAGGTCAGGCAACTTCCAGCATGCTGGCTGGGCGCGACCGTACTGGGATGACGTGATGGCGCAGGTCGGCAGAACTGCGATGGCGGAGACCTACGATCTGTTGTTGGGACGAAGGACATATGAAATATTCCAGGGTGCTTTTGGCTCTGAGGATGCAAATAGCCCGCTGTCCAGTTCCAAGAAGTTTGTCGCCACCTCTTCGACGGAAAAGCTGAAGTGGAACAATTCGTTCAGGGTTTCTGGTGACCTTCCCGTTGAGATTGCCAAGCTGAAGTCCAATAAAGGCCCGCTGCTGCAAGTGCACGGGAGTTGGCAACTCATCCAACTTTTGTTGGCCCACGATTTGGTTGACGAGTACCGTCTTTGGGTTTTTCCGATCACCCTCGGTTCAGGAAAACGATTGTTTGCGGAAAACGGTCCGCAGAAAAGGCTGAGTCTTGCCAAAACAGAACCAAC
>CBDTVL010000036.1:0-22154 GCA_965363755.1 uncultured Sulfitobacter sp.
GTGCTGCGCGCCGCCAAACCCTGAACCCGGTTTCGGGATCGCAATTTACGAAACGCGATCCCGATTGTGTTTTTCGCCGTGCGTTCTGAGTCAGGTTTTGACGTCTGGCCCGTCACGCCCGGTAATTACTTGAAGTTGGGTGAGTTCAAGTATGCCCGCGAGCAAGGGTGCCAGCGCCGCCTGCGCGTCTATCCATGCTCCGTCGGGCGATGTTGCCAAATGTTCAAGATAAAGCCGAATTGTCGCGCCTTCTGTTCCGGTTCCCGATAGCCGCAACACCGCTCTGTTATCGTCCTCAAACCAGACGCGTAATCCCTGAGCGTCGCTTGAGGACCCATCAACCGGATCGAGATAGGAAAACTCATCCGCCGCGACGACTTTCAGGCCAGCAAAACTCTGACCTTTCAATGTGCCCAGCGATGCTCGCAGAGCGTCCATGACTTGGTTAGCCTCCGCAATTGGCACAGCCTCGTAGTCAAAACGCGAATAGTAATTCCGCCCAAATTCCCGCCAATGTTCATCCATAATCTCTGCGACAGATTGTTTACGAACAGCGAGGATGTTTAACCAAAGAAGGACCGCCCATAGCCCATCTTTTTCGCGGACATGGCTCGACCCTGTTCCGGCACTTTCTTCGCCGCAAAGTGTCGCTTTGCCTGCATCCAGTAAGTTACCAAAAAATTTCCAGCCTGTGGGAGTTTCATATGCAGCGATACCAAGCTTTTCGGCAACCCGATCGGCCGCCGCGCTGGTTGGCATGGAACGCGCGACACCGGCAAGACCACTGGCATAACCCGGCGCAAGTTGCGCATTGGCTACCAAGACTGCCAGACTGTCGGAAGGCGTCACATATGCGCTGCGGCCCACAATCATATTGCGATCCCCGTCGCCATCAGATGCGGCACCAAAGTCGGGCGCCTGATCGGACATCATCAGATCCATCAACGGTTTTGCCCAGACCGGGTTTGGATCTGGATGGCCGCCTCCAAAGTCTTCCAGCGGCACCGCGTTAATCACTGTGCCCTTGTCAGCACCGAGTGTCTCTTCGAGTATCGCAACTGCGTAAGGTCCGGTGACAGCATGCATCGCGTCAAACTTCATCGTAAAACCCGAAGAAAACAGTGCGCGGATGGCGCCAAAATCGAATAATTCCTGCATCAGCAGGCGGTAGTCTGTGACCGGATCGACGACTTCGATCAGCATGCCACAGAGAGATGAGCTGCCAATCTCAGCCAAGTTGACATCATCACATTGTGCGGTCCGGTAGCGATCAATGGTTGTTGTTGCGGCATATATCGCGTCGGTGATGCCTTCAGCGGCCGGTCCACCGTTTGCGCCATTGAACTTCACACCAAAATCCTGATCGATGCCCCCCGGATTGTGGCTCGCGGACAGAATGAGTCCGCCGTCGGCATTGTTTTTGCGGATCAGATGCGACGCGGCCGGCGTCGAGAGCAACCCGTTGCGACCAACAATGATCCCGGCTGCAGCATTTGCGCAGGCCATTTTAATGATCGTCTGGGTCGCCTGTGCATTAAAGAAACGGCCATCGCCTCCGACAACAAGTGTCTTGCCGCCTACTCCGCCGATTGCGTCGAAGGTAGATTGGATGAAATTCTCCAGATAGTGAGGCTGCATGAAGACTCTGGTCTTCTTTCGTAGCCCAGAAGTGCCCGGCTTCTGGCCTTCGATTGGGGCGCTTTCGACTGACTCAATTCTCATTTTTCGGCTTCCTCTACGGTGTCGCTAATCGGTGCTCTGCCTGCGTCACGCATCCAATCTGAAATAGATTTCAAATGGGGATCGGTCAGCAATTCTTCGGGTGTGGTTGCATAAGCTCTGCGCCAATTTGGGTGTTGATCGATCGTGCCGGGCAGGTTCTGAGCCTCAGTGTTGAACAATATGTCATCAAGCTGAACGGACACCAGCGCCGAAGGGCACCGCGCCAGCGCGCCATGCACCGAGCAACTGAATTGCCTGTCAGATGGCGTGTTCTCACCTTCCGCGTTGCGGCCCAGCTCGGCAACCGCCTTTACATCGGCTTGCCGATCAATGAGCGCTTGTGCTGCGGCGTCCTCGGATACCCAGTCCAGTTTGCGCCACCAGTCAATGTCACGCCCGCTGCGAAACCCTCGCAAGGTGGGCGTATCATGCGTTCCAAAACAGGCGAGTATCTGCGGCTCATAATCGTTGGGGTGGCGAAATGCGCCGGGACCGATCTTTTCATATTGAAGCACCGAATAGCCATAAAAGCCTTGCCCACGCATCTGCTCGCGAAAACCCTCGGGTACCAATCCCAGGTCTTCGCCGATAATCATGGTGTTGGCCCGCTCTGCCTCGATCCGAATAATCGCCGTCAATGCCTCCATCGGTTGGGAAATGTAGCCGCCGGGGCTGCCATCGTCGGGTATCCAGAAACTGCGATTTAAGCCTAGGACGTGATCAATCCGCAGCACACCAGCATGCCGCATCGCCGCCCTGAGAATCCTGCGAAACGCCTTGTATTTCTGCGCTTTGAGGCGGCGGGGCGCAAACGCGGCTAAATCCCAATTCTGCCCTGCTGGACTAAGATGATCAGGTGGGGCACCGACAGAAACCCCTGCAGCGACAGAGTCGGCCTCACACCAGCTCTCTGCACCACCCCGCCGCGCCCCTACCGCCAGATCGAGATAGAGCCCCAAAGGCATCCCTGATTGCAATAGTCGGCTCTGAGTTCCGGCAAGCTGCTTGTTTGCCACCCATTGCAACCATCGGTGAAAGTTTATTCTATCTGGTTTGGTTTCAACGACCTGACGCAACGCCGCCCCGTCCGCAGTTCGTAATTCGGCGGGCCAGCCTCGCCAATCAGGTCCCGCAAATTCCGAAATCGCCTCAAATATCGAGAAATCTGCGCGCCGCTTTTCCGTGATCGGCTCGAACTTGGCAAAGTCATTTTTCGCGGCAGCATCGGCATTAGCGCAAAACTCGGCATACCGTGCCTCCAGCGCGGCTCCATGAGCAGCTTTATGAGCAGGGTAATCTATATCGCCAATTGAGCTGTCTGATGGCGCGGCCGGTCTTGAATTTTCACTGAAATTGGATGATGCGCGCAAGCCAGGGATTTGATCCAGCGCGATATGCGAGGTGTTCAGTGCGGAGCGACTAGAGGGAGAGTAAGGGCTGATCACCTCGTGAGCCATTGCGCCGAGAGCGTGCAACGGGTTCACGCCAAAAAATCCGGCACCAGCCTGTGACAGGACCTCGCCAAACTCAGCCAAATCCTCAAAATTTCCCACATGATTTCCGCCGCGAAGACCGTAGAGCGCGGCGTTTACGCCCCACAGGCGATCTGTGGGCGTCAGGTCATCAATCAAAGGTGCCCGAGGCGGCGCGACAATCACCGTGATCGTTTCGCACCGTTCTGGCGTGGCGGCGATGAGATCGTAAACCCCAGCGCGCAAAGCCGGCAATTCGATCCTGTCGTCGGCGCGACCTTGCGCCAAACAGTCGCCAGTCTCGGTACAAAGCACGCTCCAAGTCGTGCCAAGGCCAAAGTCCAGTGCGCAGGCCGTAGTGCTCTGAATGATGATCTCTTCGGGGAACCATCGCTCAGCCTCACGGCGTGATACGTCGTCCAATACCTCGAAGATCATTGCATCTGTTGCCACATCCAGACCGTTGGCACGTAACAAAGCCCGTTGTGTGTCAGGCGACGTGGCCCGTGATTGTCCGCCAAGATCATTGTAATTTGGCAGAATGCCATAGCGGGTGGCCAATTCGTTCAGGGCGTCTGTGGCGTTCATGGGTGCAGTGTAGCTTCTGTCAGCCCGAGCACGACAACTGACTGCCCCTGCGCCATCACCGTGCCCTCCTTGACCGGTCCGGATGGTTCCAATTCCGGATCGGCAGTATCAATGCAACGCACCCAGTGCCGCCCCTCTGGCGCGGCAGGCAATTTAGCTGACGCAGCATCATCATCCCGGTTGAACACAATGAACACCATATCGCTATCAGCCTCATATGTCGGAGCCTCAGCGGACGTGCGTAACGTCAGTGAAAGGCACGACAACCCGGGATCGCGCCATTGTAAGTGCTGGCCAGAAAAGTCCGTCCATTCAACGTCTGGCAGCCCGTCGGCCGGTCGGTTCGCACCATGAAGGAACCGGCTCTGGCGCAGAGCTTTGTGGGAGGTGCGGAAATCTGAGAGCTTTTTGACAAAAGCCAGTAATGCAGTGTCCGCCGTTTCCCAGTTCACCCAACCAATCGGATTATCCTGGCAATAAGCGTTGTTGTTTCCGTTCTGCGAATTGGAGATTTCGTCGCCAGCCAACAGCATAGGGGTGCCTTGAGACAGGAACAATGTGGCCAGCATGTTGCGCTGCCGCTTGGCGCGCTGCCCCAGTATTTCCTGATCATCGGTGTCGCCCTCCACACCACAATTGTCACTATAGTTGGCGTTGTGTCCGTCTTGATTGTTCTCTTTATTAGCGTCGTTGTGTCGCCGGTTGAACCGCGTGGCGTCCGCCAACGTGAAACCATCGTGAGAGCTAACAAAATTGATCGACGACCAGGCACGCCGCCCCACGCGGTCGAATCTGTCAGCCGAGCCCAAAAGCCGGGCGCCAAGTTCCTGTGCGCTATGGGCATCGCCGCGCCAATAGCGCCGCACCGTGTCGCGATACATATCATTCCATTCGGAGAATTCGTGGGGGAACTCACCCAACCGATAGCCGCCGGGGCCGATATCCCAGGGCTCAGCGATCAATCTCACGCCTGACAAGACCGGATCTTGCCGCAACGCGTCAAAGAACCCCCCGTTTGGATCAAACCCATGATCTTCACGACCCATTGTCGTCGCCAGATCAAAGCGAAACCCGTCAACGCCCATGCTTTGAACCCAAAACCGGAGGCTGTCCATCACCATCCGCAACACATACGGATGTGAGACATTCAGCGTATTGCCGCAGCCTGTGTCGTTGACATAGTAGCGCGGTTGTCCGGCGATCAGACGGTAATAAGAGGCGTTATCGAGGCCGCGATAGCAAAGCGTCGGTCCGCGGTGGTCGCCCTCAGCCGTGTGGTTATAGACCACATCCAGAATGACCGAGATACCGGCCGTTTTTAACCTGTCGACCATAGTGCGGAACCCAAGCATCCCCGCTGGTCCAAAATACCGTGGCTCGGGCGCAAAGAAGCTGATCGAATTGTAGCCCCAGTAATTGCCCAACCCCTGCACCCGCAGAAACTGGTCATCTACAAAAGCGTGAACCGGCAGTAACTCGACTGTGGTCACTCCGAGGTTTTGGAGATGTTCGAGCATTGCATCGGAGGCCAAACCTTCGTAGGTGCCGCGCAGTTTTTCAGGAACGCCGGAATGTGTCTGTGTCAGACCTTTGACATGCGCCTCATAAATCAGGTCACTGCTTGGTACCCGGCTGTTAAAAGCACCACGTGGACTGAGTAAATCGGCCGCTGAGACGACCGATTTCGGCACATGTTGAGCACTATCCTGGGTATCAAATGACAAATCCTGACCGGATGAATTCTTGTCGTACCCCAACGTCTTATCTAAGTTTCGCCAGGTTCCATGCACCTCGCGGGTGTAGGGGTCCATCAGCAGCTTATGCGCATTAAACCGGTGCCCTTGTTCTGGCGCATAGCTGCCGTGGGCGCGAAATCCATAGAGCGCGCCAACCGGCAGTCCTGAAACATAACCATGCCAGATCGGTCCGGTCTTTTCCGGTAAGGTCAGTTGCGCGATTTCTGTAATCCCATCGGGGCCAAATAAGCACAAATCGATTTTCGATGCATGCTCAGAAAACACCGCGAAGTTGACGCCGTTCCCGTCATGACACGCGCCAAACTGGTAAGGCGTCCCGGCCGTGATCTGGTACTTCGCCATCAATCGGCGGCTCCGGCCGTGGGCATCAGGCTTTGATAAAGTGCCATATAGGCCTCAGCTGAGCGATCCCATCCAACTGGATGGCGCATGGCGCGGCGCATCATTGCTGTCCAGACCTTTTGATTCTCAAACAAAGCGCAGGTCCGGCTGATTGCTTGCCCCAACGACAAGGCGTTGATCGGCGAAAACTGGACGCCGGTCGCGCAATCAGCGCTTAGGGCCGCCAGATTTGCATCAATCACGGTATCCGCCAATCCACCGGTCCGCGCAACAACTGGAAGTGTTCCATAGCGCAGCCCGTAAAGCTGGGTTAACCCACAGGGTTCAAATCGAGAAGGGATCAGGATTGCGTCGCTGCCGCCCTGCATGAGATGTGATAGCGCCTCATCATATCCGATAATGACGCCGACGGAACCTGCGTTGTCGCGCGCCGCCTGAATGAACGCACGCTCAAAGCCTCTGTCACCTGAGCCAAGAAGGGCCAGCCGGGCACCCTGCCCTACAAGCCCGGGTAGACACTCCAACAATAAGTCGAGGCCCTTTTGGGTGGTCAACCGGCTGATGACACAAAACAGCGGCGCATCCGGATTCGACGCAAGCGCAAAGCGCGCTTCAACTTCGGCACGGTTCTTTGCTTTCTGTTTGAGCGAGCGCACCGTGTAGGTCGCGTTCAGATCAGGATCAGTCTCGGGATTCCAGACATCAAGATCAATGCCATTCAAAATACCGATCAGATCACTCTGTCTGGCACTCAACAACCCCTCCAACCCCATACCGAACTCTGGAGCGATCAGTTCACGTGCGTAGGTTGGGCTAACCGTCGTAATCTTATCAGCCAAAGCAATGCCGCCTTTTAGGAAGCTAAGCTTGCCGAAATACTCCACCCCATCGGGGGTAAACAGGTAATCTTTCAGACCGAGTTCAGACATAGCGCTCGCATCAAACAAGCCCTGAAATGCGATATTGTGGATGGTGAGAACGACCGGCGGTGCTGGTTGAGCATTTTGCTGCAGGAAGGCAGAAACAAGTCCGGCCTGCCAATCATGGGCATTCACCACATCCGGGCTCCAGTCACCCAGCGCACCTTGGGCGATGCGGGCCCCGACCAGAGAAAGCGCGCCGAACCGAAGGTGATTGTCTTGCCAATCCTCGCCACTGGCATTCAGGTAAATATTTCCGGGGCGATCAAACAGATGCGGTGCGTCCAGCAACAGCAGATTCAAGCCCTCGGCACTCACTGAAAGCAACCTGGCCGGCCCGCCAAAAAGATCGGCGAAAGACAGCACTACAGTTGCCGCCGAGACCTGTTCAGAAAGCGCCGGATAGGCCGGAATCAGTATCCGGACATCGGCGCCCAGAGCGTCGAGTGCTTTTGGCACCGCACCAATGACGTCAGCCAGCCCACCTGTTTTCACAAATGGCGCACACTCAGAAGCAACAAAAAGCAGTTTCACTTAGGTTTCCAATGCATCAATCATTGGTTGCGTTATCAGGCACACCCCACCTTCAGTCCGGCGAAAGTTTTTGGCATCCTGCACCGGGTCTTTTCCGACGGCCAACCCGGCCGGGATCGTAACGCCGCGGTCGATCACCACGTTTTTCAACTGCGCGTTGCGGTTGATCTCTACGTAGGGCATCGCAACAACACCTTCCAATTGCGAGAAGGAATGTGTGCGCACGCCGGTGAACATCAGGCATCTCTCAAGACTTGAGCCTGAAATAATACAGCCCCCTGACACCATGGATGAAACAGCGTGGCCGCGGCGCCCCTCTTCATTGTGAATGAATTTGGCGGGTGCAGTGAGTTCTGAATAGGTCCAGATCGGCCACTCGTTGGCGTAGAGATCCAGTTCTGGCAAAAAGTCTGTCAGATCAATATTGGCCTGCCAAAACGCGTCAATCGTCCCAACATCGCGCCAGTATGGCTTTTTCTCGGTGCCGCTGCGCACCCACGACCGACTGAACGGGTGCGCAATTGCTTTTCCGTTCTTAACAATATCCGGAATCAGATCGCTGCCAAAATCATTGCTAGAATTTGGATCCGAGGCATCCTTACGAAGAAGCTCGAACAGAAACTCCGTCTCAAATACATAGATCCCCATGCTGGCCAGAGCGAGGTCCGGGTGTCCGGGCATAGGGGGGGGATCTGACGGTTTTTCGACAAAGTCCAGAATGCGGTCCTCGGTGTCGACTTTCATGACCCCAAAACCAGAAGCTTCCGTTCGAGGTACTTCAATGCAGCCGACAGTGACGTCCGCGCCACTCTCGACGTGATGTTGGATCATGATTGAATAGTCTTGCTTGTAGATATGATCCCCAGCCAGAATCACGATGTATTTGGGGCCGTACCCTTCAATGATATCAATGTTCTGGGTAACAGCATCAGCTGTCCCTTTGTACCAGTTCTCTTCGTCAAGACGTTGAGACGCTGGCAGGATATCCAGAGATTCGTTGCGTTCGGCGCGAAAAAAACTCCAACCGCGTTGTAGATGTCGGATCAGGCTGTGGGCTTTGTATTGAGTGGCCACCCCAATCCGACGAATGCCCGAATTGACGGCGTTCGACAGGGCGAAGTCAATGATGCGGCTCTTACCGCCAAAATACATCGCGGGTTTTGCGCGTCTCTCGGTCAACTCGTACAGGCGACTGCCACGTCCGCCCGCAAGTACAAAAGCCATCGATTGTTGTGCAAGCCGCTGAGACTCTCTGTCCATCAAGTAACCTCCCATTCAAATTCAGCAATTGCCGATCTTACGTTTAATGTCCGTCCAGTTGAAAAATCAGTGTCGACAATGCCGGTAGCGTCAGCGCAAGAGAATGCGCCCGCCCCGATGCCGCGATAGCCTCACTTTCGCTTGAGCCGAGGTTTCCGTTGCCCCCGCCTCCGTAAACACAGGCATCGGTATTAAGCACCTCAACCCAACGCCCGGGCTGCGGTACGCCGATCCGACGTGCAGTCCGTTCAACCGGCGTCATATTACAAACAACAAGGACCGGTGCCGTCCCCTCTTTGCCGCGCCTGATCCAGGCGAAAACAGAGTCCTCTGCGGCATTCTCTTCGACCCATTCAAAGCCGTCAGAACTGCAATCCAACTCATGCAGAGCTGGGGTTGCCCGATAGACCGAGTTCAGATCACGGACCAGAGACTGAACTCCCTTGTGCTGTTCGTGCTCAAGCAAGTGCCAATCAAGACTGGTGTCGTGGTTCCATTCGATTCCTTGCGCGAACTCACACCCCATGAACAACAGCTTCTTGCCCGGATGCCCCCACATAAATCCATAATAGGCCCGCAGGTTGGCAAATTTTTCGGCCCCTGCGCCCGGCATCTTGTCCAGAAGTGAGCCTTTGCCATGCACAACTTCGTCATGGCTGAGTGGCAGGATGAAGTTTTCCGAGAAGGCGTACTGCAATCCGAATGTCATCTTATGGTGGTGGTATTTGCGATTGATTGGGTCTTCGGACATGTAAGACAGCGTGTCGTTCATCCAGCCCATATTCCACTTGTAGCCAAAACCTAACCCACCAGCGCTGGTCATGCCGGTCACACCGGGAAATGCAGTAGACTCTTCAGCAATTGTCATGATGCCCGGCATTTCAGCATAGCTGATTTCGTTAACCCGTTGCAGGAACGCAATTGCTTCTAGGTTTTCGCGGCCACCGTGTTCATTGGGGATCCATTCGCCATCTTTGCGTGAATAATCTCGGTAAAGCATCGAAGCGACGGCGTCGACGCGCAGTCCGTCAATATGGTGTTCGCTTAGCCAATAAAGCGCGTTGGAGGCGAGATAATTCGACACTTCACGTCGGCCGTAATTATAGACCAGCGTGTTCCAGTCTGGGTGAAACCCCTCTTTTCGATCAGCATGTTCATAAAGCGGCGTTCCATCAAACAGTCCAAGCCCATGCTGATCCTCTGGAAAATGGCCCGGAACCCAGTCCAGAATCAGACCAATGTCGGCAGCGTGACAAGCCTCAACAAAGCCGCGGAATTCTTCCAGTGTGCCTTGCCGGATCGTTGGCGCATAAAGCCCGATTGGCTGGTATCCCCATGACCCATCAAAAGGAAACTCGGATATCGGCATCAGCTCTATGTGGGTAAAACCCATGTCTTTGACGTAATTGACCAACTGTTCGGCGCATTCGGAATATGACATTTGCCGGTCACCGTCTTCGGGCACGCGACGCCACGACCCCAAATGTACCTCATAGACCGAGATTGGCTGATCAATGCGATGCAGTGCCTCGCGCTTGGTCATCCACTTCCCGTCGGCCCACTTGTGACCTTCGAGTTTACGCACGACAGAGGCGGTTTTTGGTGGATGCTCGGACCCAAACCCAAACGGGTCGGCCTTGAGCGGCAGAAGATTTCCGTGCTGATCGTGCAACTCGTATTTGTACGGCTCACCATCGCCAAGGCCGGGGATGAAGATCTCCCAAACCCCGGTCTGACCGCGTTTGCGCATTGCATTGCACCGTCCGTCCCACCCGTTGAAATCGCCCACGACCGATACACGTAGGGCGTTTGGTGCCCAAACCGCAAAATGGGTTCCTTGGACACCTTCGTGGGACATGACATGTGCACCCAGAACCTCCCAAAGCCTAAGATGCGCCCCTTCGCCGATCAGATGTTCGTCCAGTTCACCAAGTACAGGACCGAAGCGATAGGGATCATCCTGAACCCAAACGTCAGCGCCTTTACTGAGTTTGAACTGATAGGCAAAAGGCGCTTTGCGGCGCGCTGCTGTTCCCTCAAACACGCCCCCGCCCAGCGAAGTGAGCGAGATGATCCTGCGCCCGGTTTTTAGATCTATGACCTCAACCGCGTCCACACCCGGAAAAAAGGCCCGGACGGTCAGCAATTCGTCCACCTTATGCAGCCCAAGAACCGAAAACGGGTCGGCGTGAGTGCCAGCGACGATGCGATCTAGGTCTTCCTGAATCATGTTACTCTCAGTTTCCGGCCAGGGCGGCCTACTCGGTGGTCAGGGATCGAACATTCCAGATATCTTCGGCATAGCCCTTGATCGTTCTATCTGACGAAAACCAACCGACATGCGCTGTGTTAAGCGCAGCCATCCGTGACCATGCAGTGACATCGCGGAAGGCAACGTCGATCTGACGTTGGGTGTCATAGTAAGCATCAAAATCGCAGGTCACGAGGAAATAGTCGTGCTCATATAGATTGTGCAAAAGACCAGCATAGCGATGCCGATCACCGCCAGAAAATTCTCCATCAGCAATCTGCCCCAGAACCCGGGTCAGTCTTGGGCTGGCGTCGATGGCCGCGCGGGCAAAACCGGGTTGATTGCGGCGTTCTGTGACTTCGCTCGCGGTCAAACCAAACAGGTAGAAGTTCTCGGTCCCGACATGATCGCGGATTTCGACATTGGCGCCGTCAAGAGTCCCGATTGTCAGGGCGCCGTTCAAGGCCAGTTTCATATTGCCGGTGCCGGACGCTTCTTTACCGGCCGTCGAGATTTGTTCGGACAGGTCCGCCGCAGGTATCAGAAGTTCCGCCATCGAGACATTGTAATTCTCCGGATATACCACCTGAAGTAAATCTCGCGTCTGAGGGTCAGTGTTGATGCGGTCAGCCACGTCATTGATCAGATGGATAATGGATTTTGCGGTCACATATCCAGGGGCTGCTTTGCCCCCGAAGATCTTGACCCTTGGTGTCCATTCGGCGGTCGGATTGTCACGGATATCGTTCCACAAAGCCACTGTTTCCAGAATGTTCATCAACTGGCGTTTGTACTCGTGTATGCGCTTGATCTGAATGTCAAACATTGCACTTGGATCTATCGAGATACCATCGCGGTCTTTCAACCAGTTGGTCAGTCGCGTCTTGTTTTCAGCCTTAACAGCATGAAAATCAGCGAGAAAGCCTGCATCCTTTACATGGGGCGCAAGACGTTCCAATTGCTCAAGATTGCTGGGCCAGTCATTGCCAATGGTTTGGTTGATCAAGCGCCGCAGTCCCGGATTGCAGGAATAGAGCCAGCGGCGCGGAGTAATGCCGTTGGTTTGATTGACGATACGATCCGGAAAAGCCTTGTGAAGATCCGCGAAGACAGTTTCCTTGACCAGTTCAGAGTGCAAGGCCGATACTCCATTGACTTTGTGGGCCATGACAAACGCCAGTTCGCCCATCTTGACAGAGCCATGCTCAATGATCCGAATGTCAGCCGATATGTCTTTCAACTCTTCGGCCTGAATGATCTCGATGATCCGATAATGGCGCGGCAAAACACGCGCAAAAAGGTCCTCAGGCCAACGTTCCAGCGCCTCGGGAAGAAGCGTATGGTTTGTATAACCAAGACAGGATTGCGCAGTTTTGATCGCAGCGGACATCTCAAAATCATGCTCATCAACAAGCAGTCGAACAAGTTCCGGCCCAGCGATTGCTGGATGTGTATCATTCAGCTGAATCGCAACATGGTCGGCAAGCTTCTCGATCTCGTGCCCTTCGGATTGGAAGCGACGCAATATGTCATGCAGAGAGGCTGCTGTGAAAAAATACTCCTGCTTCAGGCGAAGCTCCTTGCCCAGATCCGTTGTATCATCAGGGTAAAGAACACGCGTGATTGTGCGCGCCAATGCCTCAGGCGCGCTGGCCGACAGGTAATCACCACGGTTGAAGCTCTCGAGATCAAATAAAACTGTAGGTTTTGCCGCCCATAGGCGCAGCGTATTTGCCCATTTCAACTGCCATCCGACGATTGGCGTGTCATATGCCGACGCGATAACTGTTTCGCCCGGATACCAAATCGCCTTTCCATCGACGTCGCTGACGTGGCCACCAAACCCGATCGGATAGGCCACTTCAGGTCGTTCAAACTCCCAGACATGGCGCTGATTCAACCAGTCTTCAGCGGTTTCAATCTGCTGCCCATTTTCAAAATGCTGTTCGAAAAGCCCGTGTTCGTAGCGGATTCCATAGCCATAGGCCGGTATCCCAAGTGTCGAAAGACTATCAAGAAAACAAGCAGCCAAACGCCCCAGACCGCCGTTTCCCAATGCTGCGTCTGGTTCATCTGCGACAACCTGATTGTAGTCCTGCCCAAGGGCGGTCAATGCATCTGAAGCCGCCTGTTCAACCCCAATGTTAATCGCTGCATCCTCAGTCAACCGGCCGATCAGAAATTCCATCGACAGATAATAGACCCGCTTGCCCTGCGCGAGATATGTCTTTCGCGTACTCTCGAACCAAGGCTCAACCACCATATCCCGCAGGCTGAGCGCCAGAGACATGCGCCAGTCATACAGCGTTGCATGGCTGGGGTCTTTACCAAGCGACGTCTTGAGGTGCTGCAGGATTTGCTCTTGCAGATCTTTGCTGTCGATTGTGGTGTTTTGTTGATCGAGCATATTGAATTCGCGTCCTTGTAAATCTCTTGCGAATGGGTTTTGCCCGCCGCGCTAGGATTTGGCTGTTCAGGTAGGTTGGCCTAAGTCGTTAGCGGAATTCGGAGCGCCGTCAATGCCGTCGCCTTTGATCCCGGCAAACAGCGCTCTTTTACACCGATACATCATGTCGCTTGCGTTTCGTGTGGGTCTATCCAGTGAAAACGCGACAGGAGGCCATAGTGGCAGTTCGACCTAAACACCTCTGAAGTCGAGACAAGCACCAGATCGTCCGCATGAGTCGAAATCATCTGGTTGCTCCTAGCTTTCCCCAATGTAACCGCATCGGACGAGGTGAATTTGCTCTTAGTTAGCGCTAACATGACATTACCGCAAGAGTCCTCAGGTGCAAAAACTTACCGATTGAGCAAATCTTCAACTTCTTGGCGCCGAGGCATCGATGGAGCAGTTCCTGGTCTGGTCACCGAAATGCCAGCCGTCGCGCACCCTATCTGAACAGCCTCAATCGGAGATTTTCCTTCGGACAGAGCTGCGGCAAACCCGCCGTTGAATGCATCTCCCGCCCCGGTAGTCTCAACCACTTTGCCAGCCATGACGGCCGGAACGAGCCCATGTCCGTCGAGATAAGCGCCTTGCTCTCCCATCGTTATGATTGGCGTCACAACGCCCAGGTCGCGCAGCGCTGCACAAGCGCGCGCGGCATCCTGTTCCGTCTCCACGGCAATGCCTGTCAAGGCTTCGCACTCGGTCTCGTTCGGAGTGACATAGTCACACAACGCAAGCATACCTTCCGGCAAAGCGGCGGCAGGTGCGGGATTGAGTATCGTGGTCACGCCAGCTGCCCGAGCAATTTGCAGCGCCCGTAGTGCGGCCTCCAGTGGCTGCTCCAGCTGCGTGACAAATACATCTGCATCCCCGATCAGCCCTGAATGCGCATCCATATCTTTCGGGCTGATCAAAGCCGCAGCACCGGGCGAGATGATGATCGCATTATCACCCGATGATTCCTCAATGAAGATGAAGGCCGCGCCTGTGTAACTTTCGCTCACCTGTTCCACATGCGCAGAGACTCCTGCCTCGGACCATGTATCCAGCGCCAGCTTGGCAAAATCGTCTTTCCCGAGCTTCGAGATAATGTGGGTTTCTGCGCCTATGCGGGCGCACGCCACCGCCTGATTTGAACCCTTGCCACCGGGACCAAGAACAAAGCTATTTCCCATGATGGTTTCGCCCATCCGCGGCATTCGGTCGGCGCGATAAGCCGTGTCAGCAACAAATACGCCCAAAATGACAACCTTTCCCATGGTTTATCCTTCGTCCGGCGCTACGACGCCTTTGCGCAGAGCAAAGCAGCCATAAAACCGCCGCTCACCTGTCTGGATCACCGCATAGGCCTGTTTGGCTCTGTCATAAAACGCATAGCGTTCGATCCCCAGCATGGTGGGGCCACTGACAGCACTAACTTCGGCTTGCACCTCTTCCATCACCGGCAAGATCGTTTCAGGTTCACCCACGACTTCCATCCTTGCAGCGGCATCATTTACGAATGTGTCAATAGGATAGACAGACAGAACCGCGCGCACGACGTCAGCCGCCGGTCGATCAATGCGCAACGCTTTTCCCAGCACGGTTTCGCGCGCGATGCTGTCCGACGGAAAATTAGTATCCGCAATGATCAGGTCATCTCCATGCCCCATGGCGCGCAGCGCGTGCAGCACATCTGCATTCAGGATCGGGTCTATTCCTTTAAGCATCGGTGGTGTCCTTTGTTGTTAGGTTTAGGAAAATTGTTTGGTCACGCCCGCCGCCATCGCCGCGCCGATAGCCGCGTGTGCGCCAGCGTCCAAATGGATGCCGTCGATCGGATCGACAGTGGCGACAGCGCCCATCTCTGCAAAACCGACACCCTGGCGTGCGGCCACCTGTTGCAGCAATGCCGGCACGGCCTGCGATTTGGCAGCGCCGCCGGCAAAGATATCGGCAAGCGCGCCGGTTTCATCAATCGGGACAGGTGCGGCCAAAAGCACCTGCGGCGCGGCCCCCTCCGGTCCGCTGTCGCAGCGGCGAATTTCGACAACCAAACGTTGCAGGCCCAGAGCAATGTCGCTGGCTGTTACATTAAAGCGGGCCTTTAGATCATTTGTGCCCAGCATTATTATTATCAAGTCAAGTGGTCGGTGACTTTCAAGCAGAGCCTGCAGGCACCGCAGGCCATTTTTATGCGCGCCTTCAATCGGATCGTCAAAAACCGCTGTACGACCAGGGTGCCCTTCGGCAACCACCTCCCATGTGTCCCCAAGCAGCGCGGCCATGATATCTGGCCAGCGTTGATGTTTGGCAAAACGCCTGCGGTCGTCCATGTCTCTCATGGCGCGGGTGCCGTGAGTATTGCTATCACCAAAACAAAGGATGCTGCGGGTTTGCATCTGAATCAGATCATTCGCTGGCCGCTGCCGGCATCAAAACAATGCAGATGCTCTGCATCGGGCTGCAGGTGGATGGTCTCCCCGTTCTCAAAGGCGTGTCGTTCGCGAAAGACAGCGGTAATATCCTGCCCCTGAAACCGCAGAAAAACCATTGTTTCCGACCCGGTTGGCTCAACAACCTTGACCTCCATTGGCAGGCCCTTGCCCGGTTCGACGAGGCGCAAATGTTCTGGTCTGACTCCTAGCCGAACGGCTGTCCCGTCCCTGACTTCGACGCCAACAGGCACCTTGTAGCCCGCCAATTCGACGACCCCGTCGGCACAGGTCCCATCCAGTAAGTTCATCGACGGAGCGCCAATAAAAGTGGCGACAAATTCGTTGTCCGGTTTGTCATATAGTTCCAACGGGGTGCCGATCTGTTCGATCCGTCCGGCCTGCATAACGACGATGCGATCTGCCAGCGTCATGGCCTCAATCTGGTCGTGGGTTACAAACACGGTCGTCGTCCCGAGCCTTTGATGCAGTTCTTTGATCTCAGTGCGCATCTGGATCCGCAATTTGGCGTCGAGGTTGGAAAGCGGTTCATCAAATAAGAACACTTTTGGATCCCGAACAATGGCGCGCCCCATGGCGACCCGCTGCCGCTGCCCTCCCGACAGATGGCGCGGCTTGCGATCCAGATATTCGGTCAATCCCAGAATCTCTGCAGCCTCACTCACACGCCGCGATATCTCTGACTTGTCGGCTTTGGCGACTTTCAACGCAAAGCCCATATTGTCCGCCACCGATTTATGCGGATAAAGCGCGTAGGTCTGAAAAACCATGGCAATGTCACGTTCTGCCGGGGGCAGATTGTTAACCACACGATTGCCAATTTCTATGGTGCCGCCATTAATCGGCTCGAGCCCCGCAATCATGCGCAACAAGGTAGATTTACCGCACCCAGAGGGTCCGACCAACGCGACAAACTCTCCGTCTGCAATATCAATGTTCAGACTGTGGATCACTTCGACCGCCCCATAGGACTTGCGAATGTCGCTAATCTTGACGTCTGCCATTACTGCTTTTCCCCACCCTCAGACCCTGATGCTAGTCAAAGGATGTAGTCCTGTCCACGCCCGTTGCATGGCTTTTGTTGACTTGACGTAAATCTCGACCATACTCGGGCGATGTGGGGGATCTGGACAGCGCAGTCTGTTCAATTAAAAAACATAAATTGCGCGCTGCATCGTTTTCCTATGTCTAAATATTAAGTGCTTTTCCCGGGAGGATACACATGAAAGTTGATCTATATAATTATATCAAGGCCGCGCAGAAAATGAACCGCCGCCAGATATTAAAAGGCACTGCCGCTTTGGGTGCAGTGGCGATGATGCCCAAAGGGGCGCTGGCTGATGGGCACGCAAATGTCCGGGCTGAAATTCTGAAAATTCCCGGAGTCGGGGCGGGTTCACCAACAGACAGTGACTGGCAAAAAGTCGGCGAGATGTGCCTAGGTGCAACCAAGGGAAACGTGGCGGAAGGCGAGTTAGCCGGAGTCGAGTTGACCTTTATGGGGCTGAACAACCAGAACCTGCACAACTTCCTGTTTCGCGGCTTCCTCAAGCCGTGGGAGGCGTATACCGGCGCCAAAATCAACTGGATTGATCTGGCTCAGGCTGATTACAACGCGCGTTTGCAGCAATCAATTGCCACCGGCACAGTAGATTTCGATATTATCGAAATGGGCGCGCCATTTGAGGGCGACGTTCTGGGCAAGGGACTTGCATCCGAGATGCCCGACTGGGTCAAAGAGCAGATCGACATGGACGACTATGTGGACTACCTCAAAGCCCCGGTGGGAACATGGGGCGGCAAAACATACCGCGTGTCCATAGACGGCGATTGCCATACGTTTGCGTATCGCAAGGACTATTTCGGCCCCGACTCCATCACCGGTCGCGACGTGCCCAAAACGTGGCAAGAGATCAACGAGGTCAGCAAAGAACTTGTCGGCAAAGAAGACCCACTCACCGGGTTGCCAGCGCATGGTTATCTCGATCCGCTGAAAGGCTGGGGTGGATTTGGGTTCTACTTCCTTGAAAACCGCGCGGCAGCTTATGCAAAACATCCCAATAGTCCGGCGTGGCTGTTCGATCCGGAAACCATGAAACCCATGGTCAACAATCCGGCGTGGGTGCAGGCAATTCAGGACGTGATGGACCTGATCGAGGCCGGTGCCTATCCGACGGATCAACTCAACGCTGACCCCGGCACAACTGCCTTCCAGCAGTTTCTCGCGGGTACTGGCTCGATGTTGATGTGGTGGGGTGATGTTGGCTCCAGCGCGCGCACATCTGATACATCCGTCGTGGGTGACGTCGTCGGCTTTGGTATCAACCCGGCATCAGATCGCGTCTACAATGCGCAGGCTGGTGCATGGGAAGAGACCATGAACGAAGCGCCAAACATGGCCTATATCGGCTGGGGCGTTTATGTCATGGCCACTGTCGATGGTGACGAGAAGAAGAAGAAAGCTGCTTGGTCGGCCGCGGCCCATCTGGGTGGCAAAGACTTGTCGCTTTGGGCCTCGGCTTATCCATCGGGTTTCCAGCCCTATCGGAATTCGCACTTCCAGTTCGACGAATGGGAAGAAGCTGGATACGATCGTGCCTATATCGAGGATTACCTCGGCTCAAACGGGGACAGCTACAATCACCCGAACGCGGCGATTGAACCGCGTATTCCGGGCATCTTCCAATACTACTCAGTTGCTGAAGATGAGTTGGCCAAGGGTTACGCTGGCCAATACGGATCAGCTCAGGAAACCGCAGATGCGATTGCAGCGGCTTGGGAAAAAATCACCGATCAGATTGGACGTGAAGACCAGATCGCAGTCTACAAGGCCTCTCTGGGGATGTGATTTCCACTGAACAACATGACACGGGGCGTGGCACGAGAGTGCCGCGCCCTTTTTTATTACATTTCACGCGCTTACCCAGCAGTTTCAGGCTTAACAGTCGAGTGCTGCCCCGCTAACCTGATGTCATGACTACCGAAGGCGATCTTCTTCATACAGTGACTGCCGACAACATTTCGGACAACCGCAGGCGGGTTGGAAGATCGATGGTGTGGGGCACTGCATTCTTATTTATGGGGCTGGCGCTCTGGCAAATGGCCCACGAGTCGGGCCGCGTCGCCTTTGGGTTTGAGACGTGGCGCCCGGTTCTGTTCGCGTATCTGTTATGGGCAACAGCACTTTGCGCGGCACAGGTTATTGTGAATGGCGAAAAGGGCAAGCGGACTTTGTTTGTACTGCCTGCGGTTTTGTTCGTGCTCAGCCTTGTTGTATTCCCACTGGCCTTTGGACTCTACATTTCTTTCACGGACTGGAATCTGGCCTCTCAACACGGTGCGCAACCCAATGGCTGGGACAACATGCGCCAGATGTGGAACGATACGTTCTACTGGAATGCCCTTAAAAACATGGTGTACTATGTACTTGCAGTCAGCGTCGAGTACGTGATCGCATTTGGATTGGCCCTGCTGCTCAACGCTGAGATCCGGGCGCGAAAGTTCTTTCGTGTCGTGTTCCTTTTGCCCTTGATGCTCAGCCCGGTGGCGGTGTCATGGATGGTCGGGAAGTCGATGTTGGAAGTCCGGTTTGGCCCGCTGGCGCGTTTGGCGCGCGAATTGGGCTGGGACAGCCCCAGCTTTTTTGGCAGCCCCGAAATCGCGCGTTTTATGATCATGGCAATGGATGCGTGGACCTTTATTCCCTTCATGATGATCATGTTGCTTGCCGGGCTTCAGGCTTTGCCGAAAGAAGTGATTGAGGCCTCCAAAGTAGACGGCGCATCGGGCTGGCAGAGCTTCAAAGAAGTGATCTTCCCGCTAATGTTGCCGGTGTCCGTCACTGCAATCGTGATCCGCATTATCTTTAAGCTCAAGCTGGCGGATATCATCATCAACGTGACTTCTGGCGGGCCGGGCGGTGCGACAGACAGCGTTACCAGCTTTATCTTTCGGGAATACCGTGACCGTTCAAACGTCGGCTACGGCACGCTGCTCGCGATGGTCTATCTGGTGTTGATCGTGATTTTCATCACCCTGCTGCTCAAACTGGTCAGTCGTTTCATGGAGCGCCCGGCATGACCCAGATTTTCCATGACCACGAAGCAAATCGCAAGGTACGGGCCAAATGGTGGGCCAGTAGGGTCGCGATTTACGCCGCACTGCTCATCTGGGCTTTGATCTGCATTTTCCCAATTTACTGGACAATCACGACCTCGTTCAAACTCGCGCCCGACGTGATGAAGGGCAACATGATCCCGTGGTGGGATTACACTCCCAAATGGAAAGGCTGGCAGTCCTTGGGCCTGTCACCTGACCTCATGGGCGAAGTCTCAACGGTAAGAGAAGAATTTCTGAAACGTTTCTGGAACTCGACAATAGTCGCGCTGTCGGCCTCTGCGCTTGCGGTCAGCCTCGGCTCATTGGCAGCCTATGGGTTGTCGCGGTTCAGCTACCGCTTTGGCTTTATGAGAAACTCTGACATCTCGTTCTTCTTTCTAAGTCAGATGATTTTGCCGCCGGTTGTTTTGGCCCTGCCCTTTCTGGTGCTTTATAAATCTCTGGCTTTGCTGGACAGCCGGATCGGATTGATCCTGCTCTATACCCTTATGGTGTTGCCCATCGTCATCTGGATCATGCGGGATCAGTTTGAGGGCATCCCGGTGGAGCTTGAAGAGGCAGCGCTGGTCGACGGTTTGGGCATCTGGGGTTCTTTTTTCCAGATTGTTCTGCCCATTGCGCTGCCCGGCATGGTGGCAGCTTTCATCCTGTCGCTGGTTCTGTGCTGGAACGAATATTTCTTTGCCGCTCTTCTGACCTCCACGGACGCCAAAACCCTGCCCGTCATGGTGGCGTCGCAAACCGGCTCTCAGGGGATCAACTGGTGGTCAATGGCAGCGCTGTCGACAGCCGCAATTCTACCCTTGGTGATCGTGGCGATTTTCTTGGAGAAGTACATTATCAAGGGCATGGCTGCAGGCGCGGTCAAATAGGCCTCAGCCGGTCAACCCAGTTCTGCCGCAATATCTTTTGTCTGAGCGTATAACCTGCGAAACAGGTTGTACGCTTTGTCATAGGCCGGATTGGCAGTGGCGCGGATGGTGTGAACTGCCGGGTTCCATTTGCCGATATCCGAGCGTTGCACCACACCAATCGCCAATGCCGCCAGAAACGCATCACCGTAGCTTGCGCCTGTGGTCTTCTCACACACCACCTGATCGATCCCGGTTATGTCAGAGGTTGCTTGTAGCCAAAGAGCATTTTTGGTCCCGCCGCCAACCGCCAGCAATCGGGTCGGCGATTGGCCAAGCCCGGCAAAGGTGTCCGTGACGTGACGTGTCCCGTAAGCAATGCCTTCGATCAGCGCGCGGTACAGATCGCCGCGTGTGTGGGTTAGGTTCAGCCCAAAAATCGCGCCTTTGGCGTTTACATCGTGTATTGGTGTTCGCTCCCCAGAAAAATACGGTAGCATGAGCAGCCCGTTTGCACCCGGCGGGGAACCTGACGCCTCCTCACTCAACACCGCAAATGCGTTGGCCGGGTCCAGATCGGGCGCCAATTGATCGCGAAACCAATGTGTCAGTGTTCCCGACGTTGCCAGCCCTGCCATCGAGGCATGTTCACCGTCAAAAAGCCATGGTGCGTACCAGATTCGCGGATCAGACACTTGCGATTTGGCGCGCAGGATGACGAAAATGGTCGAGCCATACATCATCATCATGTCCCCGGGTGCATCAACACCGACAGACAACGCCTCTGCTGCCGCGTCGATTGTCCCGGCGGTAACAGGCGTGCCTTTGGCCAAACCGGTGATCTCGGCAGCACTTTCCGTGATGTGACCCGCGATATCCCCCGACCACATCAACTTGGGTAATTTGTCCAGCGGCAGGATGTTATCCGCCAGATCATCAACCCACGCCTGTTTTCCAACATCATAAAGCGGCGCAAAATTTGCCGCCGTGTAGTGATCAATCACAGTCTCACCCGTCAGGCGACTCACCAGAAAGCTGGTTGAGGTCAGGACATGGGCGGTCTGGGCATATATCTCTGGCCGATTACGTTTAAGCCAAAGGATTTTTGGTCCGACCGATTGGGATGTCAGGGCATTTCCGCAGCGCGCAATAAGGGTCTCCTCACCAATGCGGTCTGCGAGCTCGCGCACTTCTTCTTCTGCGCGGCCATCAACGCCGTAGAGCACCCCGTTCATCAACGGATTCCCTTGTGCATCAACCGGCAACATGCATGGGCCGATTGCACTGCAGGCAACAGCCTTGATTTCTGCTGGTTCAACGTCACTGTCCTTTAGGATGGACCTGCACACAAAGACAAAATCACCCCACCAATCCTGTTCAGGGCGATGTTCTGCCCAGCCCGGCTGTGGCACCAGCATCTTGTGTCCGCGCGCGGCCTGCGCGTGAATCACGCC
>CBDTVL010000037.1:0-21803 GCA_965363755.1 uncultured Sulfitobacter sp.
GTGGCGATGCCTTGACCGCTGATTTCGCCTTTGGTCCATGTGCCCGTATACTTGAATCCACCCGCCATGATGATTTCGCCTTGCCCGTCGCGCTGACCATCGACAAATTCGCCGGTATAGACAGTTTCGTCCGGATAAGTGGCTTTGCCAGGACCGTGACGCTTTCCGTCTTTCCACTCGCCTTCATAACGGTACCCATCGGCATAGGTCATGACGCCAGCACCATGGTTGCGCGCGTTCTTGAACCCGCCTTCGTACACTATTCCGTTGACATAAGAGGCTTTGCCGTTGCCATCGATGACACCTGCGGCCCAAGAGCCTTCGTAAACCGAGCCGTCAGGATATGTGATCTTGCCAATGCCATCCGCAAGATCAGACCGAAACTGGCCAGCATAGACAGAGCCATCCGGGTATGTGACCCGCCCCTCGCCTTCGATTTCCCCGGCGATCCAGTTGCCAGTATATACGTACCCGTCGGTTCCGGTAAAAGTGCCCTGACCGTGACGGCGATCATCTGCAAAAGCCCCAATATAGACGTCACCGTTTGCATAGGTCACTTTGCCTTGTCCTTCGCGGCGGCCAGCGACCAAATCACCTTCGTAGACATCCCCATTGGGTTGCGTCAGTGTGCCAGTGCCTTCAATCTGACCGCCTTTCCACATGCCAAAGTATATCAGCCCATCCGGCATGGTCAGTTTTCCATCTCCACTCCGTTTGCCAGCGTCAATCTGACCATCATAGACCGACCCATCGGGATAGGTGATTACACCTACACCTTCTTTTTCACCGTCAACCCAATCGCCCTGATACTCGTAACCACCAGAAGACTGCATGACCCCCTTGCCATGATGTTTGGCATTGCGAAAACTGCCTTCATATCGAACTCCGTTGGCATAGATGGCGATCCCGGTTCCGGTGATAGCTCCGTCCAGCCATTCCCCTTCATAGGTTCCGCCATCAGCAAAGGTAATCTTGCCGAACCCCTCCGGCTTGCCCTTGGAAAAATCGCCCTCATAAATTGACTCGTTGGGGAAACGGGCGATGCCCGCACCTTTTATCTGACCATCGACCCACTCGCCGCTGTACTCATAGCCATTGGGTAATTGATACGTCCCGGTCCCATGTTGCAGACCATTGCGGAATGTACCTTCGTAAACGCCGCCGTCATCATATTGTTTGGTCTGCACCGCGTCATCCTGAGCGAATACTGCTGTGCCAGCGAAAACGGTGCAAAAAAGAAGAGCGGCTAGTCGATGCGTCATGACAGGTCCTGTTATTCGAGCAACTGGTTCATCAACAAAACCTAGGAGGTTGCGCACGCCGGAGCAATGTCTTTTGCCGCACAAGCCGTCGCTCGGGCTTTCCCTCGGCGGGTGATCTGCTACATGAACCTGACGAATAATAAGGAAACAGGCATTATGGCCGACCGATTTCGAGTGACTCTGGCCCAACTGAATCCGACGGTGGGTGATCTGGCCGGCAATGCCGCGCTAGCGCTGGACGCCTGGGAAAAGGGTCGTGCCGCGGGTGCTGATCTTGTTGCGCTGCCCGAGATGTTCATCGCCGGTTATAATGCCCAGGATCTGGTGATGAAGTCTGCGTTTTTTACAGACGCTCTTGGTCATATCGAGTCATTGGCCAAAGACTGCGCAGATGGCCCCGCCCTGGCGATCGGAGGACCCTGGGTAGAAGGTACTGAGCTGTTTAACGCCTATTTTGTGCTCAAAGATGGCAAGATCGTCAGTAAATCACTCAAGCATAATCTGCCCAATGAGACCGTGTTTGACGAAGTCCGCATTTTTGACGCGGGCCCGCTGAGTGGCCCTTACAATGTGGGCAACACGCGCATTGGCAGCCCGATTTGCGAAGATGCCTGGCATCCGGAAGTCTCTGAAACGCTTGCCGAAACGGGCGCCGAGTTTTTGCTGGTTCCCAACGGATCGCCCTATTACCGCAACAAATTTGAGACCCGTCTCAATCATATGGTGGCCCGCGTAATTGAGACAGGGTTGCCGCTGATTTACCTCAATATGGTTGGCGGTCAGGATGATCAGATGTTTGACGGCGGCAGCTTTGCTCTGAACCGGGGCGGGCAATTGGCTGTACAACTGCCGGTCTTTGATTCTGTTGTCATGCATGTCGATCTGGAACGTGAAACTGATGGCTGGCGCGTCCTCGAAGGGATCAAGACCCCGCTGCCTGACAGCTATGAGCAGGATTACCGGGTCATGGTCGACTCTGTACGCGATTACTTGCGCAAGACCGGGTTCAAGAAAGTTCTGCTGGGTCTGTCCGGCGGAATTGATTCTGCGATCGTTGCAACCATTGCTGTGGACGCGCTGGGACCGGAAAATGTGCGCTGCGTTATGTTACCGTCTGAATATACCTCGCAGTCTTCTCTTGATGATGCAAAAGCGGTGGCCGAGGCGCTGGGCAGCCGCTACGATTCTGTGCCAATCTCAGAAGGAAGAGCCGCGATATCCAACACGTTAGCCCCGCTGTTTGAGGGTCTGGAACCCGGTCTTGCCGAAGAAAATATCCAGTCGCGTCTGCGCGGACTGTTGTTGATGGCTATGAGCAACAAGTTTGGCGAGATGCTGTTGACCACCGGGAACAAATCCGAAGTCGCCGTCGGCTATGCCACAATTTATGGCGATATGGCCGGTGGCTACAATCCGATCAAGGACATGTACAAAACCCGCGTGTTTGAAACCTGCCGCTGGCGCAATGCAAACCACCGCGACTGGATGAAAGGGCCTGCGGGCGTGATGATCGATCCGCGCATTATCGAAAAACCGCCAACTGCGGAATTGCGCGAAGATCAGAAAGACAGCGACAGCCTGCCGGATTATCCGGATCTGGATGCCATGCTGGAAATACTTGTTGATCGCGACGGGTCGATTGCAGATTGCGTTGCTGCGGGTTTCGACCGGGCGACAGCCAAAAAGATCGAACATCTGATCTATATCAGTGAATATAAACGTTTCCAGTCCGCCCCCGGCGTGCGGCTGTCAAAACGTGCCTTCTGGTTGGACCGTCGCTATCCGATTGTGAACCGCTGGCGTGACCCGAGCTAGCGACAGCGCCAAGAATTGTCTTGCAGAATTATCACCCACGTTGTGACGCGCAAAGCTGGGCGGGAATGAGTGATGTCACTCCGGAAGCCATTCCGTTCATCTCATCTGACCAAAGTCATCCCGGTTTGCACATCGCCATCAGGTTGTCCTGACAAGGTTTTGGCATCTGTCACAGTTCAGCGATGGTCGCGGAGTAACTCTGGAGCCGAGATATTGATCAGTGGGGCGGGCCAAAAACCCACCCCAGCCTACACCCTTTACAACATCAACTGATAGCTGTGGGGAACATAGCGGAACCCATCGTCGCGGGTCTCAACGTAGCCAATAGCGGGCCACGGCATGTGATATCCCACAAATGGCAGCTTGTCGGCGGCCATCATGTCCAGCATCTTTCGACGCGTCACTGCGGCTGCCGCCTTGTCCATGTCGAACTTGACCTCCCAGTCGGGATAGCCCAGCGACCAGACGTAATGGTTGGCAAAATCCGCGCCAAGAACTAGCTGTTTGCCATCGGACTCGATCATATAGGCCATATGTCCGGGAGTGTGGCCAAAGGCCTCAACTGCAGTGATGCCACTGGCCACGCTGCCACCATCTTGCAGGAATGTCATCTGCTCGGCGAGCGGGCGAACCTTGCTTTCAAACCCTTCGTTTCCGGCCTTGCCCCACGCGTCAAACTCGGTCGATCCGGTCAGATAGCGGGCATTTGCAAAAGTCGGCGCATCGCCGGTCATAAGCCCGCCGATGTGATCACCGTGCATGTGTGTGATCACCACAATATCGATCTGGTCCGGGGTATAACCTGCGGCCGCAAGCGCTGCAGTTATGCCCTCGCCCGACAACCCAGTGTCAAACAAAACCAGCTCTGATCCTGTATTGATAACCGTTGGTGTAAAAAAGAATTGTGTCTGATCAACTGGCAGGTTGTTTGCGGCTGAAACCGCGTTGAAATCCTCAGGAGATACGTTCATCCCAAAGATGTTTTGCGGATCAGGCACAGCGCGCGATCCTGCAAGAAGAGTCGTTACATCGAATCCTCCAACAGTGAAGCGGGTGAATAGAGCACTGTTTGCACCCAGCATTGGGGCTGCCGCTTTTGCCGATTGCGCCGCCATGGCGACCAATGGCAAAGCAGCTGCTCCGGAGAGGGCTGCGCGGCGGGTGAGTTTCTGTGTCATAAATAGCCTCCTTCTGTTGGCCCCATCACATAACACAGCACATTGGGATATCTCATGACATTCACGCGGACGTGATTGCAAAGCGAAATTCTGCTAAGATGCGTGGCATGAGTAAGAATAAAACCAAACCCACAACTGTGCCGATCACATCTTATCTGGACGCGATCGCACCGCCAAAACGTCAGGCCGACGCGCGTAGACTCGACATCTTGTTTCGCCAAGTGACGCGGTTTGCGCCGCAGATGTGGGGCGCCTCAATTGTTGGATATGGAGCATGTCACTACATCTATAAAAGTGGTCGAGAAGGAGACTCGCTTGCGACAGGTTTTTCGACGCGCAGAGCTGCACTATCGATTTATATCATGCCCGGATACGCCAACTTCGAAAGCTATCTGGCGCGCCTTGGCAAACACAAAGTTGGCAAGTCCTGCCTTTATGTGAACAAGCTTGACGACATCGATATGGACGTGCTGGCACAGCTGATCCGCGCCGGGCTGGATGATCTGAGTACCCGCTGGCCGGTGATCCCGACGTGATATTAGCCCAAAACAGATGTGACACAAATGGGGTTTCACGCGGCCTTCTGGACAAAACCAATGCCTTGTGACAGGACAGCGCGGACTCTGGAGATAGCTCATGACCACCACTCGATTTGCTCCGTCGCCGACCGGATACATCCACGTTGGCAACCTGCGTACCGCACTGATGAACTACCTGATCGCCCGTAAAACCGGCGGCACGTTTATCCTGCGGATTGATGACACCGACCCAGAGCGTTCCAAGCAGGAATACGTCGATGCGATCAAGCAGGATCTGGAGTGGTTGGGTCTGCACTGGGATCGGGTCGAACGCCAGTCAGATCGGCTGGACCGCTACGCCGAGGCTGCAGACCAACTGCGGGCAAAAAGCCGGTTCTATGAGGCGTTTGAAACCCCGACGGAACTGGATCTGAAGCGCAAGAAACTGCTGAATATGAGCAAGCCACCGGTTTACGACCGGGCGGCATTGGCGCTGAGCGACGCCGAGAAAGACGCACTGCGTGCCGAGCGTGGGGCCGGCGTCTGGCGCTTCCTGCTCGATCAGCAGCGGATCGAATGGAACGACGGTATTCTGGGCGATATCTCGATTGATGCGGCCTCGGTTTCTGATCCGGTCCTTATTCGAGGTGACGGTCAGGTGCTGTATACGCTGGCCTCAGTTGTGGATGACATCGAAATGGGCGTGACAAATGTTGTGCGCGGGTCAGATCACGTGACCAACACGGCCACGCAAATTCAGATCATCGAAACATTGGGCGGCACTGTCCCAAGCTTTGCCCATCACTCGTTGCTGACCGGCCCGCAGGGCGAAGCCTTGTCCAAAAGACTTGGTACATTGGCATTGCGCGACTTGCGCGAGCGCGGCATTCAGCCAATGGCATTGCTCAGTCTGATGGCGCGCCTCGGGTCGTCTGATCCGGTGGAGATGCGGTTGGATATGGCGGAACTGATTGACGGGTTTGATATCAGCCATTTTGGCGCTGCCCCGACCAAGTTTGATGCCGATGATCTGCTGCCGCTAACGGCGCATTATCTTCAGGCCTTGCCGCATACTGCCGTGGCCGCACATATTGCGGCAGTCGGAGTCCCGGATGATCTTGCCGAGCCTTTTTGGACAGTGGTCAAGGCCAACATCACGACGCTGCATGACCTCGCCGGTTGGTGGGACGTTATGGCCAATGGCGCAGAAGCAGAGATAGATCCGGAAGATGTGGAATTTGTTGAAACAGCGCTCAGTCTGTTGCCGCCGTTGCCCTATACCGCTGAGACATGGGGGGCCTGGACGGGTGCGGTGAAACAGGCAACGGGTCGCAAGGGTCGTGGATTGTTCATGCCGTTGCGCAAGGCGCTGACCGGCAAGGCACACGGGCCGGATATGTCACAACTGCTGCCGCTGTTGCAAAAGCCGCCGCGTCGCGCATAGTCTGAATATTGCTCGGCCGCAGCACGTCGGGGTGTGATCGGGTCACAAAGAAGCGGTGGAATGGCAGAACAGCAGGCCAAGTTCCTGAGCGGCAGTTTGTTTCGCCATGTTTCGGTGATGTCCCTGACTGCGTCTGTCGGTCTTATGGCTATTTTTCTTGTCGATTTTGTTGACATGATTTTCATCTCGATGCTGGGCAAGGCTGAACTGGCGGCTGCCGTCGGCTATGCCGGGGCAATCCTGTTTTTCACCACCTCTTTTGGCATCGGCATGGCCATTGCCGCGGGCGCTTTGGTGTCCCGGGCGCTGGGCGCGGGGGATGCCCAACGGGCACATGAGCTGACCACAAATTCGCTGGTCTACAGCGTGCTGTTTGGTATCGTCTTTGCGGCACTGGTCTGGTGGAACCTTGAACCGCTGGCCCGGCTTATTGGGGCTCGGGGGCTGACACTTGATCTGGCGGTACACTATCTGGCGATTATCGTACCATCGTTACCGCTGTTGATGATCGGAATAGTCGGTGGCGCCATTCTGCGGGCTTATGGAGATGCCCGCCGCGCCATGATGGCTACAATTTACGGTGGTCTGGCAAATGCGGTGCTCGACCCGATCCTGATCTTCGGTCTGGATATGGAGTTGACCGGGGCAGCGCTGGCCTCGGTCGCTGCGCGAGTTACCATAGGCTTGGCAGCCCTGATGCCCTTGATCCGACACTACGGCGGTTTTGCATGGCCCCGCCCTTTGGCATTCGTTCGGGACCTGCCCCTTGTCTTGTCCATCGCCGTGCCTGCAATTCTGACGCAGTTGGCCACACCGATCGGACAGGCCTACGTTACACGCTCTATGGCTGAATTTGGCGAAGACGCAGTGGCGGGTATGGCGATTGTCGGCCGGCTTACGCCTGTGGCTTTTGGCGTGATTTTTGCCCTCTCTGGTGCAGTAGGCCCGATTATCGGGCAAAACTTCGGGGCCGGCCAATCCGCGCGGGTTAAGCGGGCTTTCCAATCTGGTCTGATCTTCGCTGCTCTGTTTATCGCCGCAATGGCGGCGTTGCTTTTTGGCTTACGTGGCCCGATTGCGGATCTGTTTCAGGCCACAGGCATTGCCCGTGATCTCGTCTACTTGTTTTGTGGTCCATTGGCGCTGCTGTTCTTTTTTAACGGCGTGTTGTTTGTCTCGAACGCTGCGTTCAATAATATGGGCTATCCGTTTTACTCGACCGGAACCAATTGGGCGCGCCACACTGTCGGGACAATTCCGCTTGTTATGCTGGGATCGTACTTCTTTGGCGCACCCGGAGTTTTAGTCGGTCAGGCAATGGCCGGGGTGATTTTTGGCATCCTTGCCTGGGTTCTGGCTTGGCGGGTCATGGCCCGGTCAGAACCATCAACACCCTCAGAATCGTTTGAGCGTCAGGCCCGAATTCTCACGTTGTTCAACTTTCGCAGGTAGCGCACTTAACTGTTCATCGACAAAGTGCCGCTCGTCTGGGCTAAGCGGCTGGTGACGGGGATACAGTGGCGCGTCGCGGTCGTTGATGATCGGGATGTCCCACCCGTCCGTGGTGTCAAAGAAACGTTGCGCACCGTCCTGCCCAAATTCAGTCAGATACCCTTGCACAACAACGTCAATATAGCTGAGCAGGATCGGGTGTTTTACGCTGGGCTTATGGCTTTGATCATGCGGGACAGCGTAAAGGGCGATGTCAGGCTCGTGGCTCAGGCCATGGCTGATATCGTTGTTGGCGATGATGCGCTGATACGCCCATTCGCGTTGATCCAACGCGACCCAATCGGCATTCGGCACCCCGGCGATCAGGCCGTCTATGGTGCTGTCCTCATCCGCCACAACAGTAAGGAATGCGACGGGTCTTAGCCCGGTATGGCGCCACAAACGACGCCACCCTGTGGCCTTGGCGGGAACCGCGCCGGGGTAGTCGTGGGTGGCCCGGTTAACCAATGATCCGTAGCCGAAGAAGTATGGGTTTTTCATGTCGCTAGAGTTCTGCGAGGGCGGGCAACATATGTCAAACCCAAAGCGATTTGTTTTATACTGATTTGGGTCGCTCAGGCCGCTTGTCACCGGTACCATTGCATACTAGCGTATGCAGTGTTGAAGCGGGAGAATCGGCACAAGCCGATGCCGAAGGAGCAACCGCCCCGGAAACTCTCAGGCCTAAGGGACCGTTTCAACACAAAGCAATGACTCTGGAGAGTGGCGCGCAGGCGTCCGCCGAAGGGATAACGATCTCAGGCAAAAGGACAGAGGGGGCATCGAAGCCGCAGGCTGCAATGGCCTGTAGCATTCAATGCTGGATTGCGTGGGAGTCTCCAACGGACGCGCGGCAGCCATAGAGGAGCGGTTGTGTGTCGGATTTGCTGAATACGTCTTTGTTTGATCTGCATGTCGAGTTGGGGGCTAAGATGGTCCCGTTCGCAGGCTATTCTATGCCTGTGCAATACCCGATGGGCGTGATGCAAGAGCACTTGCACACGCGGTCCGAGGCCGGATTGTTTGATGTAAGCCATATGGGTCAGGTGGTGTTGCACGGCCCATCATGGGAGGTCGTCGCGCTGGCCTTTGAGAGCCTCGTGCCGGTTGATGTGTTGGGGCTGGCAGAAGGTCGCCAGCGCTATGGGTTTTTCACAAACGACGCAGGTGGGATCGAGGATGATCTGATGTTCGCGCGGCGTGGGGACGACCTGTTTGTGGTGGTAAATGCCGCGTGCAAGACGTCAGATATTGCCCGAATGCGTGCGGCGCTTGAGCCTGCGATCTCGGTTGAGGTGCTGGACGAGCGGGCATTGATTGCTTTGCAGGGACCAAAAGCTGTGGATGTTTTGGCCCGGCTTGATCCGCGCGCGGCGGATATGCGGTTTATGGATCTGGCGGAACTCGATCTTGGCGGGATCGCCGTTTGGGCCTCAAGATCCGGCTATACCGGCGAGGACGGGTATGAGATTTCGGTGGCAGAGGCGGATGTCGACGCGCTGGCGCGCCTTTTGTTGAACGCCGAAGAGGTCGCTCCAATTGGTTTGGGCGCGCGCGACAGTCTGCGTCTGGAGGCGGGTCTTTGCCTTTATGGGCAGGATATGGACCCAGAGACGACACCGTTGTCGGCCGCGTTGGGGTGGGCCATTCAGAAGGTGCGGCGGAGCGGCGGAGCGCGTGAAGGCGGATACCCGGGCGCCGAAGTTATTCTGGCCGAGTGGGCAAATGGGCCGACCCAGGTTCGTGTCGGGCTTAGCCCAAAGGGGCGTGCGCCGATGCGAACCGGTGTCGCGTTATTTGCAGATCAGGACTCAGATACTCAGATCGGAACCGTGACATCAGGCGGGTTTGGCCCAAGCGTGCAAGCCCCGGTTGCCATGGGGATGGTTGCAGCGGATCATGCGACCGTCGGCACAGAGCTTTACGGCGATGTCAGAGGAAAGCGGCAGCCGGTTGCGGTGGCAAAACTGCCTTTTGTAGCCCCCGGATTTAAGCGTTGAACACCAAAATAAACCAGCAGGAGAAAGACCACATGAAGTATACGGAAGAACATGAATGGCTGCGTCCCGAGGGCGACAATATGGTGGTAGGCATCACCGAACACGCAGCCGAACAGCTGGGCGATGTGGTGTTTATTGAGCTACCCGAAGTCGGACAGGCGATCACCAAAGACGAAGAGGTTGTTGTCATCGAAAGCGTCAAAGCTGCGTCTGATATTCTGGCCCCGCTGGATGGGGTGATCACAGAAGTGAACGACGCACTGACCGACACACCCGGCAAGGTTAATGAAGATGCTGAAGGTGAGGCATGGTTCTTCAAAATGACCCCTGCGGACCCCTCCCAGCTTGACGATTATATGGATGAGGCCAAGTACAAAGCCTTTATCATCAGTTAAGCGCCAGCAGGCCGAAGGCCTTTGGCGGGAATATTTTGGAACAGATGAAGCCAAACGTATCTGCGGATACGCTGGCGGTTAAGGAGTGTGATATGCCGTTCAAGCCAACAGAGTATTTGCCATATGATTTTGCCAATCGTCGTCACATCGGACCGTCCAAGACAGAGATGGCGGGGATGCTCGACATCGTTGGCGCGGATAGTCTTGAGGCGCTGATCGATGACACGCTGCCGGCCGCAATTCGTCAAAAGGAACCGCTTGATTTCGGCAAAGCCAAATCTGAGCGCGAGTTGTTGCATCACATGCGTGTTACTGCGCAAAAGAACAAGGTTCTGACGTCCCTGATTGGACAAGGCTATCACGGCACGGTCACACCGCCCGCAATCCAGCGCAATATTCTGGAAAACCCCGCTTGGTATACAGCCTATACGCCATATCAGCCCGAAATTTCGCAAGGCCGGCTAGAGGCATTGCTGAATTTCCAGACCATGGTCAGCGATCTGACCGGGCTCGAAATAGCAAATGCCTCCCTTTTGGATGAATCCACCGCCTGCGCCGAAGCCATGACAATGGCGCAACGGGTTGCCAAATCCAAAGCCAAGGCGTTTTTTGTCGACCGCGACTGTCATCCCCAGAATATTGCGGTGATCCAGACCCGCGCAGCACCTTTGGGAATCGAGGTGATCGTCGGCAATCCTGATAAAATGAAGGCTGACGAAGTCTTTGGTGCATTGTTCCAGTATCCCGGCACTTATGGTCACGTACGTGACTTTACGGATCACATTGCAGCCCTTCACGAAGCCAAAGCCATAGCCGTAATTTCTGCTGATCCATTGTCGCTGACACTTCTGAAAGAGCCCGGCGCGATGGGCGCTGATATTGCGGTTGGGACAACACAGCGCTTTGGTGTGCCTTTAGGATACGGTGGCCCACACGCCGCCTATATGGCAACAAAAGCGAACTACGCGCGTTCGATGCCGGGGCGGTTGGTTGGTGTCTCTATCGATTCCCATGGCAACCGGGTGTATCGCCTGAGTCTGCAAACCCGCGAGCAGCACATTCGCCGTGAAAAGGCGACCTCGAACGTCTGTACCGCGCAAGCATTACTGGCCGTTATGGCGTCAATGTATGCGGTGTTTCATGGGCCCCAAGGACTCAAAGCCATCGCTCAGCGGATTCATCGCAAGACAGTACGGCTGGCCAAAGGTCTTGAAAATGCCGGATTCAAAGTCGATCCCAAGAACTTCTTCGATACCATCACCGTTGATGTTGGCCCACTTCAGGCCGCAGTGATGAAATCGGCGGTAGATGAAAAGATTAACCTGCGCAAAGTCGGCGAAACGCGGGTTGGCATCACATTGGACGAATGCACACGTCCGGAAAACATCGAAGCTGTCTGGCGAGCCTTTGGTATCGTTCAGGCTGACGATGATTTCAAACCAGAATACCGGGTTCCGGAAAAGCTTCACCGCAAGACCGAATACCTGACGCATCCAATTTTCCACATGAACCGGGCCGAGACCGAGATGATGCGCTATATGCGCCGCTTGGCAGACCGTGATCTTGCACTGGATCGCGCAATGATCCCACTGGGGTCGTGCACGATGAAGCTGAACTCGGCTGCCGAAATGATGCCCGTCAGCTGGCGCGAGTTTTCGCGATTACATCCGTTTGTGCCTGCCAATCAGGCAGAGGGCTATCACGAGCTGATTGAGGATTTGAGCGACAAGCTGTGCGATATCACCGGGTATGCGGCCATCTCGATGCAACCAAATTCAGGCGCGCAGGGTGAATATGCCGGCCTTCTGACTATCTCTGCCTATCATCGCTCGAATGATCAAGGGCACCGCAATATTTGCCTGATCCCGACCTCCGCCCACGGGACAAACCCGGCCAGCGCTCACATGGTGGGTTGGAAAGTTGTTCCGGTGAAATCTGCAGAAAACGGCGATATCGATCTCGACGATTTCCGCGCCAAAGCTGCGCAGCATTCCGAAAATCTGGCAGGCTGCATGGTGACGTACCCCTCGACTCATGGGGTGTTTGAGGAAACCATAATTGATGTATGCAAGATTGTGCATGAACACGGCGGTCAGGTCTATATTGACGGCGCAAACATGAATGCGATGGTCGGTCTTTCTCGGCCGGGTGATTTGGGCGGCGACGTCAGTCACCTGAACCTGCACAAAACATTCTGCATACCGCACGGCGGCGGCGGCCCCGGCATGGGTCCGATTGGGGTCAAATCACATCTTGTGCCGCACCTTCCCGGGCATGCCATGACCGGCGGGTCGGAAGGCCCGGTGTCTTCGGCCCCGTTTGGGTCGCCGTCGCTGCTGCCGATCAGTTGGGCATATTGCCTGATGATGGGCGGCGAAGGATTAACCCAGGCGACACGGGTTGCGATTCTGAACGCCAATTACATCGCAAAGCGGTTGGAAGGCGCATTTGACGTGCTCTATCGCGGCAAAACCGGGCGTGTCGCGCACGAATGTATCATCGACACACGCCCTTATGCCGAGAGCGCAGGTGTCACTGTTGACGACATTGCCAAACGCCTGATCGACTGTGGGTTCCATGCCCCCACGATGAGCTGGCCAGTGGCTGGGACGTTGATGATTGAACCAACAGAAAGCGAAAACCGTGCCGAGCTTGACCGGTTCTGTGATGCAATGCTCGCGATCCGGGCCGAAATCGCGGACATCGAAGACGGTCGGATTGATAAAGATAACAATCCATTGAAAAATGCGCCGCACACCGTCGAAGATTTGGTCAGCGACTGGGATCGGCCTTATACACGTGAACAGGGCTGTTTTCCTCCGGGCGCATTCCGGGTCGACAAATACTGGCCTCCGGTCAACCGAGTCGATAACGTCTATGGCGACCGAAATCTCGTGTGCACCTGCCCGCCCATGGAAGACTATGCCGAAGCGGCAGAGTAAGACCTATTCGCGCGCTCTGAGAACCTGAGCAGGGCGCGCGGCGAGTGGGCGCCAGGCAAAAGCCAGCCCCGCAAGCAATGTGGCGATGATCCCACCAAAGATGATAGCAAATGCCGATGGCCAGATCACCGTGAAGTCGGTGTGCATCACATAAGAACTGACCGCCCAGCCGCCGGCGATTCCGGCGGCGAGAGCAACCAGACCGGCTGCGGCGCCCAGAAGGGCGGACCTCAGCGCAAAGCTGAGCAGGATACGACGGCGCGATGCACCAAGTGTCTTGAGGACTGCAGCCTCGTAGGTGCGCGCACCTTCACCTGCCGCTGCAGCACCGATCAAAACAAGAAACCCGGTCAGAAGAGTTGCTGCCGCGCCGTATGACGTCGCCGCCGCAAGACCTGAAAGGACGTCGGACACGCGGTCGATCGCATCGCGCACACGGATTGCGGTGATGTTGGGGTAAGCATTCGACAGATCGCGCAGGATCGCCGCCTCGGCCTGCGGTTCGGCGTAAACCGTCGAGATAAAACTGTGCGGTGCGCCCGCCAGAGCGGCGGGGTTCATCGTCAGAATAAAGCCGATCCCACCGGTAGAAAAATCAACCTCGCGAAAACTGGTGATGGTGGCGGTAATATCTCGGCCCAGGATATTAATGGTCAGAGTATCCCCCAGCGACAGCCCCATTTCTTCGGCCTCTTCGGCGGCAAAACTGATCTGCGGCGGACCGGCGTAATCTTCGGGCCACCATTCACCCGCCGTAATGCGTGTATTCTCTGCTGGCAAATTGGCATAGGTGACCCCCCGATCGCCGTGCAGCACCCAGTGATCACCACCGACTTCTTTGGCAGGTCTGCCATTGATCGTCGTGATCACGCCGCGCAACATAGGGGCGCTTTCGACTTCGCGTACCGCATCGTCGCTGGCGAGCCGGGCATTGAAACCGTCCATCTGATCCTTCTGGATATCGACGAAGAAATATGAGGGGGCAACTTCGGGCAACTGGCCGGAAATGGCATTGCGCAAATTTCCATCGATCTGTCCAACTGCTGCAAGGACAGAGAGGCCCAACCCAAGCGACAAGACAACGGATGCCGCACCCTCGCGCGGTCCGCCAATTGCACCCAGCGCCCAGCGCAGCGCCGGGCGGTTTTGCGCAATACGCCCACCCCGTCGCGACAACCAGCGGATCAGCACAGACGTCACGGCCAAAAGCACCAGCGCACCGGCGATGCCGCCCGCGGTCCAGAGGGTAAGCCTCCAGGTGCCGCTGAACCAACCCGCCAGGCCGATCAGTACAGCAAGACCAATCGCAATGACGATCAGATACCGCAGAGGCGGCAGCAGTTTGGTGCCCCCAAGGGCATCGCGAAACAGTGTCGCGGCGCGCACTTCCTCGGTGCGCGCTAGCGGCCAGAGCGTAAAGATCAGGGCGGTCAGGGCGCCGTATATCCCTGCCTCGATCAAAGGTTCCGGATAAACCGCAAAGGCCGCAGGGATCGGCAGGCGCGCCTCGATCAGCGGGGCGAGCAGGAGCGGAGCAAGCCCGCCCAGCAGTAGCCCGATAGCAATGCCCGCAAAGCTGAGAATGCCAATCTGGATGAAATAGGTCTGGAAAATCGTGGCTCGGTCAGCCCCCAGCGTGCGCAACGTCGCGATCACATTGGTTTTGTTGGCCAGATATGCACGCACCGCAGCCGCGACGCCAACGCCGCCCACGGCGAGGCCAGATAGCCCGACAAGCACAAGGAACGCACCAAGCCGGTCGACAAATTCCGCGACGCCAGGCGCACCATTGCGGGCATCCGTCCAGCGCAAACCAGAGGTCTCAAATTGAGCGTGGGCTGCGCCTTCCAGCGCGGCAAGATCAGACCCTTCGGGCAGGGCCAGACGGTATTTGGTCGAAAACCTCGTGCCGGGTTCAAGCAGGCTGGAGTTTTCAAGGCTTTGCGTGGTGACGATGGTGCGCGGCCCAAGCGTAAAGCCGCCTGCCGCAGCATCGGGTTCAACCGTGAGCTCAGCCATCAGCACAAAGTCCTGCGTGCCAAGGGCGAAAGTATCGCCAATATCCATCCCCATGCGGTCAATCAGGGCGCGATCCATTACTGCGCCGGGAAGATCGGCCTGCCCCGCAAAAGCGGCATCCAACGTCATCTCCGGCGTCAGAACAACGTCGCCGATCAACGGATAGGTATCGTCAACTGCTTTGATCTGCGTAAGACCCCGTTCGGTCTCGCCATCCAACGTCGCAACCGCCATCGAGCGAAAATCGACAATTTGCGAGACCTTCAATGCGTTGGCGGCCATCCAGGAACGTTCTTCCGCCTCAGCAAAGCGATAGGTGAATTCAATCTCTGCATCGCCGCCCAAAAGGGCCGCGCCTTCGCGCGCCAATCCGGCCTCAATGCTTGCCCGAACCGACCCAACAGCGGCAATGGCTGCGACACCAAGGGCGAGACAGGCGAGAAATATGCGAAACCCATGCAAGCCGCCGCGCAGTTCGCGCCGGGCGAATCGGGCCGCGAGGCGCAGGCTCATTCCGCAGCTTCCCGCGCTGTATTGTCAATTTCGCCGTCCCGCAGACGTATGACGCGATCACAGCGCGCAGCCAGGCTGTTGGAGTGAGTCACAAGAACCAATGTCGCGCCGTGCCGATCCCGCAAACCAAACAGCAAGTCGATGATCGCGGCTCCATTTGTACCGTCGAGATTGCCAGTGGGTTCGTCCGCTAATAAAATATCGGGACGCGGGGCAGAGGCGCGGGCCAAGGCCACGCGTTGCTGTTCGCCGCCAGACATTTGCGCCGGATAATGGTCGGCGCGATGCGACAGGCCAACCGCCTCCAGCTCTTCACCTGCACGATTGAAGGCGTCGCGCACGCCAGCCAATTCCAGCGGGGTTGCTACATTTTCAAGCGCTGTCATTGTGGGAATAAGGTGGAAGGATTGGAACACCACCCCCATATGATCCAGACGAAAGCGGGCCAAGGCATCTTCGTTCATTGCCGTCAGATCATGGCCAAGTGCGGCAATGGTTCCGCCGGTGGCCTGTTCCAGACCGCCCATGAGCATGAGGAGTGATGATTTGCCCGACCCCGACGGACCGACCAGCCCAAGCGTCTCACCACGCGCTACGTCAAGCGTAATGCCGTGCAGGATATCGACGCGCCCCGCATTACCGTCCAGTGAAAGAGCGGCGTTTTTCAGAGCGATAACGGTCTCGGTCATTTATTTGGGCCTTTGGTTGCGTCTTTGTGCATATGGAGCAGCAGATGCGATGCGCAAGCTTTGTTTGGCATTTGCCCTGATTCTGGTACCCGGTGTTGTGACGGCACAGGAGATCACAATCGCCGCATTGGGAGACAGTCTGACGCAGGGTTACGGGCTGCGGCAGGCCGATGGATTGGTTCCCCAACTGGCGGCCTGGCTGAACAGGGAGGGCGTCAGAGATGTACGGCTGATCAATGCCGGCGTATCGGGGGATACAACTGCTGGAGGATTGTCACGCGCGGCATGGACCCTGACGCCTGACGTGGATGCAATGATCCTGACGCTGGGCGGCAATGATCTGCTGCGCGGCATTGATCCGGCGGTCAGTCGCGCCAACCTGAGCGGCATTTTACAGGCCGCACGGGATGCAAATGTTGCTGTATTGCTGATCGGCCTGACAGCACCCAAGAATTATGGGCCCGAATACAAACAGGCCTTTGATGCGATGTACGTTGATCTGGCTCAGGAATATGGCGCGTTATATTTGCCGAGTTTCTTTGCGGGTATTACCGGCGGAGCCGCATTACGCGACACTGACCCGTCGCTGGTCATACCGTTTATGCAGCCAGATGGAATCCATCCCAACCCCAAGGGCGTGATCAACATCGTGGCGGCCATTGGCCCGTCGGTTGTAGAGTTGATCAACCGCACGAGAGACTGACATTATGCCGGGGCGGTTTTTTCTGACACGCAATCTGGCCAAGATAGAGGCGGAATTGGGCGTTTCCGCTGCCGACCTGCCGCCCCACCTGCCCCGCCTGAATATCGCACCCGGACAGGACGTCGTGGTTTTGACCGGGGATGGTTTGAGGATGATGCGCTGGGGTATGATCCCGGTCGGTCGGGTCAACGCGCGCGGGCGGCCGGTGATGGAAACGATCGTCAACGCCCGTTCGGAAACGGTATTTGATAAATCCGCTTTTGCGGGCGTTGCACGTTGTGTTGTGCCGGCTGAGGGGTGGTATGAATGGACCGGTGAGAAGCGGCACAAGACACCCTGGCGCATTGCGGCCAAAGACGGCTGCCTGCTTTATTTCGCAGCCATCTATGATGTGTGGACCGCCCCTGGAGGCCATCAATTGGCGCAGGTGGCAACTGTAACCTGTCCGCCGTCCAAAGATGTGCGGGAGGTGCACGACCGGATGGGTGTGCTGCTAGAGCGAGAGGATATTGGCATCTGGTTATCGGGCAGCGAAGAGACGGCGCGCAAATTGCTGCAGATTTGGCCGGATGGGCGCCTAGAGGTCACGTCCACAGAAGATATGAATTGGCCGAGAGCCTAGGCTCAACACTCAAGGAACCGGGTTCGGCGATGCTCTGTGCCTCATCCCTAACCCAGACAAACGCTGCACCCAAAGTCCAACCGCCCTGTCAGGTCACCACCCGCAGCGTCAAATTGATCCGCCCACTTTTTGGCAACAGCGCGGATGATCCAAACCTGATCCGGTCGACCCCGTGATATGTCAGGCGGGCGTCCCCTCCCATCACAACAACATCCCCTGAAGTTAACCAGAGAGACTCGGTTCTGCCACCACGGGACTGCTGACCAATCCGAAACAGCCCGTCATCTCCCAATGACACCGACACAACTGGCCACTGAAAATCCGCCTCATCTTTGTCCTGATGCATCCCCATACGTGCATCGGCCCCATAGAAATTTATCAGACAACAATCAGGCATCCGCTCAACGCCGGACACCAACCGCCAAATCTCCATGATCTGATCGGGGATCGGCGGCCACGGCACGCCGGAAGGATGTTGGCGGACATAGCGATAGCCACTGCGATCTGAATACCAGCCAACTGACCCTGCGGACGTCATCTGTACGCTCATCGCTTTGCCATACGGAGTCTGCGGCGCAAACATTGGAGCGTGCTCAATGACCTTCCGCAACTGCTCTACAAGGGCTATTTGTGCGGTTGGGCCAAGAAGTTCCTTATGGATTTCAAAGCCGCGTAATGTCAGCTTTTGCATGATGACTTAACCATTCCTTACCCCATCAAAGAAAAAACCACACAGATTCATCAATTTCACTCGGATTGGGCGGTTGCAGGGTTCAGACCCGCTCCCTATATACGGCTGGAAGCGTGGAGAAGACAGAGTCTGATCCACACAAACAGATCGGGGCAAGGATGCCGTAACGGGTCCGCACCTCGTGTCATCGCCTTGACGAGAAAAGGGATCAAAACATGGCTAAAGTAATCGGAATTGACCTCGGGACCACAAACAGCTGCGTTGCAATCATGGACGGCTCTCAGCCCCGCGTGATCGAAAACGCAGAGGGCGCGCGCACAACGCCGTCGATTGTGGCCTTTACTGACAATGAGCGTCTGGTCGGACAACCTGCAAAGCGGCAGGCAGTGACCAACCCTGACAATACAATCTTTGGTGTCAAACGTCTGATCGGCCGTCGCAATGACGACGTGGATCTGGCCAAGGATAAGAAAAACCTGCCGTTCGATGTGATCGATGGCGGCAACGGTGATGCATGGGTCGAAGCCAAGGGTGAGAAATACTCCCCTAGCCAGATTTCTGCATTCATCCTCGGCAAGATGAAAGAAACCGCTGAGAGCTATCTCGGCGAGGAAGTCACGCAGGCAGTTATCACTGTTCCTGCCTACTTTAACGACGCTCAGCGTCAGGCCACCAAAGACGCCGGCAAAATCGCCGGTCTCGAAGTGCTGCGGATCATCAACGAACCAACAGCTGCGGCGCTGGCTTACGGCCTCGACAAAGAGAACACACATACCATCGCGGTCTATGACCTTGGCGGCGGTACATTCGACGTGACCATTCTGGAAATCGATGATGGTCTGTTCGAAGTGAAATCCACCAATGGCGACACGTTCCTGGGCGGTGAAGACTTTGACATGCGTATTGTCAATTACCTTGCCGATCAGTTCAAAAAAGAAAACGGCGTTGATCTGACCAAAGACAAGATGGCCTTGCAGCGTCTGAAAGAAGCGGCTGAAAAGGCCAAAATCGAACTGTCATCGGCCAACCAGACCGAAATCAACCAGCCGTTCATCTCGATGGACCCCAACGGCGGCCAACCGCTGCACTTGGTCATGAAGCTGACTCGTGCAAAACTGGAATCGCTGGTCTCCGATCTGATCAAAGCGTCGATGAAACCTTGTGCAGCCGCGTTGAAAGATGCTGGTCTGAGCACAAGCGACATTGACGAAATTGTTCTGGTCGGCGGGATGACCCGCATGCCGCGCGTTGTTGAAGAAGTGACCAAATTCTTCGGTAAAGAGCCGCATAAAGGTGTGAACCCTGACGAAGTTGTTGCGCTGGGTGCTGCCATTCAGGCCGGCGTTCTGCAAGGCGACGTGAAAGACGTGGTACTGCTGGACGTTACGCCGCTGTCGCTCGGCATCGAGACCCTTGGCGGTGTGTTCACCCGTCTGATCGACCGCAACACCACCATCCCGACCAAGAAGTCGCAAATCTTCTCGACCGCAGAAGACAGCCAAAATGCTGTAACCATCCGCGTTTTCCAGGGCGAACGGGAGATGGCCGCAGACAACAAGATCCTTGGTGCATTCAATTTGGAAAACATTCCACCAGCACCCCGTGGTATGCCGCAGATCGAAGTGACGTTCGACATCGATGCCAACGGTATCGTCGCGGTTGGCGCGATGGACAAAGGTACTGGTAAAGAGCAAAAGATCACAATCCAGGCCTCTGGTGGACTGTCCGATGACGACATCGAGAAAATGGTCAAAGACGCCGAAGAGAACGCCGAAGCCGATAAAGAGCGTCGCGAGTTGATTGAGGCGAAGAACCAAGCGGAAAGCTTGATTCATTCGACCGAAAAATCGATGGAGGAGCATGCCGACAAGGTTGACCCGACAACGATCGAAGCAATCGAACTGGCCATTGTCGCTCTGAAGGACGAGTTGGAAACTGAAAACGCCGGCAAGATCAAATCTGGTATCCAGAACGTCACCGAAGCCGCAATGAAACTCGGCGAGGCGATATACAAATCCAGCCAGGACGAAGGCGACGAACCCTCTGCGGCGGACGAGGCGCATGACGATGATATCGTTGATGCCGAGTTTGAAGATCTGGATGACGACAAACGTGCCTAGGCACGGCCTGGGATGAGATGGGGGCCGGCCCGGCAATGGGACCGGCCCCCATGCGTTCCGCAGTAAGGGAAATATCCCATGGCAAAACGTGATTTTTATGACGTGCTCGGCGTTAAAAACGGCGCCTCACCTGACGAGATCAAAAAAGCCTATCGCACCAAAGCCAAAGAGTTGCACCCAGACAGAAACGCCGACAATCCCGGCTCTGAGGCAAAGTTCAAAGAGGCCAACGAAGCGTACGAAGTTCTCAAGGATGCCGACAAAAAGGCAGCCTATGATCGCTTTGGTCACGCGGCGTTTGAAGGCGGCATGGGTGGCGGCGGACGACCGGGTGGTGGATTTCCTGGTGGTCAGCAGGGCGATTTCTCGAGTGCGTTTTCGGACGTCTTCGATGATCTCTTTGGTGACTTCATGGGCGGTCAACGGGGCGGTGGCGGCCGACGCGCCGCACGCGGATCTGACTTGCGCTACAACTTACGGGTCTCTCTGGAAGAAGCCTATTCCAGTCTGCAAAAAACGATCAATGTCCCGACTGCCGTCGGGTGTACGTCCTGTGATGGGTCTGGGGCCGAAGGCGGCGCAGAGCCAACATCATGTCCAACATGTTCCGGCTTGGGTAAAGTGCGCGCGCAACAGGGCTTCTTCACTGTTGAACGCACCTGCCCGACATGTTCCGGCATGGGTCAGATTATCAAGAACCCCTGCAAAGGCTGCGGCGGCGCCGGCCGTATCGAAAAAGACCGCGCTCTCAGCGTCAATATTCCTGCTGGCGTCGAAACCGGCACCCGCATCCGACTGGCAGGCGAAGGCGAAGCCGGAATGCGTGGCGGCCCCTCGGGTGATCTCTATATCTTTGTCGAGGTGACCAAACACGATCTTTTTGAGCGTGACGGCACCAATCTGTATTGCCGCGTTCCAGTTTCGATGTCGACGGCCGCCTTAGGTGGCAATATCGAGGTGCCGACCATCGATGGTGGTCGCGGTCGTGTCCAGATTCCGTCTGGCAGCCAATCGGGCCGACAAATGCGCCTGCGCAGCAAAGGCATGCCTGCCTTACGTGGCGGTGGTGTGGGCGACATGTTTATCGAACTGGCCGTTGAAACCCCAGTAAACCTGACCAGCCGTCAAAAAGAACTGCTCAAGGAGTTTGAAGACCTGTCAGAGAACAACAATCCGGAATCCAGCAGCTTCTTTTCTTCGGTTAAATCGTTCTGGGACTCGATGAAGGGCTAAAAACCCGCCCATCACAGAGAGAATTTGGGCCGGATGTTTCATCCGGCCTTTTTCTTTGTCCGCTCGAAAATATTCTGTCGATCTGCTGTGTCGGGGCAAATCCGGGCTCACGCTGCCTGCACCCCAAAACCGCTGTCGGTGTTTTCCCGCACAGATTGATTTGATCTG
>CBDTVL010000038.1:0-21739 GCA_965363755.1 uncultured Sulfitobacter sp.
ATTTCTTTGGACCATTTCTTGGCAATATTTCTGGATTGGGCGAGCACGTCTTTTGAGCGTGAATATCCAATTGCCCTGTTATAGGGTTGTTTGGTCCGCCGCTGAACACTTAGCCGGCCGTTCAATTGGAAAGGTGTCAGAATGCCCATTCAGGAGTTGGAAACGCTTCCCATCATTGGTGAAAAACAAGTCGCAAACCTGCTGAAATGGGGGCCACTCATCGATGCCATGGAGGCTGCCTTGGGCGAATTCTCGACTGGCAAAGTCGCGCAACCTGTGCGCCAGATTGTTCCAGTCCCGGGTCACGACGCTATCATTGCGGCCATGCCAGCCGTAGGGGCCGCCATGGCAGTGAAAATTGTTACACTTTACCACGCTAATGCCGGAACAGACATTCCCACACATCAGGCTGTCATCCTTGTGCTGGATAAAGAAAACGGCGCTCCACTCGCACTTCTCGATGGCAGGTTGATTACCGAAATGCGAACGGCCGCCGGCTCGGCTGCAGCGGCGCGCAAATTTGCGCCCAAATCTGTAGATGTAGTGACGATCATGGGCAATGGCGTCCAAGCAGAAGCACATGTTGATGCTCTGGCGAGCGTAATGGAGTGGAAAGAGTTGCGGTTCTGGGCGCGTGACAGAGCCAAAGGACGCGAAGTTGCCGACCGGAAAGGAGCCATTTTTTTTGAGGACGCCGAAACTGCCGTTCGCGGCGCAGATGTCGTGGCATGTACAACAGCGGCGAAGCAGCCAATTCTGCAAGGCGCATGGCTGAAACCTGGATCCTTCGTGACCGCTGTTGGCTGGAACACAAGCGAAGGACGGGAGCTTGACGACGACGCCATGAGTCACACCGTTGTAGTTGAATCGTCGGAAGCGGCTCGTGATCAGGCGGGCAACGTCAGGGGAAGTAACTGTGAAATATTTGCTGAGGCTGGAGAAATATATACCGGCCTGAAACAGGTTCGCAAAGGATCGACGGTGATCTACGATTCCGTCGGTATCGCGATCATGGATGTGGCGGCAGCCAAGCTTGTGTACGATTTGTGGCTGGAGACGCAGCAAGCGGATTGAATGACTGTGTGCGCTGATTTCTCAGCAAAAGATCGGTGACTACCAAGGCACAACCTCACCTGCCCAATCAAAGAACATTCCGTTATGCTCTGGCTTCAAGCTGCTGATCACATTCATTAAATTCTGTGCCGCGTCTTCGGGAGATACAGAAGGATATCGCCCCAGATAGTTCTTAGTGAAAGCCGTCTGCACCGTTCCCGGATGCAAGCAAACACAAATCGCCTGCGGATGCGTGCGCGCCAATTCAATCGCACCCGTGCGGACGATCTGGTTGGCCGCAGCCTTTGCCGCGCGATAGCTGATCCATCCACCCATGCGGTTGTCGTCAATAGAACCAACCCGCGCTGACAATACCGCAAATACACAGCGATTATTACGAGGGAGCAAGCGGGCCGCGTGGCGCATTATCAAAGCCGGCCCAATTGCGTTCAGCGCAAATTGTTCTGCCATGGCTTGCGATGACAGCGCCTTGATCGACTTCTCCGGAGTGTTTCCGTTGATCTCCAGCGCACCAGACGCAACAAAAATCATATCAAACGGCCCTGAAATTGGCGCAAGCGCGGCGTCAACCGACGCCTCAACGGTTACATCCAGCCCATCACCGGATCGAGACAATCCGGTCACCTCGCAACGCTGCGCCCGTAATGCATCTGCGACGGCAGATCCAATCCCACCAGACGCGCCGATAATCAAAGCTCTATTCATGTTACGTGAACTAGTCGAGACACCCTCACTTTCAAGCTTATGCCATCAGTTATTAGGAGCGTTTCGCAACTGGCGCGGGGTCGCGGCACCCTAACAAACCAAAAGCCCTCTTTTCTTTTGTGCTCCGGCCGCTATAAATGCCCACATGACGACAAACAGGCATAACCAGACATTGGCACTGCGCATCTGCGCCGCCCGTCCGGCTGCCCTACTGATCCTAATCCGCCTCTGAGCGTGCCATCCGGCGCGCCCGCTCAGAGGAGGACGCAGCGCGCCACGGATGTAAGATCAGAAAAAAAGAGACCTCAAAATGACTGACAAAAGTACACAAGACCGTGTCTTGATATTTGACACCACGTTGCGCGACGGCGAACAAAGCCCAGGCGCAACGATGACCCATGCAGAAAAGCTCGAAATCGCCGGGCTGCTGGATGAGATGGGAGTCGATATCATCGAAGCCGGGTTCCCGATTGCTTCTGAGGGCGATTTCAACGCTGTTTCAGAGATTGCGAAAAACGCGCAGCGGAGCGTTGTCTGCGGCCTTGCGCGGGCCAACTTTGGCGATATTGATCGCTGCTGGGAGGCTGTGAAACACGCAAAATTTCCGCGTATTCATACCTTTATCGGCACCTCGCCGCTGCACCGCACGATCCCTAACCTGACGATGGACGAAATGGCTGACCGTATCCACGAAACAGTCACACATGCCCGTAATCTTTGTGACAATGTGCAATGGTCGCCGATGGATGCGACCCGCACGGAAGAAGATTATCTCTGCCGCACCGTGGAAATTGCGATCAAGGCGGGGGCCACGACCCTCAACATACCCGACACGGTTGGCTACACCGCACCAAACGAATCCGCTGACCTGATCCGCATGCTGATCAACCGGGTGCCGGGTGCCGATGAGATCATCTTTGCCACCCACTGCCACAATGATCTAGGGATGGCGACGGCGAACTCGCTCGCCGCGGTTGAAGGCGGCGCACGTCAGATCGAATGTACCATTAATGGTCTGGGTGAACGTGCCGGAAACACGGCATTGGAAGAGGTCGTAATGGCGCTCAAAGTGCGCAATGACATTATGCCATATCAAACTGATATTGACGCGACCAAGCTGATGAATATCAGCCGGCGGGTGGCTGCCGTCAGCGGCTTTGCAGTGCAGTTCAACAAGGCCATCGTTGGCAAGAACGCTTTTGCTCATGAAAGTGGTATCCATCAGGACGGTATGCTTAAAAACGCCGAAACGTTTGAGATCATGCGTCCCGAGGATATTGGCTTATCGGAAACCAACATTGTCATGGGCAAACACTCAGGTCGTGCCGCATTACGCTCTAAACTGGAAGATCTGGGTTTTGAACTGGGGGATAACCAGCTCAAAGACGTCTTTGTCCGCTTCAAAGAGCTCGCCGATCGCAAGAAAGAGATTTACGAGGACGATCTGATCGCGCTGATGCGTGTGGGCGGCGACATTGAAGACAATCGGCTCAAGATAAAATCACTCAGGGTTGTCTGTGGCACGGAGGGTCCGCAAACGGCTGATCTGACGATGGAAATTGACGGAGTGCCGCATTCAGTCGAAGCCACCGGAGACGGACCGGTGGATGCCACGTTTAATGCAGTGAAAAAACTCTTTGATCACAACGCGCGACTGCAGCTTTATCAGGTGCACGCGGTGACCGAAGGAACGGACGCGCAGGCCACAGTTTCGGTGCGGATGGAGGAAGATGGCAAAATCGCCACCGGGCAATCAGCAGATACCGATACTGTCGTGGCCAGCGCCAAGGCCTATGTGAACGCTCTCAACCGATTGTTGGTCAGGCGAGATACCGTTGCGCCCGGCTACGATGTCAAAGGCGTGAGCTACAAAGACGTTAGCTGAGCTGACTTGGATGAGGCGGGGTTTGACCCCGCCTTGTTCTTGGCAAAGAACAGGCTTTTTAGCCGTTTTGCTATCGTGGGCGGGCATCAAGAATGCGCCCAGATCAGGCGACCTGGGATGCCACCTCAACGGCGCCCAACCACGCCACCAGATCAGAGACATCCGCTGTCACTTGCTGCGCCATGCCGCCGGAAAATGCCAGAAAGGCTTTTTCGTTGATGCCATTCACGCCAGTAATGACAGGTATATCCAGTGACAGCGCCTCAGCGATCACATCACGAAAGCCGCGACCATCTGCCTCGTGCTTGCCAAATTTATTCACGATCAAAACGTCTACTTCGCCGGCCAATCGCTGTGCCACAGCGGCCACTGCCTTTTCCAATGCTGCTGGGTCAAGGCGACAACCTTTGGCTTCGCGTCCAAGGGATTGAGAAATCCGGATGGTTGGTCCGTCCGGTAATATCAAAACATCCATATCACAAGGATGGCAGGTCTCGCGCTCGGTATTAATCTGGACCACGCCAGCGGTTTTCCAGCCTTTTGCGGCAAGGTCATTGGCAAGGTAAAACAGGACCAGGTCCAAGTCACCCGCGGTCTGAGACATCGTATAGGCAAGTTTCATCATTTATCCCATTTGTCGCGTCAGAGGGTTAAGAATTCAAGCAAGTCGCCCGGGTGCAGAGTGTCTACATCACCGGGGATAAGCACAAGCCCGTCACATTCAACCAACGGACCAAGCTGCGCGGAATGCACACGATTTCTGGTTTCAACGATGTCTCGTCCCATCGCATCACGACCTACCAGTTTTGCTGGCCGATATTCGCATCTTCCTGATCGGTGCCTGAGTTGCGTGGCAGGTGTAACATAGCGCCGCTGAGCCACCCGTTTTGTGACCCCACACAGCTTTGCCAGCATCGGCGCGCCCAAAACTGTCCAGGTCACCAAGGCAGACACCGGATTACCTGGCAAGCCAACATAGGCAGCTTGCCCGATGTGCCCAAGCATCACAGGTTTTCCCGGTTTTATCGCAACCCCGGCCACGCAAATACCGCCACCTGCATCCATGACAGCTTTGGGAACGTGGTCCTCTTCACCAACGGAAACGCCGCCGGTTGTGATGATCATATCCACCTTGTGCGACAAATCCTTAAGTGTTGCGGCCAATTGTTCAGGGCAATCTTCGACATACAATAATGACACCAACTCCGCACCGGCCTGCGCTATCGTGGCGCGCAACATGGGTCCGTTCACATCGTAGATTGCGCCGTCGCCGCGCAGAGCGCCCTGTCGAACGATCTCGTTTCCAGTGCATATAACAGCAACTCGCGGACGTTTGTACACTTGAACGCGATCACAGCCGGCTGCGGCCGCCGCCGCAATCTCGCGGCAATCGAACCTGCGACCGGCCGCTAAAATGACTGCCCCCTTCAGCACATCCTCACCCATGCGCCGGATATTCTGACCGGGGCTTGGGCGATCCTTGAACGTGATACCTTGTTCACCGACTATCGCTGCCTCTTGCATGATAACGACGTCCGCCCCACGGGGGATAGGAGCGCCAGTGAAAATGCGCGCGCTGGTATTGGCAGAGAAATGTCCTGGTGTTTTGTCACCCGCAGCAATTCGGTCGCCGACAGGAAAAGTCCATGGTCCGTCTCCCTGAAAGTCCGCCATTTGCACCGCGTAACCATCCATCGCCGAATTCTCGAACGGCGGCATCATGGATTTGGCCAAAACATCTGCTGCTAAAACGCGACCCAGCGCATTCTGCAACGACACGCCTTCGATACACGGCATGGGGCGTACCACGGCCAAACCGGCCTTCAGGGCATCGCCAAGTGACGTCAGACCCGCCAGCAAGTCATGAGAGTCACAGCCGCACCCACTTGTTTCAAATGTCTGTGCGATTGTCATTCTGCCACCTCGAAAGTCTGATGCGGCAACCCGACTGTACAATCTAAATCTCGCAGCAGCCCATCTTTTAGGCCATAGATCAATCCGTGCACTGAAATGCGGACACCTTTCGCCCAGACACGTTGCATGATCGGGGTCTCGGCGACGCGACGCACCCCTTCAACTACATTCAGTTCGGCCAGCCTGTCTTGCCGGCCTTCCATGTTGTCGATCCTGCCAAGATCAACTGCATATTGCCGCGCCAGTCGTCGGATCGGTTCAAGCCAATGGTCAGCAAGACCGTGCGGCAAATCTTCTGTTGCCGCTTTCACGCCGCCGCAACCATAATGACCACACACGATGATTTCGTTGATCTTAAGCGTTTCCACCGCAAATTCGAGAGCGCTCAGAAAATTCATGTCGGACGAATGGATAACATTGGCGACATTGCGATGCACAAACACTTCACCCGGATCAAGCCCGGCCACAACATTCGCGGGAACCCGGCTATCTGCGCACCCGATCCAAAAAAACTCAGGCGCCTGCTGGGTGGCCAAGCGGGCAAAATAATCAGGTTCACTCTGGGTACGACTGCCGGACCACTTGGCGTTCCGGGCAAGAAGATCAGCCAACATTATCAAGAGCCTCCAAATATGCGACTCAAGCCACGCCGCTGCACCATATGAGTCAGCAGTTCGGTCAGGTCTTCGGGCAGAAGGCGCACACGCGCCAATGGCAACAATATCGCGTTTTCAACGATCAGACGCTGGCGTTTGTGGGACGCAAATGCGCGCAGCGTTCGGATGCACACTTTGCTGATCCGGGTCGGCTGACTGAGAAACTCAAGGCATTCGATCGCCGCACCTGTTACGTTAACATGGTCCCTGCACAGTTTGTCGAGTGTCGTATCGATCTCATCTTCCGGAGCACATCGTATGCGTAACATCGGATAAAGGTCCTGTTCTTCATCCGCGACATGCGCTGCAGGCTCTTCGGCGAGAAAATGACCGGCATCGGAGATGTTCCCTGGCTCTTCGGATGGCAGCCCTGAAATGGCGTCCATCAAAGTGCAAATGTGACGGATCCCTAAATGATCCTGGTTGATCAGATCAAGTGGATCGCCCAAAAGAGACATCTCGCTCGGACTCAATCCCGCGCTGCGGGGAGATCCATCGCGTTGCTTGCCCATCTGATCGTTCCTCCTCAGAACGCTTCCAGATCGTCAATGCCAACGATTTCCGCGCGCGCGACCAGAGAGCGGGTGAAGCCCTGCACCGCCTTGGTCCAGGCAGCCTTTTCCATCGCTTCCTTCAACCGCGGCTGCACCGCCTCGAACGGCAGCACACGTCCCTGCGCGCAGGCATCGAGCCGCACGATATGAAACCCAAAGCGGGACATGACAGGATCGGTGGTGATCTCACCCTCAGCCAATTGACGCAAGACCGCCTCAAATTCCGGTACCGTGTCTCCGGGGCTGAGTTGGCCTAAAACTCCGCCTTCCTTGTTGGAAGAACAATCGCTCTGCTCCTTTGCGATCCGGCCAAAATCTTTGGGATTCTTGAGAACGGTCGTGGTGATAGCATCCGCGCGGGCCTTTGCCTGAACGCGCGCGTCCTCATTTTCGGGATCCGCAGCACACAAGATATGCGAAACCTCCCAAAGCGGCGGCGACCGAAAGCGGTCGGGATCCTGCGCCCAGAGGTGCCGCACGGCGTCGGAGGATGGGACATCAATCTCAACCTCGCAATCCAGAACCGCGCGAATTTGCGCTTCTTCTTCGGTCTCTCGTCGCCCCTGCCCCACCAAAGCAGGTTGCTCTTGGAGCCCCAGGTCGCGCGCTTTCTGCAAAAGCAACTCGCGGATGATCAGAGCGCGTGCAGCCTTGCGCCACGCAAGGCCTGGTTTGCCCTGCGGCGCTTCGTGATTTTGTGCCTCAGCCGCAATAGCGGCTGAGGGGATGGTTGTGCCATTAACAGCGACGTCGGGGAAAAGTGCGTTGCTCATGATGTTTACTCCGCGGGATGTTTGCGCGCGATCTGCGCTTTGGATCGGCGTGAGCGGACCACCTGATAGCCGGGACGCGTGAGGTAGCGCAGCGGCACTGACAGCATGTGAACCAGCCTAGTGAATGGGAATAGGAAGAAAATTGTCAGCCCCAATACAATGTGCAGCTTAAAGATTGGCGCGGCACCGGCGATGTGCCCTGCGGCACCTTCCTGGAACGTCAGAATGCCCTGTGCCCAGGCCATGAATGTGGTCATCTCATGCCCGTCCAGATGCTGAAGCGACACAAATATCGTACCCAGCCCAAGGAGCAACTGCGCCATGAGAAGCACAAGAATGGATGTATCGGCAAATGTAGAAGTTGCCCGAATGCGCGGGTCCATCAAGCGTCGGTGCAACAATATCACCCCACCAACCAACGCAAGAATTCCGGCCACACCACCCGCGACAATCGCCAGTACTTGTTTGGCGCCGTGACTGACACCTATCGCATCCCAGAACCATAACGGTGTGAGAAGACCGACAAAGTGACCCAGCAGGATCATCAGCACCCCGATGTGAAACAGGACCGACCCCATGACCAACTGTTTACGTCTCAACAACTGCGAGGACGACGATTTCCAGGAAAACGGGTCCCGTTCATAGCGCGCGATTGACCCGATAATCATCACCGATATCGCGATGTAGGGAAAAATTCCAAAAAAGAAATTGTGCATCTAAGCCTCCATTATTCAGCCGCAACCGGGCGAACCGGTGCAGGGTTGAGGGGGGTATCCATTTTAGCGAGCATGTCGCGCACTTGCGGGCATCCGGCATTGGGATCAGGACCAAAGGTGACCTCGGATTCCTCCCAAACCGCGTCGAGTGCATCCAGATCGTTTGGATCGTCTTCTGGCTGCTCCAGCAACTGCGCAACTGTTTCGCTGTCGGCCTGTGTGCCGGACAGTTGCCGCAATGCGCCAAAGACTGCCGCATAGGGACTTTCGCGGCGTTCCAATCGGGTCGACAGCACCTCGAAGATATGCGCCGCGTCCGACAGCGTTTCTTTTGCCTCGGCCTCAGGCCGCGTCGCAAGAAACTCTAACAGAACCGGAAGGTGATCCGGCAACTCCGAGGTCACTGGATCAAATCCACCGTCGCGGTAGGTCTCAACCAGTGACACCATCGCGCCGCCACGGTCGCGGCTTTCGCCATGCACATGCTCAAACAGGTTCAGCGACAAAGTCCGCGAGCGGTCAAAAAGCAGCACAAACTTTTCTTCCAGATCATAGATATCACCGTCCCGCAGCGCATCGACAAGCGGGCGCAGAGCGCGCCGCGCTGCCGATGTCAGTCGTGTGTCTGCGGCCAGAACGCCACCGATTTCCGGCATCGCCTCTTGAAGCTCAGTTGTCGGGTAACAGAGAACAAGCGACAGGGCTTTGTATGTGCGGTCCATTACATGACCTCCGTTGGCATTTTCAGGGGTTTCTTTTTGCCGCCAAACAGCGATCCTTTGCTGATGCCGGTCGAACACCCGTTGCCATCGGTAAAGCCACAGCCTCCCTTGATGTCATAGGCTTCTTCAACCTGCTCTCGGTGGGTTGTTGGGATCACAAATCGATCCTCATAATCCGCAAGAGCCATGATCTTGTACATATCTTCGATCATCTGCGTTGACAGACCAACACGCTCGGCGATCGCCTCGTCAATCACGCCGTCGACAGTTTTTGCCCGCATGTAAGATCGCATTGCCATCATCCGCTCGAGCGCGGTGACAACCGGTGGTTCATCTCCGGCCGTCAGCATATTTGCCAGATATTTGACGGGAATACGCAGCGATGACACGTCAGGCATATCGCCATCCATCCAGATTTTACCCGCTTCGGCTGCGTTCTGGATCGGGCTCAGCGGTGGGATATACCACACCATCGGCAAGGTTCGATATTCTGGGTGCAATGGGAAGGCTACTTTCCAGTCCATTGCCATTTTCCAGATCGGACTTTCCTGAGCCGACGTGATCCAGTCCTCGGGAATGCCATCAGCACGCGCCGCTGCAATCACCTCAGGATCTTTCGGATCCAGAAACACGCCAAGCTGTGCATCATAAAGATCGGTTGTTTCAGGCGCATTTGCGGCTTCTTCGATCTTATCCGCATCATAAAGCATGACGCCCAGATAACGAATGCGACCGACGCAGGTTTCCGAACACACCGTCGGGTTGCCCGATTCAATCCGCGGATAACACAACGTGCATTTCTCGGATTTTCCGGAGGACCAGTTGTAATAGATCTTCTTGTAGGGGCAGCCCGATACGCACATCCGCCAACCCCGGCACTTCTCCTGATCGATCAGAACGATGCCGTCTTCTTCGCGTTTATAAATCGCGCCGGATGGGCACGACGCCACACAGGTTGGGTTGAGGCAATGCTCGCAGAGCCGGGGAAGATACATCATGAATGTATTTTCGTATTCCCCGTAGATCTCTTTTTGCACGCCCTCGAAGTTATAATCTGCCGAACGTTTGGAGAATTCGCCCCCAAGAATTTCTTCCCAGTTCGGGCCTTTCTCGATCTTCTCCATCCGCTCGCCAGTGATCACGGATCGTGGGCGTGCTGTTGGGAACGCCGTCATCTCAGGGGCGGACTTCAGGTGATCATAATCAAAATCAAACGGTTCGTAATAGTCGTCGATCTCGGGCAGATCGGGGTTTCCGAAAATATTGGACAAGATCCGCCATTTCGCGCCCTGCTTGGGCTGAAGCTTACCGGACTTGGTCCGCTCCCAGCCGCCATTCCAACGCGCCTGATTCTCCCAGTCGGTGGGATATCCCGTGCCCGGCTTGGTCTCCACATTGTTAAACCAAGCGTATTCAACACCTTCTCGGCTGGTCCAGACGTTTTTGCAAGTGACCGAGCAGGTGTGACACCCGATACATTTATCAAGGTTCAGCACCATGCCGATTTGTGCGCGAACTTTCATTGCGCGTCCTCCTTCTGGGCTGCCGGAGTATCGAGCCAGTCGACCTTCCGCATTTTCCTGACAATGACAAATTCGTCACGGTTGCTGCCGACGGTTCCGTAGTAGTTGAAACCGTAAGACTGGTGCGCATAGCCGCCGATCATATGGGTTGGCTTAAGCGTTGTGCGGGTGACCGAATTGTGGATTCCACCGCGATTTCCGGTTTTCTCTGAGCCCGGCGTGTTCACGATTTTTTCCTGTGCGTGATACATGAACAGCGTGCCGTTCTTTATGCGCTGGCTTACTATTGCCCGGGCCGTCAGGGCACCGTTGGTGTTATAGGCTTCAACCCAGTCATTATCGACGATCCCGGCCTTGGCTGCGTCCACTTCAGACAGCCAGACCACAGGTCCACCCCGATTTAGCGTCAGCATCAACAGGTTGTCTGAATAGGTCGAGTGAATGCCCCATTTCTGGTGAGGTGTTATAAAGTTGAGCACGACATGCGGATCGCCATCGCGGGCGTCCGAATTCACTTCTGTGGTGATGGTTTTCAAATCGACAGGAGGACGATAGCTGCAGAAGCCTTCGCCAAAGGCGCGCATCCACAGGTGATCCTGATAAAGCTGCTGACGTCCTGTCAGCGTCCGCCACGGGATCAGCTCATGTACATTTGTATAGCCGGCGTTATAGCAAACCGTTTCGCTCTCGATCCCAGACCATGTTGGGCTCGAGATGATCTTGCGCGGTTGAGCTGCAATATCACGAAAGCGGATTTTTTCATCTTCTTTGGCCAAGGCCAGGTGCGCGTGTTCGCGGCCAGTTGCTTTCTCCAGTTCGTGCCATGCCTTCACGGCCACTTCGCCATTGGTCTCAGGCGCAAGCATCAGGATCACTTCTGTCGCATCTATATCGGTGACAATCTTTGGACAGCCTTTTGCGGGGCCATCCTTCCATTCACCATTCAGATCGCGCAGTTGCTGGACCTCATGTTTGGTTTCCCAATTGATGCCTTTGCCACCATTGCCCAGTTTATCCAGCAAGGGGCCGAGCGCTACAAAACGATCATAAACTGCAGTGAAATCCCGCTCGACCGCGACAAAATTCGGCGCGGTCTTGCCCGGGATGAGCTCGCATTCGCCTTTCTTCCAGTCGCGCACGTCATCCTGCGCAATTTCGGCTGGTGTGTCGTGCAAGATCGGCAGGGCAACGATGTCAGTTTCTACACCAAGGATCTCTGGCGCAACCTCTTGGAATTTCTTGGCAATTGCCTTGAAAATCTCCCAGTCCGATTTGCTTTCATAAGCCGGATCAACCGCCGCCTGAAGCGGGTGGATGAACGGGTGCATGTCCGACGTGTTCAGGTCGTTTTTCTCGTACCAACTGGCTGTTGGCAGGACGATATCGGAATAGACAGCTGTTGTGGACATTCGGAAATCAATGCACACCAACAGGTCCAGCTTCCCTTCCGGGGCTTCCTCATGCCACTTGGCCTCTTTCGGCATTACGCCGCCTTCGACACCCAGATCATGCCCCAGCACACCGTGGTCGGTGCCGAGAAGGTGCTTGAGGAAATACTCGTGGCCCTTGCCGGAAGACCCCAATAGATTGGAGCGCCAGATAAACAGGTTACGCGGCCAGTTTTCTGGTGCGTCCGGGTCTTCGCATGACATCTCAAGTGTGCCGTCTTTCAGCCCAGAGACAACATAATCCTTGACGTCGGCGCCCGCTGCCTTGGCGGCTTTGGCCACGTCCAGCGGGTTTTGCTTCAGTTGCGGAGCCGAGGGCAGCCAGCCCATCCTTTCAGCCCGGATATTATAGTCGATGAGGTTGATATCCCAATCTCCGTCCGGTGCGGTTGGCGACAGGATTTCCTTGGCAGTCAGTGTCTCATAGCGCCACTGATCCGTGTGCGCATACCATGCCGAAGTCGAGTTCATGTGGCGTGGCGGTCGCTGCCAATCAAGCGCGAATGCCAGTGGCGCCCAACCGGTTTGTGGACGCAGCTTTTCCTGACCAACGTAGTGGCTCCACCCGCCTCCGGACTGGCCCACACAACCGCACATCACCAACATGTTGATGATCCCGCGATAGTTCATGTCCATGTGGTACCAGTGGTTCAGTCCGGCCCCAAGAATGACCATCGACTTGCCGTTGGTCTTTTCGGCATTGCCGGCAAATTCCCGTGCAACAGCGACAATTTTATCTGCGGGAACGCCGGTGATCCGTTCGGCCCATGCCGGTGTGTATGGCTTATCTTCATCAAAGGATTTGGCCACCCAATCGCCGCCTAGTCCACGATCCAGACCGTAGTTGGCGCAAAACAGATCAAACACCGTGGCAACCAAGATCTCGCCTGCGGCGGTTTTGACCTTTTTCACCGGAATGTTGTGGGTCATCACGTCCGGATGATCACATTGCGCAAAATGCTCTGTCGCCTGACCCCCGAAATACGGGAAATCCACGCCAACAACAGCGTCGTGATCTCCTTCGAGTATCAGCGAGGTTTTCAGGTCAGTGTCTTTGCCCTTGGCGCGTTCCTCCAGGTTCCATTCGCCGTCTTCGCCCCAGCGATACCCAACTGAACCATTTGGTGAAACCAATCCGGTTTTGTCATCAAATGCGACAGTCTTCCACTCTGGATTATTCTTTTCACCTAGTTTGCCATCCAGATCATCCGCGCGCAGGAATCGGCCCGCAACGTAACCACTTGCACCCTTTTCAAGCTTCACCAGCATCGGGAAGTCAGAGTATTTACGCGTGTAATCCTCAAAATACTCAGTCTGACGATCCAGGTGGTATTCGCGCAAGATCACATGCCCCATCGCCATTGCAAGGGCGGCGTCTGTGCCCTGCTGAGGCGCAAGCCAGACATCACCAAACTTGGCGGCTTCGGAATAGTCAGGGCAGATGACAGCGGATCTGGTGCCACGATACCGCGCCTCTGTATAGAAATGCGCATCCGGTGTCCGGGTTTGCGGCACGTTGCTGCCCCAAAGCAGCAGGAAGCCGGCGTTATACCAATCGGCGCTTTCCGGCACGTCGGTCTGCTCGCCCCATGTCATCGGCGACGCTGGCGGCAAATCGCAATACCAGTCATAAAACGACATGCAGACGCCGCCCATCAGGCTTAGGTACCGCGACCCGGCAGCATAGCTGACCATCGACATCGCAGGGATCGGTGAAAAGCCAAATACGCGGTCGGGACCGTATGTTTTGGCGGTATACGCGTTGGCTGTGGCGATAATTTCAGTCGATTCATCCCAAGTGGCACGGACAAATCCGCCTTTGCCGCGGGACTTCACATAGTTGGCGCGCAAGATCGGATCATTTTGCAGCTTTGTCCAAGCTTCCACGGGGCTTAACGTTTCGCGCATTTTACGCCAGACTTTAAGCAATCTGCCCCGGATCAACGGGTTTTTCACCCGGTTCGCAGAGTAGAGATACCAGCTATAGCTCGCACCACGGGCGCAGCCGCGCGGTTCATGATTGGGCAGGTCAGCCCGAGTACGTGGGTAGTCGGTTTGCTGGGTTTCCCAAGTGACGATCCCAGACTTGACATAAATCTTCCAGCTACAAGACCCAGTGCAATTCACTCCGTGAGTCGAGCGGACAATCTTGTCGTGACGCCAGCGATTTCTGTACGTGTCTTCCCAGTCGCGGTTTTCTCGCGTGACCTGGCCGTGACCGTCCGAGAACTGTTCTAGTTCTTTGGACTGGAGAAAGTTCAATCTGTCGAGCAGATGGCTCATCGGTTGTCTCCTTGATTGGATGAAGTCGCCCCGGCCTTGAACCGGGGCAATTGTTCTTTTTGGGTCACGGATTTTTCACATAGGCGTTGGGGCGCAAATAGAACCACCAGTTGATTGCAATGCAGACGGCGTAAAATATTGCGAACCCGTAAAGCGCGTATTCGGGCGACCCTGCTTTGAGTTGTTCACCGAACACTTTGGGGATGATGAATGCGCCATATGCTGCAACAGCCGCAGTCCAACCCAGCGCAGGACCAGCTTGCTCTTTGTCAAACACCATCGCAATTGTGCGGAAAGTCGAGCCGTTACCAATGCCGGTGGCCGCAAACAGGATCAGGAACAGGATCATGAACGGCAAGAACAGCGTTTCAGGTGTTGCCGACCCGTAGGCCTGCTTAAGGATCCACGCCAATGCCAGCGCACAGGCCACCATGACAACGCTAATCATCTGGGTCACTTTGGCGCCGCCCATCTTGTCAGCCATCATGCCGCCAATGGGGCGGATCAACGCGCCGATGAACGGTCCCATCCAAGCATACATCAAAGCTGACGGACCATTTGGGTTTGCGGTTGTGTGGATCAACGCACCATCAACCATGAGGTGTTGGAAGCCAAAAATGACTTTGATGGTCAAAGCAAACGCAGCTGAATATCCGATGAATGAACCAAAGGTCATGGTGTAAATGACCGTCATCGCCCACGTGTGCTTATTGCCAAAAATCTTGTACTGGCGAGTCAGGTTCTGACCAACCGCACCGGGGATCATTTTCAGCAGGAACACGGTCAACCCAATCACGATGGGCAAAACGACCCATTTGGAAACCATGAAACCCGAGCCGCCAACTTTGGCAGGTAACAGCAGCCACAAACCAAATGCAGCGGTCGCAAAACCTATAACCAGCATACCAGTAATGGTGGCAAAGGCGCCAACCGGGTTCGGAATGTCAGGAGACACATGCTCATCACGAATGTTGTTCATGCCCCACCAGCCAAGAAAGGCCAGAGGCACAAGAGCCAGCAGCCACACGAAACCGGCATTTTGGATGAAGGTCTCGGTTCCAGCGGGAATCTTACCGATGAGGGTACCTGAGGTGTTCACCAGCGTGCGGCTCTCGCCACCAAACAGCCCAAAGGTCATGACCAGTGGGATCACGATTTGCATGGTCGTTACACCAAAGTTTCCCAAACCAGCGTTCATGCCAAGTGCGTAGCCTTGCACCTTTTTGGGATAGAAAAAGCTGATGTTGGACATCGACGAGCTAAAGTTACCGCCGCCGATACCGGACAGGAAAGCGAGCACCTGAAAATGCCAAAGGGGAGTGTCCGGATTGCTCAACGCGATGCCCGCCCCTGCAGCTGGCAGCATCAACAACGCGGTTGTGAAGAAAATTGTATTTCGCCCACCTGCGATGCGAATAAAGAACGTCGACGGGATACGCAGCGTTGCCCCTGTCAGGCCGGCGATGGCCGCCAGCGTAAAGAGGTCGGATTTCTCAAATGCGAATCCGAGATTGATCATCTGAACGGTGATGATGCCCCAGTAAAGCCACACAGCAAAGCCACACAGCAAGCTGGGGATGGAAATCCACAGGTTCCGCGTGGCGATGGCCTTGCCCGTCGAGGCCCAATAGCTCTCGTCCTCGACATTCCAGTTTCTTAGGTCTTGTCCCAATTCATATCTCCTCGGGGTGAGGTTGGGGCAGGCCAGTCAGATGGCCCGCCATTATCTTGATTTCTTTTTCCTATGACATCGGCACATCGGAAAGATGCGTGTTGCCAACCAGTTCCGGGTGACGTTCGCGATCCATCTTGCGGATGGCCAAATGCATCCAGACGGTGCTGACCGAGACGATCAGGAACATCAGCATGAACACCACCGACCAGACGTGGAAGACGTCTAGCAAGATGCCAAAGCTGATTGGCAGAACAAACCCGCCAAGCCCGCCGATCATCCCGACGAGACCGCCGACTGCGCCGACGTTATCCGGGAAATAGACCGGGATGTGCTTGTAGACCGCCGCTTTGCCCAAGCTCATCACAAAGCCAAGGACAACGGTCAGGAACACGAACATGTAAAGCGGAATGCCAAAGCTGAATTCGATCAGCCGCTCTGTGCCATCGGCATACGGGATGCCTTTGACCACATAAGACGTTTCCGGATAGCTCATGATGAACAACACAACCAGCGACACGATGAAAGTCAGGTACATCACGAACCTTGCGCCCCAGACATCCGACATCCAGCCGCCAAGTGCGCGGAATACCGACCCCGGCAGCGAATACATGCCTGCAAAAATACCCGCAGACGTCAGAGCCGCACCGTACGCACCGACATAGTAGCGTGGCAGGAACGACGCGAAGGCGACAAAGGCACCGAACACGAAGAAGTAGTAGGTCGCAAAGCGCCAGACCTGAATATCCTTGAGTGGTTCAAGTTGTTTGGCAGCCGACATCGGCTTGGTACCCGTTTTTCTTTGTTCGACCAGCACCGGATCGTCCTTGGCAAAGATGTAAAAGACAACGGCCATTATCACCAGAGCAACGGCATAGATGCGTGCGGTATCTTCCCAGCCAACGGCGATTACTAGGAACGGTGCGGCAAAGTTGGTAACCGCGGCACCCACGTTACCGGCTCCGAAAATGCCCAGCGCCGTGCCCTGCCGTTCCGCTTCGAACCAGCGCGACACATAGGCGATGCCGATAATGAACGACCCGCCAGCTAATCCAAGGCCTAGCGCGATCATCAGGAAAACAGCGTAGGTCTGCACCGACGCCAACAGCCATACGGAAATGGCGGTAATCAGCATTTGCAGCGGCAGCATGATGCGCCCGCCGAACTGGTCAGTCCAAACCCCCAGGAAAATCCGGCTGAGTGAGCCGGTCAGGATCGGGGTTGCGACCAAAAGGCCAAACTGGGTCTCGGTCAGGCCAAGATCCTGTTTGATTTTCACCCCGATAATCGAAAATATCGTCCAGACAGCAAAACAGACCGTGAAGGCCAGCGTGCTTAATCCAAGCGCCCTGTATTGATCGCGCGGCGTTACACCGTCGATATTGTGCATGATGATCCACTCCTTGAATTGACAGTCTGCTGGGTCAAAAACGGCAAAAGACCGACCTGTGTGGCCAGCCGACCTTGCGAACAATCCGAATGCTCCCGGCTGGCGCCAATCCTGACGTTTGCACCCAACTTCATGATCATTTGCATCTCCGGCCCCTCCGGTTTTGGGGTTTCTTCGAGACAAGGGGATGCCGCCGAAAGGCTCCTGACTGATCTGATCCAGATCAAGTCGTGGTGTTTTTATTAACGAAATAAATGGGTTGCGCAGATTCATCAATTGACACCAAGCGTTTACGCAAGGCAGACTCCAAACCAAATCAATCGAATGATTGACATTTATCAATTTTTCGGCAGATATAGATTAACGCTCAACCAATGGCGACTTTCTTGACTATGCGAGAACACGAGTATCCAGAGATTCGGTCACTATCCCTGTTTGCCGACATGGATGACGGGCATTTTAGCACTCTGTTTCGGGGGGCCTACGTCCAGAATTTCCCGCCGCAGATCGAAATGATCGCCGAGGGTGATCCAAGCGATTTTTTGCACATCGTATTCTCCGGTTCCGTCGAGTTGTTCGCATCCTGGAACGGTCGCGAAACCACAATGGCAACGGTGCGCCCGATCTCCACCTTTATTCTGGCGGCAACAATCAACGATGCACCTTATCTGATGGCAGCGCGCACGCTTGAAAAGAGCCGCATAATCCTCATTCCGTCTGTGGACGTCCGCTCGGTTTTTCAGGACGATCCCGCATTTGCCCGCTCAATCGTAACCGAGTTGGCTCACTGTTATCGTACCGTGATCAAGGGAACCAAAGGACTGAAACTGCGGACGTCACTTGAACGGCTGGCGAATTACCTGCTGCGTTTGCAAATACACGCCGGAAATGAATCTACTTTTGAGCTTATGGTTGAAAAGCGCCGGCTTGCGTCTTTCCTTGGGATGACACCAGAAAGCCTTTCACGCGCAATTAAGGTCCTGCGTACCTATGGTGTGGCGGTCGATGGCAGCACTGTGACCATCTCGGATTGTTCTGACTTGCGGGCCTTTGCAAAACCAACGCCGCTGATAGATGATCCCCAAAGCTGACAGGTCGCAGCCACAGCGTTTGCGGCCACTGGGATATGCTGCTCTCAGCGTCTATTGACGCAGCTATGCCTGTGGCGCGATCCGCCCCGAAGTGCCAAGGACACCCCCTAGCCACCAAACGACGCTAGGCGGGCAAGGCATTTGCGCAGTGTTGCCTCTTCCAAGTCGGTAAATTCGCCTACCAGTTGGGTGTCATACCTACGTGCGAAATTACATAAGTCCTTATAGGCAGTGCGCCCTTGCTCGGTCGCACTCAGCATTGCGTGTCGCCTGTCGCTTTCGACTTCTTTACGATGCACAAACCGTCTTTTTTCAAGCTTTGAAACGGCACGGCTGACTTTGGTCTTATGGGTGCGTGCACGGTTGCAAATCTCCTTGGCGGTCATGTCCCCATAACGCCCGAGATGAAACAAAACACGCCACTCAGTGCGCAACATCCCATAACGTTCTTTATATAGAACCTGAAACCCAAGGCTTGCTTCTTCTGCCGCCTGGTTCAGCAAGTAGGGAAGAAAATCCTTAAGGTCGAATTCACCGTGGTGTTGCATGTCTCCCAAATTAGTCTTGTTAGTTACATTTTCAACTATTATCTCGAGACCGAATTAGAATGTGAGGAGTTTCCATGGACAAGGCAATTGCACCTACAATTCTGACGGCGGCAGAAACCCCTGTCGGTACTCACCCAGGTTACATGCCGGGGTTTGGCAACGACTTTGAATCCGAGGCTCTTCCCGGCGCCCTGCCACAGGGCATGAACAGCCCTCAGAAATGCAACTACGGTCTTTACGGAGAGCAGCTGTCCGGCACCGCATTTACCGCACCCAGCCATCAAAACGAGCGGACCTGGTGCTATCGCATCCGCCCGTCCGTGAAGCACACGCATCGATTTACTAAACTCGACATGCCCCATTGGAAATCGGCACCTCACGTGGATCCTGATGTGATCAGCCTTGGCCAATACCGCTGGAATCCGGTGCCGCATTCAGACCAGCCGCTAACCTGGATCACGGGGATGCGCACGATGACAACAGCCGGCGATGTGAATACGCAGGTCGGCATGGCGAGCCATGTCTACCTAGTGACTCAGTCAATGCAGGATGCCTATTTCTATTCCGCTGACAGCGAACTTCTGGTCATTCCGCAAGAAGGCGAATTACGGTTTTGCACCGAACTTGGCGTGATTGATCTGGCGCCCAAAGAAATCGCCATACTTCCGCGCGGGCTGGTCTACCGGGTTGAGGTACTCAACGGTCCCGCGCGGGGATTTGTCTGCGAAAATTACGGCCAGAAATTTGCCCTGCCCGGTCGCGGTCCGATTGGTGCCAACTGCATGGCGAACCGCCGCGATTTCAAAACCCCGGTAGCCGCCTTTGAGGATCGCGAAGTTCCAAGCACGGTTACCGTCAAATGGTGCGGCCAATTCCACGAAACCCACATTGGCCATAGTCCATTGGATGTTGTGGCTTGGCACGGCAACTACGCGCCGGTCAAATATGATCTGCGCACGTATTGCCCGGTCGGATCCATATTGTTCGACCACCCCGATCCGTCGATCTTTACTGTGCTGACGGCACCAAGCGGTGTGGAGGGGACGGCCAATATCGATTTCGTTCTGTTTCGCGAGCGCTGGATGGTCGCCGAAAACACATTTCGCCCGCCGTGGTACCACAAAAACGTCATGTCAGAGCTCATGGGGAATATTTACGGCCAATATGACGCAAAGCCCGAGGGATTTGTTCCCGGAGGTCTTTCGCTGCACAACATGATGTTGCCGCATGGTCCGGACCTGAACGCCTTTGAAGCCGCATCAAATGCCAAACTTGACGCGGAAAAGCTCGACAACACCATGTCTTTCATGATCGAGACCCGCTTTCCCCAGCATCTGACGACATTTGCAGCGAATGAAGCGCCGCTACAGGACGATTACATCGACTGTTGGGAAGAATTGGAGAAGAAGTTCGACGGTACTCCCGGCGTAAAATGACACCTGAAACGGAGCAAATTCTGCGCTCGTTTTCTTGCAAAACCATTTCTTAGGTTGTGTTTCCGTCACGCTTCACGTTCCAGCGCTGATGGCCTCTGATAGAGACTTTTATTGGTTCGAGGGCGAGCAGGAAATCAGCGCCTCGGCCTCGATTTCAACGCGATAATTCCCGATGAGTTGGGCAACGACTACCAACGTGTTGGCGGGTTTGATGTCAGAGAAAACCCTGCCATGTGCCTCCGACACCGCCATCACGTCATCGGGGTCTGTGATGTAAATCCGCGTACGCACGACATCGTCCATGTCGGCATCAAGGGCTCGCAGACTCGCTGCGATCTTATCCAAAATGAACGTCGTCTGCGCACCTGCGTCCTTTGGCGCCACCGGACGGTCACTGCCTGCTGTGGCGGTTGTTCCTGAGACGAGGATGCGATCGCCGATCCGTTGGGCGCGGCAATAGCCTGCAATATCTTCCCATTCGCTGCCGCTCAGAACCCGACGGGCCTCCGGCCTGAAAGAGATCCCAGTTGCCTTGTAAGGGTTTTCCATTGTTTTCAGATGGTGACTGAGATCTCCCGAGGCCGTCAGAAACGGAGGCTTTCGATATTCATCGCCACAGTCGCCATGAATAGGTGTGGCAAAGGACGCTTCCAAGTGCGCATGATCCTCTGGGCTGAGCGAAAAGCCGGACAGCTTGGCATTGTCTGCAATATGTTCGCTTTCGCCAATCCGCGCGCCCACAATCACACCCGCAACATGCGGTTGGTCGAGAACCCAGCGGGTTGCCACGTTTGAAATTGAAACCCCGTGTTTCGCAGCAATGTCCGCTACCGCGGCAAGTGTGTTCTGATAGGCTTGCCACCCTCCAGCAGCGTCGATGAAACGCTTGTATTTCATTTTGCTCCAGTCAGGAATGTCGGCAGGTTCAGGACGACCCAGCCAGCGTTCCGACAGGAAACCGCCACACAATGTCCCATAAGCAAGCAATCTGACCTTACTTTTGCGGCACAGAGAGCCCAACAGTCCGGACGCGCGTCGGTCGAGCAAGGAAAACGACACCTGATTTGACACAAGAGGTATCCCATCCGAGATCGCCAGACGCAGGTGTGCAGCATCAAAATTAGTAACGCCGATTTCCCCGATCATCCCCTCTTCGCGGAGTTTCTTCAACTCGTGCAACGCATCAAGCCATGCGGGATGTTCAAACATCCACCAGTGGAATTGCAGCAGGTCGACCTGCGCGACGCCCAACCGATCAAGTCGGTCCTGCACGCCGGCGCGAACAATTTCGGCGGTCATGGGGCCGGGTTCTGGGCACCATTTTGTGCAGATAGCGGGCCGCTGATCAT
>CBDTVL010000039.1:0-21244 GCA_965363755.1 uncultured Sulfitobacter sp.
GTGTAAAGAGTGTCTGCCATCTCTTGAGAGAAGCCCGTGCCCGCAGATGCGACAAACAGAGATAACGAGAGCGCACTGTTACGCAGCGCTCAGGGTACTCGTTTCATTGCATGCCTCCGTGGGATCAGTTTTGAACGACTTCGGAATTAGTTTAGCTGCCACCGGTGAACTATCCAGCACTCCCAACTGTGCGTGAGACAGAACGGTGAGAGCCCTTGCCGTTCATGCGCGCGGGCCCTACTCAAATAGTGTCCACGCCACACGGAGCCGCGCCATGATTGCAGTCATCTTCGAAGTCCAGCCCGCAGAAAGTCGCAAAGAGGCCTATCTGGAAATCGCTGCCCAAATGCGCCCGCTGCTGGAAGAGGTCGAAGGGTTCATCTCGGTCGAGCGCTTTCAGAGCCTGACGGACCCTTCGAAATTGCTGTCCTTGTCGTTTTTTGAAAACGAAGAGGCTGTGCACCGCTGGCGAAACCTGAGCGCGCATCGCGGAGCGCAATTAAAAGGGCGTACGGGCGTTTTTTCAGACTACCACCTGCGCATTGCGCACGTCATTCGCGACTACGGGATGTTTGACAGGGAAGAGGCGCCCAGAGACAGCAAGCACGCTCACGGCTGATGCGCTTTGTGCTTTCCGCTGCGCAAATTGAATCCGAGGCAACGCCAAGACTAACCTGATCACCCCTGCTCCGGCCCAAACGCCCAAGTCTCGCAATTCCTGCCCTCGACGCGTTGCAGCGGTCGTTGGGTCAAAAGGCCAAGTTAGATATAGGTGTGAAAAGACCGTTTTCCCATCATTTCGACATGTCCGCCATTTTGGTGACCAGCATAAATCTGATGTACTTTCTCGACGGCCTTCTCGGGCGGCATCTCTTCGCTGACACCAGTCCGGCGGTTAGTCAATTCCACAACACCGTTCTTAAGCCCGCGTGGCCCCACTGTGATACGCCACGGCAGGCCGATCAGATCCATCGTGGCAAACTTGCCGCCTGCCCGTTCGTCACGGTCGTCATACAGCGGGTCAAGCCCCAGTGCGGTCAAAGATGCATAAAGCGCGTCACACGCCGCATCGGCCTCTGCGTCGCCCTGCCTGAGATTGACAATGCCGCAATGGAACGGTGTAACACCTTCTGGCCAAATGATGCCTTTGTCGTCATGGCTTGCCTCAATAATTGCGCCCAGAAGACGCGACACGCCGATGCCGTGGCTTCCCATATGAACTGGCACGTTCTCACCTTTGTCATTGGTGACTTTGGCGTTCATGGCTTCCGAATACTTGGTACCAAAGTAGAATATCTGTCCTACTTCGATCCCACGCGATGACTTGCGTCGTGCTTCTGGGATGGCGTCAAAGAGGGCAGGATCGTGGGTCTCATCCGTGCGGGCGTAAGGTGTGGTCCATTCCTTGACGATGGCAGCGCATTCGTCCCGATTGTCATAATCGACCTGACGTTCGCCAAGAGACAGATTCAGGATATCGGCGTCAAAGAAAACTTCGCTTTCGCCGGTATCTGCCAGCACCAGAAACTCGTGAGTATCATCGCCGCCGATCGGTCCGCTGTCCGCCCGCATCGGGATCGCTTTCAGACCCATGCGCTCGTAGGTTCGCAGATAGCTGACCATGTGGCGATTGTAAGCATGCAAGGCCGAGGGCTTGTCGACATCAAAATTATAGCCGTCTTTCATATAAAACTCGCGGCCGCGCATAACGCCAAACCGGGGCCTGATCTCGTCGCGGAATTTCCACTGGATATGGTACAGCGTCAGCGGCAGATCTTTGTAGCTGCCAACATGCGAGCGGAAAATATCGGTGATCAGCTCTTCGTTGGTCGGTCCATACAGCATATCGCGGCCGTGGCGGTCAGTGATGCGCAGCATCTCTTCACCATAAATGTCGTAGCGCCCGCTTTCACGCCAAAGATCTGCAGACTGCACTGTCGGCATCAGCATCGGGATATGCCCGGCACGTTGTTGTTCTTCGTGCACGATGTTTTCGAGCTTGCGCAGAACCTTGAACCCCAATGGCAACCATGAATAGATCCCGGCTGTTGCTTGCTTGATCATACCTGCGCGCAACATCAGTCGATGACTGACGATCTGGGCATCTGCGGGATTTTCCCGCAAGACAGGCATAAAGTAACGAGACAGGTGCATTTGGTTGGACCTTTTGGCAATCATGAGTTGCTGATGATCTAAGGCAAACCCGGCAGGCCCGCAATCAGGCATTGCCCCTGAAATTATCTGGGGCCAGAGCAAACGCAAGGCGCGGTGGTAATCCCACTGCCATTTTGCTGTGAGAAGCACTCAGGTTGCCACAAATCAGGGCACTCTCGAAAAGCCTTGGTGCTACAAGCCGACCCGAGCACCTCGATTTATGTTACAGAAATCGAGGTGAAGTCAGAAAAAAATCAATTTGCGAAGCGCCACAACCTGGGATTATGAGAACCGGTTTGATGCCCAATGCACCCAAGAATAGCCTCCCTAACCCTAACAGCGTGCGATGGTAGAAATCTAGTAAACTACTGTTTTACAACACTAGCATGCCATCTTTGATATGCAGCGAGCCAACTGACTCGAATTTCCTATCGCAATCACCGAAACGTTTTTCGAGAATTCCGCTGGTGTTCACGGAATCGCGAGCCGCGTGATCCAAATCGCCCTCTGCCGCCGTACTTCTCACCACATGCAAACAGGCATGACCACACAACGGGAAGGGAACCCCCATGACGTCACTTCGTACACTTGCCACCGCCGCAGCTACAGCAATTACACTGGGCACCAGTGCATATGCAGCAGATATCGTTGAAATCGCGTCAGGTGACGAGCGCTTTACCACGTTGGTCGCCGCAGTCAGCGCAGCCGGTCTGGTCGAGACACTGCAAGGGCCCGGCCCTTTCACCGTCTATGCCCCTGTAAACGACGCCTTTGCTGCGTTGCCTGATGGCACGGTTGAAACGCTTCTCAAGCCCGAAAACAAAGATCAGTTGACCAATATCCTGCTTTATCACGTAGATGATCGCAAGCTCACGGCAGGTCAGATTCCAAACGGATCCAACTACTTCAAGCCAGTTCTTGCATCTGAGCGCCTGTGCATCACAAAGGACTCCGGCGGCGTGACCATCGCAGATGGCACAGGTGAAGTCGCAACTGTCGTGATCGCAGACATTATGGCAGATAACGGCGTCATTCATGTCGTCAACAAAGTCTTGCTGCCCGGCACACGTCCAGCCTGCCACTAATCTTGCAATAACCGCAGTCAGCTTTTCTCACACCCCCCCGCTATTTAAGACGTTGGCTCGGTGGAATGGCCTCATCCGAATAGGGTGGGGCCCTTCTTGTTCGAACACTGCCCAGCCGTCTGCCCTTGAAACCCGTTTGACCATAGGCGATGTGTAGGGAACTAAAGAGATGGGCACATATGACTCTTCCAGTTCACGATCAGGTCAGATATTGGAGCATCGCTACTGCGGTTTTTGTTGTGATGTTATGGTTGCTCGGGGACGTATTGCTGCCCTTTGTTTTGGGCGGCGCCATTGCATATTTTCTAGATCCGGTCGCCGATCGACTTGAGAGGATGGGCGCCTCGCGAGTGATGGCAACGGCAATCATCACATTGGCTGCGCTACTGGTGTTTGCTATCCTGATTCTTCTGGTGGCTCCTGCCCTGCTCAGGCAGTCCGTTTCACTTTTTGATACTGCACCCCAACTGGTGCGCGATTTTTCAACATTTCTAACTCATCAGTTTCCGTCGCTGATGGATGCAGATTCAACAATGCGGCAATCGCTCGACACTCTCGGAGAGACCATCAAGAGCCGGGGTGGAGAGCTGTTGGACACCGCGCTCTCCTCAGCCGCGTCTGTATTCAATATCGTGATCCTGATGGTCATCACCCCAGTTGTTGGCGTTTACCTCCTGCTCGACTGGGATCGGATGATCGATCGAATCGACGCCCTTTTGCCGCGAGATCATGCCCCGGTGATCCGCAGGCTGGCGGCTGAGATTGATACAACGCTGGCTTCTTTTATCAGAGGCATGGGTACCGTTTGTTTGATTCTCGGCACCTACTATGCCGCTTCGCTCATGCTGGTGGGTTTGCAGTTCGGACTAGTCGTTGGCTTTATCGCGGGTCTGGTTACGTTCATCCCTTATTTGGGTGCCATGATTGGCGGCTCTTTGGCAATTGGATTGGCTTTGTTCCAGTTTTGGGGCGACTGGGTTTCGGTTGGGCTCGTCGCCGGCATTTTTGTTGTTGGCCAAGTGATTGAGGGAAATATTCTCACCCCAAAGTTGGTCGGCAAGTCAGTTGGATTACACCCGGTTTGGCTTTTGCTGGCTCTGTCGATCTTTGGCGCTTTATTTGGGTTTGTTGGGATGCTGATTGCTGTACCCGTGGCCGCCGCGTTAGGCGTCATCGCACGGTTTGCGGCGAAACAATACACGCAAAGCCCGCTTTACCGCGGCGTATCCGGGCAGGACGATATGTAAAATGGCCGCCGAACAACTTAGTTTCGAATTGCCGGCAAAACCGGCATTGGAACGGGGCGATTTTTTTGTGTCGCCCGCCAATGCCATCGCCGTCGCAATGATCGATCTCTGGCCGGACTGGCCAGGTGGCAAACTGACGCTGAGCGGACCTGCGGGATCAGGCAAGACCCATCTGATGCATGTTTGGGCTGCGGTATCTGGCGCGCAGATTGTTTGCGCAGCAAATCTGGCACATGCAGATATCCCCGAGCTTGCAACCGGCTCGGTTGCTGTTGAAGACGTTCCCGAGATTGCAAAGGATGCCGGGTCTCAAACCGCTCTTTTTCATTTGCACAATCTGCTGTTGGCCGAAGGCCATTCGCTACTGCTGACAGGCATATCGCCCCCGGAGCTATGGGGCCTCTCGCTGCCCGATCTGCAAAGCCGCATGCAGGGGACCCAAAATGCCGAGATGCAGGCCCCTGATGATGCACTTTTGGCTGCAGTTCTCACCAAGCTGTTTTCAGATCGCCAAATCAGCCCGCCACCGGACCTTATTCCCTATTTGGTGATCCGGATGGATCGGTCTTTTGCCTGTGCGCGCAATCTGGTAGAGCAATTGGACCATCAATCCTTGGCGCAACGCCGCAAGCTGAACCGTGCGTTGGCCAAAGACCTGCTTGGGACCATCTGATCGCAATGACAAAACCGTTGCAATCCTGCGCTGAAGGGCCTCTATGACCAATACCGATTTTTTGATTGCCCCCTTTCCCGATGCAGTTGATTTGCCGGATCTGGATCCCAACGGGCCGGGCCGGTTCTTTAACCGAGAGCTCAGCTGGCTGGGCTTCAACTGGCGGGTGCTGGAAGAAGCCGAAAACCCCCGCGTCCCTCTTTTGGAGCGGTTGCGGTTTCTGTCGATATCTGCGGGCAATCTAGATGAGTTTTATACGGTCCGAGTGGCCGGCCTGCGAGAGTTAGCGCAGGCGGGTAACACGACGCCGTCCGACGACGGGTTAACTCCTTCCGAACAGCTGGTATTGATCAACGAAGAAGCCCGAAATCTTATGCAAGCCCAGCTCAGGGTCTATGTTGCTGTGCGCACCGAAATGGAAGCACAGGGCATCTCAATTCTTGAACGCGACGCCCTGACCGAAGAAGACCAAGTGTATCTAGAGGATGTGTTTCTGAATCGGGTTTTTGCGGTTTTGTCGCCGCTGGCGATTGACCCGGCTCATCCGTTTCCATTTATTCCCAACACCGGGTATTCGCTGGCTTTGCAGCTTGAACGCACCCGCGATAAGCGCCCCCTGCAAGCCCTGCTGCCAATCCCTGGACAGATCAACCGTTTTATCCCGCTCCCTGGCTTGCAGGATGGCCACAGGTTCCTGCCACTTGAAGAGTTGCTGCTCTTGCATCTGGGCAGCCTGTTTCCGGGCTACAAGCTGAAAACCCACTTCACTTTCCGAGTGTTACGTGACAGCGATCTGGAAGTTGAAGAGGAAGCAGAAGATCTGGTGCGCGAGTTTGAGGTCGCGCTCAAGCGCCGTCGCCGGGGTGAAGTTGTGCGCCTGACCCACTCTGCGGGGGCGCCCGAAAAGCTAAAAGCCGTCATCATGCAGGAACTGCATGTGCGGCGGGACGAAGTGATCGAAATTGACGGTATGATCGGCGTGTCCGATTTGTCGGAACTTGTACTTGACGCGCGCCCAGACTTGCTGTGGCCGTCGTTTACACCGCGGGTACCTGAACGCGTGACCGATCATGAAGGTGATATGTTTGCAGCCATGCGTCAAAAGGATATGCTGCTGCATCACCCTTATGAGACCTTCGATATGGTTGTGCGGTTCCTGCAACAAGCAGCCCGCGACCCTGATGTTGTGGCAATCAAACAGACGCTTTATCGAACCTCAAGGAACTCTCCCATTGTCGAGGCTTTGTGCGAAGCGGCGGAAGACGGGAAATCGGTTACAGCGCTGATCGAATTGAAAGCCCGATTTGACGAAGCTGCGAATATACGTCAGTCGCGCCGGCTAGAGCGTGCCGGGGCACACGTGGTTTATGGGTTTCTGGACCTGAAAACCCATGCCAAGATCAGCACCGTTGTGCGCCGCGAAGGCGACCTGTTGGTGACCTACACACATTATGGAACCGGCAATTACCACCCCATAACCGCGCGCATTTATACTGACCTCTCACTGTTCACCTGCGATCCAAACTTGGGTCGAGATGCCACAAAAGTTTTCAATTATCTTTCGGGATACGCCGAGCCCGAGCATTTGGAAAACCTTGCGATTTCGCCAACAACGCTAAAATCCCGGTTACTAGAACTTATCGCCGCTGAAACAGCCCATGCCAACGCTGGCAAACCTGCCGAAATATGGGCTAAAATGAACTCGCTGACTGACGGCGAAGTAATTGACGCACTTTATGCGGCAAGTCAGGGCGGGGTGAAGATCAGTCTGGTGATCAGAGGCATTTCCGTTTTGCGGCCTGGCATAAAAGGGCTCAGCGACAACATTCGCGTCAAATCTATTGTGGGTCGGTTTTTGGAACATTCGCGCATTGTCTGTTTTGGCAACGGCCATGGTCTGCCCAGCAAAAAGGCGCGGGTATTCATCTCTTCTGCCGATTGGATGGGCCGAAACCTGAACCGCAGAGTCGAAACACTGATCGAAATCAACAACCCAACCGTCAAGGCTCAGATTGTCAGTCAGATCATGGCTGCCAATCTGGCGGACGTCGCGCAAAGCTGGGCAATTGGGTCGGACGGTTCTTTCCTGCGACCGGAATTGCCCGAAGGAACGTTCGCCTTTAGCTGCCATCGGTTCTTTATGGAAAACCCGTCCCTGTCAGGCCGCGGGTCGGCGGGGGCATCAGACGTGCCCGAGTTGGCGCATGCCGACGAATGATACCTAAAAAATAACGCTAGTGATTGACCCGCATAGGCGCTTGGCCCATTTTGCAATAGTGTGAACAACGCCGCGCCATCGGGGAACAATATGAACGTTATCACCGAACCCGCCAACAGCGATTGGGGCCCGTTTGAGCGCCCGCTGTTTGACGATCCATCATCACGCGCACTGGCCCGCGTTGGCGTTGTTGACGTCGGGTCCAACTCTGTTCGGCTGGTTGTGTTTGACGGGGCGGCCCGCAGCCCGGCCTACTTCTATAACGAAAAGATCATGTGTGCGCTCGGTGCAGGCTTGGCGGACACGGGTCGCCTCAATCCAAAAGGCAGGATGCGAGCGCTGGCTGCAATCCAGCGCTTTCAGCATCTCGCAGCAGGAATGGGTATTCCGCCCCTTACAGCGGTTGCGACCGCTGCGGTGCGTGAAGCCAGCGATGGAAAAGATTTCTGCGATGATGTATTGCGCGAAACCGGCCTACGTATCTGGGTGATAGATGGCGCAGAAGAGGCACGGTTGTCGGCTCAGGGCGTGCTTTTGGGCTGGCCGGGCTCTTATGGGCTGGTGTGTGACATCGGCGGCTCGTCAATGGAATTGGCCGAGATTTCGCAGGGCCGCGTCGGCAAGCGGATCAGTTCGTCACTGGGTCCGCTGAAACTCTGCGACATCAAGGGCGGCAAGGCAGGGCGTCAGGCGCACATCAAGGCGGTTCTGACAAAACTGAGTGCAACCTTGGGCGCCCAGCGCGATCGGTTATTTCTGGTCGGAGGATCCTGGCGTGCGATCGCGCGCATCGATATGCACCGACGCGGTTATCCGCTTCATGTTCTACACGAATACCGCATGACGGCAAAGTCTGCCCGAGCCACAATCCGGTATATCGAAGAATGTGATTTGAGTGCGCTAAGCTCCGAAATCAGCATCTCCTCGGCGCGAATGTCATTGATCCCAATTGCGTCCGAAGTGCTTAAGAGACTGATCAGTACATTTCGTCCAAAAGACATCGCCCTGTCCAGCTACGGGATTCGCGAAGGCATGTTATACGAACAAATGCCGCAAAGGTTGCGGGACCGCGACCCCCTGATCGAGTCCTGCCGGTTTGCCGAGGTAAAGGACGCCCGTCTGCCCGGCTACGGCAAGACATTGTACAATTTCATCATGCCACTTTTCCAATCCACCTCGGACGAGCAGCGAAGACTGATCAAAGCAGCCTGTCTGCTCCATGATGTCAGTTGGCGTGCACACCCGGACTATCGCGCCGAAGTGTGCTTTGATAACGCCACCCGCGCCAACCTTGGTGGCCTCAAACACGGTGAGCGGATCTTTCTGGGGCTTGCGCTGTTGCACAGATACCGTAACAAGCGCGAGGGGACACGGTTTCAGGATTTATATGATTTGGTTGACGAAAAAACTCAACTGCAGGCCGAGATTGTGGGAAAAGCCATGCGATTTGGTTCAATGCTGTGGATGCAATCGGACGCTCAGATGGCAAAAATGCGCTGGTTTCCCAAGAAGCGATTACTGGAGCTTCGGCTGACTAAAGCTGCAGTTCCTCTTTATGGCGAAGTCCCTAAGGCGCGGTTCCTGTCACTGGCTTCCTCGCTTGGTGCGGAGGTCTGCGTCAAAATCGCTAGATAAATCTGACGATCTATAAATCGATCGACTGGTCCGGATCATGCGGGATTTCTTCGGGCAATTTCTTGCGCAATATGATGTCACCATTCGGTAGGATTTCCGGTGGATGATATACGCTCCAATCCTCGACTTTGGCCAACAAGTCAGTCAATGCTGGCCCCATTTCTTCTGCAAAGCTACGCAAGGCAGGTCCCATTTCGTCTGCAAGACCTTGCAGATTGTCCAGCGTCGGCTCCATCTCTTTCAGAATACCTTCCATGAACAATCTCGCCCCGCGTTCCATCAGTGACAGACCTTCCTCCTCCGCCTGGGCTGAAGGAGGGTTCAAGGTGAGCAAAGCCAAGATCGCAATCAAGTGTCTCATGGCACCAATATAGCGCAATTTGTGCGCAATTTTAAGGGTCAAAGATCAATATCAAGTGTAACCGGGAAATGGTCCGATGCGGTGACCAACGCATCGCGCAATTCTGGCACCGCCCAGCAGGCGGGATCATCGAGTGGATGCCAGATGCGCCAAACCGGATTGTTGGCGCGCAAATCTTCGGAGATCATGATATAATCCAGCAAAGCTTGCAAATACCGGCCTTCGCTTTTGATAAAAAAGCGTGCGGTGGTTGGAATTGCCGGAATCCGGCGCAGTAATGCACGGCGGGCGTGGGGGTCATATAAGCAATGTTGGTTTCCCTCTCCCATTACAATCTCGACAGAAGAACGGCCAAAAAGGTGCTCATATTCATCAAGCCCCGGGCCGTCGTTCAGATCGCCAAGCACGATAAGCGATGTGTCCGTCTCAAGATGCGAAACGATACGCGAGCGCAGCCAGATCGCCTGAGCAAGTTGCTTGCGCCGGTTGGCAATGGAATGGCGCATAACCTCGTCTCGTCCGCGGGCACCATGCGGCGCTTTGGACTTTAGATGCGCCCCAATCATGCGAAAGGAAGTTCCTTTGGCGGTTTCCAGCAGCAACTCCAACGGCGGCTTGGAAAACCGAACCAGATCTTCGTGTGCATCAATGTCCAGATCGATTCGATAAACGCCGTCAAACCGCGGAGCATCCGTCGCGCCTTTTTTTCCCGTCGGGTCGCCCTGCGGGTCGTGGGAAACCGAAAGCATGTCCGGGTCGTACAGCAAGGCGATTTCCTGCTGCGTGTCGTTTGCAAACCCAATCACGGCACGACGGGCGCGCAGATCAAACCCTGCAGCAAAGCTCTCCAATGCAGCGACGCTGGATTGGCGACGGCTTTCATCGGGGGCTTCTATGATCATCACTGCATCCGCATCGAGTGCGGTGAATACGACGCCCAACGCCTCGGCCTGTTGGGCGCGCGTCACGTCACGCCTGCCAGACCACTTGTCATCAACCATTAGGGTGTTTTCGGTATCAAAAAGGTTGGCAAACCACTCCACATTATAAGTGGCAATGCGCATCAGCTACGTGCCTCGGTGATGGCATCCCAGGCCCGATTAATGTCAATCAAGCGCTTCTCGGCCAATTTGATCGCCTCTTCCGGCACACCGCGCGCAAACATGGCGTCCGGATGGGTACTGCGCACCAGATCACGCCATACTGCCCGAATCTCTTTTGTCGTCATATCGGGGGTGACTCCCAAAACCGTATATGGGTCAGGTTGAGCATCTGGCACAAACCGGGCGCGCAGGGCCATGAATTCTGCGTTCGGCAACTGGAAAATCTCGGAGACCCGTTCGAGAAACAGGTTTTCGTTCGGATGATAAAACCCGTCCGCCATGGCGATATGAAACAACCCTTCCATAAGATCGCTTAGGGTTCCGATTTCCCCTTCGAACATAGTGTAAATGCGCGTTGCATAATCTTCGAAGCCTGCCACGTCCTGGCGCGCGAGATTAAAAACCTTTGCCGCCCCCGCCTCGTCTGCTGCAGCAATCTGAAAAACCTCTCGAAAGGCCGTCACTTCGTCACGAGTCACATGCCCATCGGCCTTGGCCATTTTCGCCCCAAGTGCAATTACGGCAATGGCAAAGGCGACTCTACGTTCCGGCGGAGTGTGCAGTTTCTCAAAAACAGCAGATAGGCTTTCGCCTTGAGTGAGGGCTGACAAAGCATCCGATATGCGAGACCAAAGTGACATGGCTCGACGATAGCGACTGTGAATGGAAGTGTCAGTGGGGCACACCGATAAATTTCTGCATTAGGACCAAATCTATCCATTGCCCGGATTTGAAGCCAACTTTTGGGACACGACCCACAACGTCAAAACCGAGGCTGCGATGAAACGCAATTCCGCCCGGGTTCTTACCGCTGATGCCGGCAATCAGGCTCATCACATCTTCTGACTGCGCAACCTGCCCTAGTGCCTCCATCAGCAAGCGACCGATCCCTTCTCCGCGCGCCGATGAGGCCAGCATGACCGTGTGTTCCCGGGTAAAGTAATAACCCGGTCCAGACCGAAACGCGCCGTAACAAGCAAATCCTTGAAGGTGTCCGTCCGTGGCGGCAGCCACGAGAAACGCAGACCCGTGCCTCTTGATGTCTCGCGTCATGGCATCAGGTGTTTTCTCGTCAGTCGTAAACGTAATAAGGGTATCCCGGATCACCGCATTCCAGATATCGCAGATTGCCTCGGCGTCCTCTGGGGTGGCCTGTCGGATCAGCGTCACAGGTGTTTGACCCCTGATCGTGTTTCGATTTCCGCAGACAGGCCGCAAGGACCAGTTTCAAATCGGACGACGCCCCCTTCGAGATGGGGCGCCAGGTTGTTGCGCAATGCCTCGGCCTTGGGGTGGGACACTGTCAGTCGTTGCAGTCGACACCCATGATCCGTCAACACCGCACTAGGATGCACCGGTGTTTGCCATTCGATCAACGCTGGAAAACAGTTATCGTAGGGCAGCACGCCACTGATCGGGACTGCCATGCGCCAGCGCAAAGCGCCACGGCTAAGCTGAATTGCCTGCCCAGCCTGCGGCAAATCCACCAATGCTGCATCCAAATCCGGAACTTGGCAGATCCAGTTGCTCAACCGAGGCGGCCCCTCAAAGCGATCCAAATCAAACCAGCGGGCATAAGGCAAAGGCGGGGTTGAAGGGTCAGAAGCGATCGCCTCGAGATAGACCCCGTCCTCCAGTCCCAAAAGCCGATTGTGTGTGCCGTAAACCTGGTGTGCACCACCGGACTGAAGCGGCACATCCAAACTTGATTCGGTCCAGTCGACAGCTTCTTCAAGCGTTCGACCTGCGATCGCAATATGATCTAACCGCATTGGCTGGATCTCCCTCACCGATTCCGGACCCTGTCATGGACAATAATCAATTTTCATCAACACTACTCGGTTCTACGACCCAAAGCGAAGCTTTGGGCGATGCATCTTTATTAAATTTGATTATTTCCTACCAAATCTGAAATAAAAAGATTTGTGGGCTTTATTTACGAAGCTGTCACTCTGTCAGATCACAATGCGTCGGGTATTTGATCCAGACATCAACACTCCGTCAGCGGCAGCGTCGTCCTTGCACGATCAGAAGGCCCAGACGACGATAGACCAGAACGCCGCCAAAACAGTCGGATAAAAAGTCGCAGCAAAGCCAAAGCCGCGCAAAGGCGGTGACAGGTGATAGCCGATCCAAAACAGCAGCCGCGCGACGCCAAAAGCAACCCCCATGACCAATACAACTGACCCGCCCAAGGTCACTGCAACAAAAGGCCAGATCGCCAGTGCCAGCACGATCTGTTCTGTTGTATTGACCAGCACCCTCTGATCCACCCACGCGGCACTGCCCGGTGCAAATGCCTCTCCATCGATGGTCTTGTCATCAAAAAACCGTCGTTGTGCCAAGCGCCCAGTCATGGCCAGCATCGTCAGCCCCGGCACAAAGAAGGCGGTGAGCAACGCAACATTGGCTGGCAGGAACGGCCCGCCCGCTATCTGTGTTCCCCACACAATCGCAAGCGCCCACAAGGCCCCACCAACCATGCCCAATAGAATTTTGGCGCGCTTACGCATCAGCCTTTTGCTTTCCGGATCAGACCCAAAATGTCCTGCGCAGCCTCAGGGATATTGGTCCCGGGGCCAAAAATTGCTTTGACACCTGCATCATAGAGGAATTGATAGTCCTGCTGCGGGATTACACCGCCACAGACAACTATGATGTCAGATGCCCCTGCGTCGTTCAGGGCCTGCACTAATTGGGGTGCCAGTGTTTTGTGGCCTGCCGCCTGCGAACTGATCCCGACAACATGTACATCATTGTCAACCGCATCTTGCGCGGCTTCTTCCGGAGTCTGGAACAAAGGCCCCACATCGACGTCAAATCCGATATCAGCAAACGCGGTCGCAATGACCTTGGCGCCCCGGTCATGTCCGTCCTGCCCCATTTTGACCACCAGCATACGGGGGCGGCGGCCTTCGTCTTCGGCAAAATCTTCGACCGACTTCTGGATCGCAGCAAAACCTGCATCCCCTTCATAGGCCGCGCCATATACACCTGCGAGGGTTTTGACCTCGGCACGGTGGCGGCCAAATTCTTTTTCCAAAGCCATACTGATTTCTCCTACAGATGCGCGGGCACGGGCGGCCTCAACCGCTGCTTCAAGAAGATTGCCGCCTTCGGCCGCCCGACGAGACAGTTCTGCCAGCGACGCACCACACGCGCTCTCATTACGACTGGCGCGCATTTTATTGAGCCGTGTTACCTGTGAGAGTCGCACAGCGTCGTTGTCGATATCCAGAATGTCTATTGGGTCTTGCTGATCGAGCTTATATTTGTTGACCCCAACAATGACCTCGTCGCCTTTGTCGATCAGCGCCTGACGCGTTGCTGCGGATTCTTCAATGCGCAACTTGGGCAGGCCACTGGCGACAGCCTTGGTCATGCCGCCCATCTCTTCGACCTCGTGGATGAGTGTCCAGGCCTGCGACATCAGATCGTGGGTGAGTTTTTCAACGTAATACGACCCGGCCAGAGGATCGACCACATTGGTTACGCCGGTTTCCTCTTGCAGGATCAACTGGGTGTTGCGTGCAATGCGCGCAGAAAAATCCGTCGGAAGGGCAATTGCCTCGTCCAGCGCATTGGTGTGCAGACTTTGAGTGCCGCCCAGCACCGCCGACATCGCCTCGTAAGCAGTGCGCACGACGTTGTTGTAAGGATCCTGTTCCTGCAATGAAACGCCGGACGTCTGGCAATGGGTGCGCAGTATTGAGGATTTCGGGTTCTTGGGTTCAAATTCTTGCATGATGTCGTGCCACATCAGGCGGGCGGCGCGTAATTTGGCTGCTTCCATAAAAAAGTTCATGCCAATGGCAAAAAAGAACGACAATCGCCCGGCAAACCGATCAACATCCATCCCACGCGCAATGGCAGCGCGCACATATTCGCGCCCATCCGCCAACGTATAGGCCAGCTCTTGCACAAGGTTGGCACCGGCCTCCTGCATGTGATAGCCGCTGATACTGATTGAGTTGAACTTGGGCATTTCGGCGCTGGTATATTCAATAATGTCAGCAATAATGCGCATCGAAGGCTCTGGCGGATAGACATAGGTGTTGCGCACCATGAATTCCTTGAGAATGTCGTTCTGAATCGTACCTGACAGAACGGCGCGGTCATGGCCCTGCTCTTCCCCGGTAACAATGAAACTTGCAAGGATCGGGATCACCGCCCCGTTCATCGTCATCGACACGGACACTTTGTCGAGCGGAATTCCGTCAAACAGGATTTTCATGTCTTCGACCGAATCGATGGCAACCCCTGCTTTTCCGACATCCCCGACGACGCGGGGGTGATCGCTGTCATAACCCCGATGTGTCGCCAGATCAAAAGCGACCGAGACGCCCTGCTGACCGGCAGCCAAAGCCTTGCGGTAAAACGCATTACTTTCTTCGGCGGTCGAGAATCCGGCATATTGGCGAATGGTCCACGGACGACCGGCGTACATTGTGGATTTGACGCCGCGCAAGTAAGGCGCTTCGCCCGGCAGGGTCCCCAAATGGGTTACCTCCGCCAAATCCTCTTCCGTATATACCGGCTGAACGTCGATCCCTTCGAGGGTTTTCCACGTCAGATCGTCTAGCGGGCGGCCACGTAGTTCAGCCTCTGCTGCTTTAGACCATGACTCTTTCTTGGTACTCATTTGGCTGTCCTCTAAAATTCAACGCCGCGGCAGAGTTCATCCCCGTCCTGTCAGCGCCTGTTTCCTCGATGATCGTGGCCAGACCGTCTGCCCCGGCGTGAAGCCAGAACAGATCGTCCAGATAAGCTTCGCGCATGGCCATAACCTGTGCGCGGTCAAAGGGTTGCCACCGGCCCGACCCGACCAATGCGCGGCTGTCTTGGCCGCGTTTCTCTAAGATGGTGCGCAGTTCCGGCAGGTGCGGCGTCGCACTATACCAGCCCCGTGCATAAGTGCGCGGCGCATCACCGCCGGTCATCAGGGCCAGTTGCGCGTCGGGCTGTCCGACGTAGGTTTCGAAGGGAAGCACCGTGATCTGCGCATTGGGCAGCGCACAGGCGACATCGGTGATCAGATCACGCCAGTTTCGTTGGCTGCGCGCCAAAACGTCGAGCGCCTGAGCATCGGGAACGGATCGACCCCGCGTGATGCCATACCCTAATGCCGATGCCCAGTAGCGGTCTTGCGCGCGAATTGACATGAAAACTTTGATCTTAAGGTCTTGAAAAGCCTGACCATAACGCGCCATCCGTTCTCCGGCAGCGTGGTATAATTCTCTTGATCGCAGGTTGGACCGCACCGATCCAATCATATTTTCATCGCTGATGACAAGATGGCGTTTCCCAGAGTGTTCAGCCCGAACGCAGTGCATTTTGATGCGCCCAACGGCGCGCCGTTCAAGGTTGCGGCCTTTTGCCGCCCCGGCAGAGGGTAAGACCCCGCTAAACAGACCGCCACGTGTGCGCTGTGGGCCCCAAAAGCCAATGTCGCGCGCTGACAGACCGGTCGCGTTGTCGCGCATATAGGTCTGAAAAGTGGTTGTACCGGTGCGATGTGCCCCAATATGTAGTATTACGTCCATCACTGCGTCCACCTGCCGTCTTACGGCCGCCCAGCACGGCCAGATCACTGGAGTAGACGCAATCATGGGCTCAAACCTCTGACAAAGCGCTTAACGGCACATTTTTGCGTGACAGTTGCATATGACCTGTTCGCATTCGGGTTTGCGCACCCTATATTGCATCGGGCAGGAGACATTATGAAATACACACTAGCCTTTGTTTTAGCTGCTTTTCTTGGCACACCGACCGTTGCAACCGGACCGGTCGAAGCGAACGATTTGCCGCTGATCAGACCGGCAGATAATAGCGATTTGAGCGAATTTTTATGGATAAATCGTCCAGTTATCGTTTTTTCTGACAGCCCAGCTGACCCAAGATTTGTCAAACAAATCGAATTGCTGGAGCGCGAGCTGGAGCAACTGGAAGTTCGAGACATTGTCGTTTTGATCGACTCGGACCCTTCAGCCGAATCGCCTTTGCGCACCAAATTACGCCCACGGGGGTTTATGTTGGTTCTCGTAGGAAAAGACGGTGGCGTAAAGCTGCGCAAACCTCTGCCATGGACGGTCCGCGAGCTGACGCGTGTAATCGACAAGATGCCGATCCGGCAACAAGAGGTCCGAGACAGACGTGTTGTAGAATAAGGCTGTCCAGTCGGCAGCCCAAGGCCTTTATTGCATCTTAAGCCCTGCTGACCTATATTAAGCACAGGAAGGGGCGCATGACGCACCCCCTTAAATGGAGAGACCGGATATGTCGAAAACACCAAAATCACCGCCTCCTATTGCCGGTCAGACTGGGCCACGCCCGGGCTATTAGACGGTGCGCGCAGCGCGGCGGATGATATCAGACTGTCGTCAAGTGCTGCCGTCGCCAACTTGCCCTGATCCAAAGCTTCCAGCTTGAGTGAGATGTAATCTGTGTACATTTTAATGCGCTGCTCCTGATCCATGCCGTCAAATTTGTAAGACCGCAGATCTTCTATCATCGCCTCAATTGCAAAAACCTGATTGTAGTATCGTACCACCGGGCCGATGACTGGCTCTGGCAGAATGCTGATATCCGTCAGTAAGGTCTTGAATACAGTGTCGTTGCGCTCTGACGGCACAAAAGGCGCATAGTTGTCATCGGTTTCCATCTGCGCCACCACCTCAGCCCAACTCTTGCGCAGATCGAAATCCGGGTTGGACAGAATATCGACGTAATGCTGAATCTCTGCGCGCAAAGCCGTCTGAACATCTTCTCGACGTTCGCGCCGCCGCCGCCTGTCGCGCTGAACCTCGCGCTGCCCCGTCACGACCCAACCCAAAACATTGATCAGCGCCGCAATTGCGGCGGCGATGATAACCGGGCCTATCCACTCTTCTGACAGCATTCGAGCCTATTCGAACTCCATAATCACTTCATCCACTGCCAGACTGTCGCCTGGCCCGGCGTTGATTTTGGTCACCACACCTTTCCGCTCAGCCCGCAGAATGTTCTCCATTTTCATCGCCTCAATGGTGCACAAGCTTTGCCCATCCTGCACTTCATCGCCAACTTCAACATTCACCTTCACGATCAGGCCCGGCATCGGACACAGCAGCATTTTTGAGGTATCAGGTGGCAGTTTTTCCGGCATCAGGTCCGCCAGTTCTGCCTGACGAGGCGTGCGGACATGAACCTTCAGATCCGCGCCACGGCTGCGGATGCGAAACCCACCACTGATTTTGCCAACCTTCAGCACCAGCGGTGCGTCATCGACGCTTAGCATTGCGAGTTGATCTCCCGGCGTCCAATTGCTGGCAACCCGCAATGAGGCGCCGTCATCAAACGTCACGGTCGATCCCCCGGGGTCCGCATCAATGGTCACGTCCAAACTGTACCCTTGCACTGCCACGTTCCAGTCGCGGCCGACCTTCCGTTCGTGGTTATCCAACCGACCAGACACCCGGGCGCGACGGATTTCCGCAACCCGGTGCATCGCCGCACACGAGGCTCCGATGCGGCGCAGATCGACCTCGGCCAGTTCAACGCCCTGAAACCCATCTGGAAACTGTTCTTCGATGAAGGCCGTAGTCATGTCACCGGCGATGAAAATCGGATGATCCATCACCGCGGCAAGAAACGGCAGATTGTGACCGATGCCTTCAACCTCAAAGCTGTCAAGCGCCACCCGCATTCGTTCGATCGCCTCTGATCTTGTCGGCGCCCACGTGCAAAGCTTGGCGATCATCGGGTCGTAATACATGCTGATCTCGCCACCCTCATAGACGCCTGTGTCGTTGCGCACGACGTGGCTTTCCTCTGTCACTTCTGCCGGTGGCCGATAACGCGACAGTCGCCCAATTGACGGCAGAAAACCACGATACGGATCTTCGGCATAAAGCCGGTTCTCGATCGCCCAGCCGTTCAACTTCACATCATCCTGGCTGATGCTAAGCTTTTCACCATTGGCCACTCGGATCATCTGTTCCACCAGATCAACGCCAGTGATCAACTCGGTTACGGGATGCTCAACCTGCAGGCGGGTATTCATTTCGAGGAAAAAGAAGTTCTTGTCGCCATCCACGATAAACTCGACTGTGCCTGCGCTTGCGTAATCCACCGCTTGCGCCAGCGCGACCGCCTGTTCACCCATAGCGCGGCGCGTGGCCTCGTCCAGAAACGGGCTGGGCGCTTCTTCGACAACCTTCTGTTGCCGCCGTTGGATCGAACATTCCCGCTCGCCCAGATAAACCCCGTTGCCGTGGCTGTCGCACAGCACCTGAATTTCGATATGACGCGGCTGTGTTACAAATTTCTCGATGAAAATGCGGTCATCGCCGAACGAACTCGCAGCCTCATTCTTGGAACTTTGGAACCCTTCGCGCGCTTCTTCGTCACTCCAGGCAATCCGCATGCCCTTGCCGCCGCCCCCGGCGCTGGCCTTGAGCATCACCGGGTAGCCAATCTCATTGCTGATCTTCACGGCCTCATCGACGTCAGCGATGATCCCCATATAACCCGGCACCGTGCTCACCCCGGCGTCCTGGGCAATTTTCTTTGAGGTGATTTTGTCGCCCATTTTCTCAATCGCCCCGACAGGCGGACCAACAAAGGCGACACCCTCGGCGGCCAATGCTTCGGCGAACTTCGAATTCTCAGACAAAAAACCATAGCCGGGATGCACAGCCTGCGCCCCGCTTGCGCGGACCGCTTCCATCACCTTGTCGATCACAATGTAGGACTGGTTGGCAGGCGGCGGCCCGATATGCACAGCTTCGTCGGCCATTTGAACATGCAACGCCTGTTTGTCCGCATCCGAATAAATCGCAACCGTTGCGATCCCCATCTTGCGGGCGGATTTGATAACGCGGCAGGCGATTTCGCCCCGATTTGCGATCAGGATCTTTTTGAACATCTTCGGTCCCTTTTGTTCAGAGGAATGTCACACGCAAAACCGCCGCGCATCAGCAGACGAGCGGCGGTCATTTTGGGTGTTTTGAAAACTGGGTGGGCGGGACGCTCGCTGCGCGCCCCGTCTCTTAGACTACTAACATTTGCCCGGATTTTCCTGGCAGTAAAGATAGTTGGCACCGGCCCCCACGGCAGCTCCTGCAATGGGGTTGGCGTCAAGAAGGATCGCGGCGCCCGCGCCTGCGCCTGCACCGATAATGGCCTGCTCGCCCGCCGTCTCGCCGCACGCGGCCAGCGCGAGACACGCTGTGACAGCGGCAATCCAAGTTCTGTGTTGCATGACAAAAGTCCTCTTTGCTCGTGTTTTTTCTTATGACTCAGGCATGACAGTTTCCAGATTTTCAGCAACCCGAACCGGGATGATCCGGTGGTTCTGGCAGAGACTCGCCCAAAACCGGCACTTGGACTAAAAACACCAGAAGAGACGGGCAGCAGAGCAGAGTAAACTGCCCGCTGCCCGCTCTGGGTTGGGGTATGGAAAAGTTGCAATTTGCGCACTGCACGGATGAATGCAGGCGCCGCGTCTTTCACTTTGCAACCATTGCGCGAACTAACAAAACGGTAACCGTGAGCGCCTTCAATTTGAGCCACTTCTCGCCCGTTTTGCGTTAGGTTGCGCAATATCATGCTTAAGACTCCCCAAAAGCATCTGGAAAATTCGCCCGAGCGACGGATCCGTTGACCTTGAGCAGCGCATCATAGCGCGCGGGGTCAAATGGATCCTCTGCAGGGACCACTTCTCGACCAAACAGCCAGCTCAGGCGGCCAGCGTCGAGATTGCCGCGTTCAAATGGCGCATCGCCAAAATACTCCCACAATGCAGCTAAAAACGCAGCATCAGCGCGCCGATCCGCAGGTTTGCGGTCCGCATAACGCTCGCGTTTGGTCAAAGGCGTGACACCTTTGGGATTAAGACGACGAATGACAAATTGATAATCTGTTCCGGGCAGACGTCCCGGAAATCCACGGTGCTTTAGCATCGGCACACCTCTGGCAAAGCGGTGTGACACCCGGGCCCGTGGATCAGGGCAGGCTCTGTTGCCCGCCCTGCCCGATTCTTACTTGTACTTGCCTGTGTAAACCGGCTCTTCGCTGATTGGTTCGACGACAACGAACTCTTCAACCGGTTCTTTTGCACAGGCTGCAGCCACAACGAGAACGCTGAAAACTGCGAGTAACTTGATGCTCTTTGACATCTGGGTCTCCTGTTATTGCTATCGGAGCCGACAGGGAAAATCGACCCTGCCTGCCCACGCTCTGAGGTAACGATCACTTGGATAGTACCGGTGGATAACTTAGTAGAAACCCTCTCGAAAAGATATCGAGGGAAACCCAATCGGCGGATTTGTGACGCCGAAGCCTCAATATCCGAAACGCCCGGCGTTCGAGGCGCAACATGTTGTGGTTGCATCAAAAACCCTCCCAGATGCAGGTGCTGTCCTCGACCCGAAACGCGTCAAAAAACTGTGTGGCATCCGGATCGGAACTGCCAAATTCGACCATGCGGTCCGACAATGAGATAACCACACTTTGTGCTGGCACGGCGTGTTCGGCGACATACGGCAGGGCAACGGCTACACACAGCTCTGCCATATCCAATTCGGCATCGGTAAAACGCACCGTGCCACCGTTGCGGGCAATCGCCGGAGCAATAAAGCGAAACCGTGCCACGGTCTGGCCGCTGAATTCCTCAACAACCACCTCATGCAATTCGACGGTCTGGCCGGATGGCAATTCCAACGCGTCAACCTGTGTTGCGCTTAGCGCTGCCACTGCGGAAAAGATACACCCCCGGCCCCGTTGCCAG
>CBDTVL010000040.1:0-20868 GCA_965363755.1 uncultured Sulfitobacter sp.
AGACGAGGTCTGTATGCGATTGATGACAGTTCCCGGAGTTGGGCCTATCGCGGCACTGACCTTTAAGGGGGCCATCGATGATCCCACACGCTTCAAACGATCCCGCGCAGTGGCAGCGCATTTTGGCCTTACCCCGCGACGGTACCAGTCAGGGGAACACTATAATCCAGGCCGCATATCGAAGGCGGGCGACCGAGACGTGCGAGCCACTCTATATGCTGCAGCAAATGCACTCCTTATGCGAACGATGGCGAGCTCTCAGATCAAATCATGGGGCATGCGATTGATCCGTACCAGGGTCGTCGCAGAACTGTCGTTGCAGTCGCCCGAAAATTAGCCGTATTGCTCCACCGTATGTGGATCGATGGCACCGAATTCCGTCAGGACCAAGTGGGAGGAAAAGCATGATCTGAATCGCCAAACACCGAACCCAACGGGGTCGTCCAATCCGGACGAGGTCTGTGCCCTCTCGGGCATGTAAACATGCCCTGTCAGGTAATAGATGAAGACAAAAATGTCTGCTGCGCAACTTGAAGCGCGTCGGGAAGCAGTGCTCTCCACAACCTATCCGACATATGCTTGCAGCGATGCCATTCGAGCATCAAACAGACTGCGGAGAGCAAGCGTGACCCGGATGAGCGACAATGATCCAAAAGAAAGAAGCAAAACGAGCTTGACCTAAACACCCAATTAGAGAAGCGGACCTTCGCTGCAGTTACTTTTCTTGCGTTGATGCCGATGACATCAGCGTAACACGTCAACAGAGTTGCTGCGCGATCTGGATCGGCCAAGGTAAACTATTTGATGCCTGCGGGATTTTTTCCTGTCGTCCCGCGAACAATGCGCTGGCCTTACGGGACCAGCCCGGTTTCTTTGAGCATACCGCGCCGTTTTGCCTCGTAATAATAACCCTGAGAATACCATTTGACTGCCGTATCGTAGTTGCCATCTGACAAAAGCCACGCGCCCCGCAGATATTTGACCGCGTATTTCAGGTTGGTTTCTGCATCAAGCAGGCTTTCTGATGTGCCACGATGGCCCATGGTGCGGGCGGTCTGAGGCAATATCTGCATCAGCCCGTAATATGGGACGTTACGCGCGCCAGGACGATGCGTGCTTTCCCGGATGACAAGGCGTTGCACAAGCGGGCGAGGGACCTCGTAGAGATCGGCGTATTGGTTGATCAGCGCCCGCAGTTCAGGCGTTTCATTGGGATAGAGCGGTGGCTCATCTTGGTTGGGGTTTGACTTTTGTGAACGAGTGCATCCCGCAGCAAAGGCCATGATCAACAATAATCCCGTCCGACGACTGTACTGGCGCATTTGAAATTCCATTCATTTGCATCCTTATCGGCTAGCGACAGCGCGGCGGGCAAGGTATTAGTCCGGCCGAGAAGATATTGTGAACAACAGATCTTGTGCAAAAAAAGCCGCGCAGTGTTGCTGCGCGGCTTTTCTATTCTTGTGGATCGGCAAGACTTAGGTGGAAGGCGTTTCGTCTTTGCTGCCTTCAGCATCATCCGCGGCGATGCCGACGGTTTCGGCAAGATCAAAGTCTTCGGATGCGGCGCTGCCGATATCATCGAACAGCTCAGCAATCTCAAACTCTGCCGCGGCTTCTTCTTCGGCTGCCAGTTCCTGAATCGATCTACCGGACGCTTGCAGTTCAGCCTCTTCAGGCGAACGGGCGACATTCATGTAGATTTCAGTATGAACTTCAGGATGAAGCACAACAGATATAGCATGCAGGCCCAGATATTTGATCGGGCTGATCAGGGCGACCTGCTTGCGATCCAGAGTGAAACCATTTTCTGTTGCGGCTTCGGCTGCGTCACGAGTAGTGACGGAGCCATAAAGCGCACCAGCGTCCGAGGCAGAACGAATCACAATGAACTGTTGTCCGCTGAGTTTATCCGCCATTGCGTCGGCTTCTGTTTTGGTTTCCAGGTTCTGGGCTTCCAGCTGAGCCTTGCGGACCTCAAAGCTTGCGATGTTGGCCTCAGAGGCCGACAGTGCTTTGCCTTTTGGCAGCAGGAAATTGCGTGCATAACCGGGTTTGACGTCTACGACTTCACCCATTTGGCCCAGCTTGGCCACACGTTCTAAAAGGATAACTTGCATGTGCTTTTCTCCTTAATTCACGGCGTAAGGCAGAAGCGCCAGAAAGCGAGCACGTTTGATGGCACGGGCCAGTTCACGTTGCTTTTTTGCCGAGACGGCGGTGATACGGGATGGCACGATCTTACCACGCTCAGAGATATAGCGTTGCAGAAGGCGGGTGTCTTTGTAGTCGATGGCCGGAGCATTGTCGCCCGAGAATGGGCATACTTTCCGACGGCGAAAAAATGGTTTAGCTGCCATGGGTTATCGTCCTTAATTCAAGCGTTTGATCAACGGCGCTCGCGGCGTTCGCCACGATCACCACGTTCGTCGCGTTTTTGCATCTGCACGGATGGCAGTTCTGCATGCGCGTCTACTTTGATGGTCAGAACCCGCATGACGTCGTCATGCAGACGCATCAGGCGTTCCATTTCCTGCACGGCTGGTGCCGGTGCGTCGGAACGCAAAAAGGCGTAGTGGCCTTTGCGGTTCTTGTTGATCTTGTAGGCCATGGTTTTGACACCCCAATACTCGTGATCCACGAGCGATCCGCCATTGTCAGACAGAACGGTGCCAAAATGTTCGATAAGGCCTTCGGCTTGCGTGTTGGACAGATCCTGACGCGCAATCATTACATGCTCATAAAGGGGCATGTGCACTCCTACTTTTATATCAAGGCGCATTTCAAAGGTGAGGCATTTCCCTTTCGCGGCCCCACCACGAGAGACTGCGCGGTTCAGATGTTTACGAAAGGAAAGCCTCATATACACGGTCTGTCCACTATCGCAAGCCTACCTGCAGATGTGGGGCCTTTTGCCCAGACTTGGTCGCGCAACTGCCTGCCAAAGACCTTAGCCGCGCCGCATTCCTGCCCGGAAGTCTGACAATAATAGAGACAACACGACAAGCGTCACGAGTATAAAAGGGATGAAACAAATGACTGTCACTTCAGATTTCATGACAACACGCTCACACGGGGAATTTGCCGGCCGTTCTGACCGCTCTACAACATTAGTTCGTAACACCATGCGATTTCTGGGGTTGGGTTTCATCGGCGCGGCGTTGGCGCTTTGGTATGCACCCGGCGCAATCTGGGATGCAGATGTGATGACGATCAAGCTTCTTGTTTCGGCGATTTGTGCAGCGATCGGGTTCACAATGATGCAAATGGTTCCGGCACCTGACCATTCCGAAATCCAATTTGACGAAACCCGTCGCGAATTGCGCCTGATCGACGGTGCCAGTGCAAAAACGGTTCTGCGTCGCAGCTATGACCGACTGGGCGGTGCGAAGGTTGCTGGCAACGTGGTTACGCTGTGGGACGAGGATGGCAGTGAACTGGTCAGTTTGCCGATCACTGACGACAACACCCGCCGTGCCCTGAGCCGGCAGCTTGACACGTTGTGCGCCTGAGACCAGTGTGATCAGCGGCCATTCACTTATGTGCAACTGATCACACAACCTGTTGATTTCTGAGGGATTGCTGAAGCTAGGTCGTATGCCTTTATCGGGGCATCGACCTTATTTTCTTTAGGAGACCCCGGAATGAAGACTCTGTTACTCAGTGCTGCATTGGCGTCCTCGGCTACCGCCATTTTTGCTGCACCCGAAACCTACACCGTCGACCCCAGCCATAGTCAGGTGGCGTTTTCCTACAATCACGCCGGATATTCCACTACTTATGGCCTGTTTTCGGGGTTTGAGGGCCAAATTGTGTTTGACCAGGAAGACCCGGCAAGTTCTTCGGTGAGTGTTTCCATTGGAACCGAAAAAATGCTGACCGGATGGGGGGATCGGGATGACCAATTCCTGAAATCAGGTGACTTCTTCAAAACCGCAGATCATCCGGCGGTTACTTTTGCATCAACGAGCATCGAAGTGACCGGCGAAAAAACCGCGTTCATCTCGGGTGACCTGACCTTGAATGGTGTCACAAAAGAGGTCGTTTTGGATGCCACGCTGAATGCGGTTGTCGACGCTTACCCGTTTCCACCTTTTGCCGGGAAAAAGGCGGCGGGCTTCAGCGCAACAACGACTCTGCTGCGCAGTGAATTTGGTCTGGGACTCTTTGCGCCATTTGTTGGCGACGAGATTGAATTGAGGATTTCGATAGAGGCCATGAAGCTTAACTGATCCAAGCAGACAGCATGACGATCACGGCCCGCCACGACACTTGGTTCTGGCGGGCTGTTCTTTTGTGCTCACTCCGCAGTTTTGCTTGCCGTCAGGGCGACATTGACGCGCACCGAAAATCCAAGTGATGACTCGTCCGGCATGTTGTCGCCGATCCCGAAATCTCGCCGATCCAGCAACACTGTACCGCTCATTTCAGCGATACTGTCGGTCACTGAAAGGTCGAAGTTCAGCGTGATCGGTACCGGGTGATCTTTGATGGTTAAAGTGCCCTCGGCCACATAACCGTCCGGAATGGACAGGATGTCCGCCACATACCGAGCTGTCGGGAACGCAACGGTATCAAAGTAGTCAGGTCCGAGGGCCTGTGCCGTCACCGACCCCAATGTGAGCGAGCCTGTCGAGATCGTGACATCGACGGTGCCTGCCGGTCTGTCCGGTTCCGCCTCGTCAAATGTGATGGCTGCGGTCCAGTCAGCAAACCTGCCCGTAACGGTGCCGCCAAATTGACGGACTGAGATATTGATCGCCCCATCTTGTACATCCCATTGGGATATAACATCTTCCAGCGCTGCAGTGTTCTGAGAGGCGCGATAATCCCCAAATACCCCCAGCATTGCGCCAATGCCCAGGGCCGCGCCCCAAATCGCGACGGCTGCACCCACTGGCACCACACTGCGGTGCTGGGCAGGGGGAGCCTGCATTGCCGGTGAATATGGTAGCATCCGTCGCAAAGTGTTGTCTTTGTCGACGACATGGTGCTTTAGGGCGCCCGCGACATGAAGCAGGATCGAACCAACCAGCACCACTATCAGAACCTGATGCAGTCCGGCAAAAAGGCCTGCGACAGCGTCATCTTTTGGTACGAAGGGCAGAGATTGCCCAAACGGCCACCAGATCGGTGCAAAGCCGGTCGTGGCAGCGTGGTGAAGCCAGCCGGCCAAGGGCACCAACACAAGCGACCCATAGAGTAACCAGTGGACGGTTTCAGCCAGCGCTGCCTCCAGCGGCCGGTCAGTGTTCAGAAGACCCGGCTTGGGCTGGCTCATCGCCCAGCCGATCCGCGCCAGCGCCACAAAAAAGATCGTCACCCCCAAGGTCTTGTGCATCGAGAACAACAGAGCTTTGCGCACGAGCTGTTCTGAGGTTTCAATCGGCATATCATACGCAACAATGCCAACTGGGATGATGCTGAAAATGAGCAGGGCAGTCAGCCAATGAAAGGTCTTTGCGGCGCCACCATATGATCTGTCCGAATTATTAAGGCTCATCGCAGGCTCCACTCGTTGCTGTGAGACTAGCGCCACAGAGCAAGGGCACAATGGCGGAATCACACAGGCTGCGCGCAGAAATGCACATGTGTCGGAACTGGTCCGAGATCAGGCGATAAATCAGGAATGTGTAACGGCGTCAGGCTGGTGCAGCCGGTGGTTTGGGGCCGGGCGGGTTGATTTTGCTCCGCGCGAATTTCAGCACCCGGTTCATCAGCGGCCAAGACATCATGCCCATCAGGATCACGATGCCAATCGCGAAAAGGTTGCGCGGCATCGGCCCTGAACCTTCAAGCCACTGAAAAACGCCATCAAGAACTGGCATGGTGGAGGCTCTGCTCCAATTGCCCTCTAACGTGTATGCCCAGGCTGGGCTTGCCAGGCAGAATACCACGATGGAGGATAGAAAGACTTTGGACCAATGTACCTGACCATTGAGACGCAGGATGCAGGATAGCGCCACACCAAAAAAGAACAGGAGTGCTGCCAGAATGAGTAGCGCCGCAGTTCGAGAGATTTCGAAGCCAATTCCCTCGCTTATGACAATGGTGGTTTCGATTGCACCGAGGGCGTCGAACGAAATAACTGCGCCCACTTCTGGGGCGATTGAGCTAACTGATCCCATCTTATTGACCCTCCGCGTCCACAACGCTTAGACTGTTGCAATAGGTGTTGTCTTCACCGCAGATGATCCAGCCGAGCATGGCCTGATCTGCCGGATCGCTCAATTGAATCCATCGCTCCACACTGCCACGCTGAATAACGTCAACCTGATCGGTGACGACCAGATCAGCCCGCGGTGCGCCCACAGGCGACTGAACCTGATATCCCTGATCGGTCTTGCCCAGCGGGTAGATCTCGGTGCCATCGGCGCTGGGGTGCAAGATGCCTGTGGGTACCTGACCTTGCTGGAAGACTGCATTGGGCGGGGCATTATAAATTGTGATGTTCTCGGTAGGGCGGACGTTCAATCCCTTGAGCCCACGGGTCAGTTGAGCTGCAACGGGTTGTGCAACACAAACAGCCAATCCCAACGTCAATAGTGCTCGTCTCATGACAAGTTCCTTCTACTAATACGGTATCATTGCAAAAATAGGTATTCAGAATATGGTGCTACTCTACCATAAATTGAATTTTGAGGCAATGTTGCAGCGTTGCCCTTTGCCGTCTTGCGAGCTATGCCGGAGCGAAACGAAGGAGAGGTGGAGTGAGCCGAGCATTTGTATTTCCGGGACAAGGGGCCCAGAGCATCGGAATGGGACAGGCCTTGGCGCTTTCTTATCCGGCCGCGCGGGCGGTGTTTGACGAGGTAGATGACGCGTTGGGCGAAAAGCTGAGCGCATTGATCTGGGATGGTGACCAGGAGACATTGACCCTGACGGAAAATGCGCAACCGGCGCTGATGGCGACATCTCTGGCCGCTTTACGGGCACTAGAGGCTGAGGGCGCTCGCGTATCAGATGCGGCGTATGTCGCGGGGCACTCGCTGGGCGAATATTCCGCATTGGCCGCAGCGGGGTCGATGTCGATTGGTGATACTGCGCGGTTGTTGCGCACGCGTGGCAAAGCCATGCAAGAGGCAGTGCCCGTTGGCGTCGGCGCAATGGCGGCCTTGTTGGGGTTGGATTTTGAAACGGTCAAAGCCGTTGCTGATGAAGCAGCCCAAGAAGATGTTTGTCAGGCAGCCAATGACAACGATCCGGGGCAGGTGGTTGTGTCGGGCCACAAGGCGGCCGTGGAGCGTGCAATCGAGATTGCAAAGGCCAAAGGGGCGAAGCGGGCGGTATTGCTGCCGGTGAGCGCGCCATTCCACTGTGCATTGATGCGTCCGGCAGCTGAAGTCATGGCCCACGCTTTGCGGGAGGTCGAAATCAAGGCGCCAGTTGTTCCGCTAGTCGCCAACGTTTGCGCCGAAGGGATCAGCGACCCGACGCTCATTCGGGCCTTTTTGGTCGAGCAGGTTACCGCCTCAGTTCGCTGGCGTGAAAGTGTTTTATGGATGGCAGGTCAAGGTGTGCGTGAAGTTTGGGAGATTGGTGCAGGCAAAGCCCTGTGTGGCATGATCCGTCGGATTGACCGCGACGTGACAACCAAGGCGATTGGTTCGCCAGATGACGTTACTGCCGCGATGGCAAATGACCAAAGGACTTCAGATGTTTGATATCACAGGGAAAAATGCCCTCGTTACCGGGGCATCTGGCGGCATTGGTGGGCAGATCGCCACCGCTCTGCACAGCGCTGGCGCAACTGTAGCTTTGTCTGGGACACGTACCGGGCCATTGGAAGATCTGGCAGCCCGGTTGGGCGATCGCGCCCATGTCCTGCCCTGCAATCTGAGCGACATGAACGCTGTTGAAGCCCTTCCGAAACAGGCTGTCGAGGCGATGGGCAGTGTGGATATTTTGATCAACAACGCGGGAATCACCCGCGATAACCTGTTTATGCGTATGTCCGACGACGAATGGCAGTCGGTCTTGGACGTGAACCTGACTGCCACGTTCAAGTTGTGCAAGGGCGTGCTGCGCGGAATGATGAAAGCGCGGTGGGGTCGGATCATCAACATCAGCTCTGTTGTTGGAGCAACCGGAAATCCCGGGCAGGCAAATTATGCGGCTTCGAAAGCAGGAATGGTGGGCATGTCCAAATCGCTCGCTTACGAGGTTGCAAGCCGCGGAATTACAGTAAATGCAGTGGCTCCAGGATTCATTGCCACGCCGATGACTGATAAGCTGACGGATGACCAAAAGGCTGGAATTCTTGGGCAAATCCCAGCTGGGCGTATGGGAGAGGCCGACGAAATTGCTGCGGCTGCATTGTATCTGGCCAGCCCGGAAGCAGGTTATGTGACCGGAACCACCTTGCATGTAAATGGCGGTATGGCCATGTTGTAGCCCAATGCTGTCGTCGCTTTGAAAGCGTTTGCCATCCGCGTTTGGTATGCTATAGGCGGCGCAGATTTTACCAATCGGCGTATGAAGCGTCTTTTGGTGCCCGACCGTTCCGGGCAAAAAACCACCCCCGTTTAGGGATCATCCAAGCCAACCCATTTGGGTGAAGGCAACACCGGGCCAACGCGCCCAAACCTATGAGGACTGAATATGAGCGACGTTGCAGACCGCGTTAAGAAAATTGTGGTAGAACATTTGGGTGTCGAAGAGGACAAAGTGGCCGAGAATGCCTCGTTCATCGATGATCTAGGCGCAGACAGCCTGGACACCGTCGAGTTGGTTATGGCTTTCGAAGAAGAGTTCGGCATTGAAATCCCGGATGATGCGGCGGAAACAATTCAGACCTTTGGCGATGCCGTGAAATTCATCACCGAAGCGTCCTGATCTTTTTTCTTGAGACGAATTGAAAAACGGCATCTTTCTGCGGAGAGGTGCCGTTTTTTGTTTTTGTGCCCAATCGGGTCTTGCGGTTACGTTCAATCCGTTTCAATTGGACATTCCCGACAGACGTAGCCAAGGAGCTGCCCTATGACGCGAGCTGTTCCCCATATCAATACATCCCGGCTGACACTGCGCGCTATGCGTCTGGAAGACTTTGACCGGTATGCTGAGATTTGGGCTGATCGGGACGTTGCCCGGTACATCACAGGTCAGCCTCGCAGCCGCGGACAAAGCTGGGCCGAGTTTTTGCGTAATGCGGGTCAATGGCAAATGACAGGGTATGGGCAATGGGCGGTTATAGAGCACGCCACAGGGCGCATGATTGGTCAGGCGGGGTTCTTTAATGGTGCCCGTGATCTGGGTGACGATTTTGATGCCTACCCCGAGGCCGGGTGGTTGTTGGCTCCGGAGGCTCATGGCAAAGGGCTGGGTACCGAGGCGGTCAAAGCTGTCCATGAATGGTATGACAGGGTAATACCGGGGTCACTGGTGGCAATTGTTGATAAACGCAACGCAGTATCGTTGAAGATGGCGGAAACGACCGGATACTCGGCCCTGCGCGAAGTCAAAATGGGCCGATATTTCGTATGGTTGCTGCGACGCGACAAGGTTCCACAGCGCTGAGTGTCGACAAGGGGCGAATTGACTGCTGTGCGCTGAGTTGAAAACTGCGGTGATTTGCGCTAAAGTGCGAGAATGATCATTGGCGTCTGATCATGCGTCAGGCAGCCAGCTTCGGGAGAATGTCATGATTGTTTATCCAATGATCGAGCTGCAACATGGGCGGTGTGTTTCATTGAACAGAGGTCGGATTGAAGACCCGATGATCTGGCATGTGGATCCGGTAGAGACGGCGCGCGATTATGCGGCGGCTGGTGCCGAGTGGATGCATCTGACTGATTTCGATGCAATTGATGGCAGCGAGGAGAACAGCGATCTTGTCGAGAATATAATTCGTGGTGCTGGAATTCCGGTTCAGATTGGCGGCGGGTTCCGGACCGCCGCTGGCGTCGAGCACTGGATCGACAAAGGCGCAGGCCGGATTGTCATTGGGTCTTTGGCGGCGCATGACCCGCAGACGGTCAAGGAACTGGCGAGACGCCATCCTGACCAGATTGTTCTGTCTGTTGATGTCTGGATGGGACAGGTGATGGTGGATGGTTGGCGCACCACTACAGCTTATTCTCCCGGCTCTTACATTAGTTTGTTCGACGACGCACCGTTTGCAGCAGTGGTTATCACCGATATTGAGAGCGATGTGGAGGACACTGACGCGCAACTGGGTTTGGTGTCGGGACTTGCATCTGAAACGCGCGCCCCCGTCATTGCCAACGGGATTGTGCGCAGCATCGATGATATTTCGCGGCTCAAATATGTACCGCGCGTTTCGGGTGTGATGGTTGGGCGCGCGTTGTTCCGCAAAACCTTTGATCTGAAAGATGCCTTGGCCGTTGCCCGCCCTGATCCGGAAACAGTGGCAGAGTTCATATAAGAAATTGATTTGCTGCACTCCGATCCCTTTTTGGGGGATGTGGAGTTGACGATCTGAGCCAATACAACAGCGAATGAAATTTGTGCGCGAGGTTTATCCGGTTGCACGCGCCGCCTCTTGCCCCCATCCCCTCTGGCGCGGTAAGAGCGCTAATAGGAAAGAACGGGCAAGAGGGCACTTAATGCGCAGAGTTGTTGTCACCGGGCTGGGGCTGGTCACGCCGCTGGCTTGCGGAGTCGAAGAAAGCTGGAAGCGTCTTCTTGACGGACAGTCGGGTGCGGGTACCATACAGAGCTTTGATGCGAGCCATCTGGCCACAAATTATGCATGTGAAGTGCCGCGCGGAGACGGGTCTGACGGGACATTCAATGCCGACGACTGGCTTGCGCCCAAAGAGCAGCGCAAAGTTGACGATTTCATTTTGTTTGGCATTGCGGCCGCAGAACAGGCTGTTCGCGATTCAGGCTGGATGCCAGAGGACGAAGAAGATCGGTTACGTACCGGGGTCATGATTGGTTCTGGTATTGGTGGGCTGTCGTCGATTGCAGACACCGCCATTCTGATCAAAGAACGAGGGCCGCGTCGGGTGTCGCCATTCTTTATTCCTGGCGCCTTGATCAACTTGATTTCGGGTCAGGTGAGTATCCGCTACGGTTTCAAAGGCCCCAATCATTCAGTTGTGACGGCCTGCTCTACTGGGGCGCATGCCATTGGCGACGCATCACGTCTGATCCAGCATGGTGACGCGGAAGTGATGATTGCAGGCGGTGCAGAGGCCGCAATTTGCGAAATTGGCATAGCAGGTTTTAACGCCTGTAAGGCGCTGAGCACCAAACGTGCGGATGATCCCCAGGCCGCCAGCCGACCTTATGATGTGGACCGGGACGGATTTGTGATGGGCGAGGGCGCAGGTATTGTTGTGCTCGAAGAGTATGAGCATGCCAAGGCACGCGGCGCCAAAATTTATGCTGAAATCCTTGGATACGGCATGTCAGGGGACGCCTATCATATCACAGCACCTTCAGAAACAGGCGAGGGTGCTGAGCGATCCATGCTTGCAGCATTGAACAATGCCGGACTGCAACCGTCGGACGTGGATTATATCAATGCGCACGGCACCAGTACGATGGCGGACACGATCGAGTTGGGTGCTGTCGAAAGGATGATGGGGGAAACGGCGGCAAGCGTGACAATGTCGTCCACCAAGTCGGCGACAGGCCATTTGCTGGGCGCAGCGGGTGCGATCGAGGCGATCTTCTCAATTCTGGCGCTTCGGGATCAGGTGGCGCCTCCGACAATCAATCTGGACAATCCGGCCGCTGAGACCAAGGTCGATTTAGCGCCAAACGCAAAACGCGAGCGCAAGATCGATATCGCACTGTCAAATTCATTTGGATTTGGCGGCACCAATGCATCTGTCGTCTTTGGCAAAGCACCGCTCTGATGTGGCGTCACGTTGCCTCTAACGGGCTCACATTTCTTGTGGTTGGGTTGTTCCTGTTGGGCGGAGTCGTTCTGTGGGGGCAAGGGCAATACAGAGCTGAAGGCCCGCTGGAACAGACAATTTGTGTACGTGTGCAGGGTGGATCAACTATGGATGCCATCAGCCGTGATCTGGTCGCGCAAGGGGCGGTTGCCAATGGCACGATATTTCGGTTGGGGTCAGATTATTCAGATAAGTCAGCTCTGTTGAAAGCCGGTAGTTTTCTGGTCGAACCGCGTGCATCAATGGAAGAGGTTGTTGATGCTATCACGCGAGGCGGCGCAAGTACCTGCGGTACCGAGATCGTTTATCGCGTGGGAATTGCACAGATGAATGTGTTGGTGCGCGAGTTGGATCCCGCCACAAACAGATTTGTCGAGCGCGCGTTATTCGACCCAGCAGAAGAAACCGTGCCGGCGCTGTACACAGAAACCAAAGCTGATGCAGATACGAGGTATCGCATTGCGCTGGCTGAAGGTGTGACTAGCTGGCAAGTTGTCGAAAGCCTGAAGGCAATGGACGTTTTGTCTGGAGAGGTGTCTGACATTCCGCCGGAAGGCATGCTGGCGCCCGATAGTTACGATGTGGCGGCGGATATGCCTCGTGCAGAGGTGTTGGCGCAGATGCGGACGGCGCAGGAGATTAGAATTGACGAGGCGTGGCAAGGCCGGGCAGAGGGGCTACCATTGGCCAACCCAGAAGACTTGTTGAAGCTGGCCTCGATCATCGAAAAGGAAACTGGAGTTCCTGAAGAACGGCGTCAGGTCTCCAGCGTCTTTGTAAATCGACTGAACCGGGGGATGCGCCTGCAGACTGATCCGACAGTGATATATGGTGTCACAGGCGGAAAAGGTATTCTGGGTCGAGGTCTGCGACAGAGCGAATTGCGCAGAGCAACGCCGTGGAACACCTACGTGATTGAGGGGCTTCCAGAAACCCCGATTGCCAATCCCGGTCTGGCCAGTCTGGAGGCTGCCGCGAATCCGGACACAACGAGTTATGTGTTCTTTGTGGCTGACGGAACCGGGGGGCACGCCTTTGCGGAAACATTGGATCAGCACAACGCTAACGTAGCACGCTGGCGCAAGATTGAAGCGGAAAGATCAAGTAACTGATTGTGTAATGCGAGGTCGGATTCGCGCAACCTCGGCATCTGAACATTAAGGATTTGTTAATGTTACCGTACGCTTAGAAGTCGAAGTCAAAGCGAATTCACTTGACTTTGCGAACGCTCTGATGTACAAGTTGTGTCAAGCTAGAAGAAGTGGGTAAGCGGCCGGCAGGATGATCTCCTGCGCGGCCGTTTTGCATTTTGCTCGTGCGGGGATCATTACGCGTGAGAGGTATGAGCCTGAATGAACCAAAATCCCCCGGACCAAGATATTGCCGACGATGAGGACCTTCTGAAGATTACCATTGGGTCGCTTAGGGACTTGGCAAGACAAATCGAAAATCTGAAGATACAGATTCAATCCGGGGAGGATGCGGACCTTAAGATTGCCGCCGCCCAACTGACATCGTTGGACGCATGGATGAGAAACTACGTAACAACGGAGAACCGCCTTGCCGAGCTCAGGAGAAAACACCGCGGTCCGGACGACGGCGGACTTGCCCTCGACCTTAAGCGGGCTCGATTTGAGATTGGGTGCCGACTTGCTCGCATCAGAACCGCAAAGTGTAAGAGATGCGTTTCTGAATGAGTTAGGGAAGGGAGAGCTTTTAGCTCTCCCTTTTTTGTTCGAGTTCTGGGCAATGGATCATCAATTGCCCCCGGAAGGCGAGTGGCGCACTTGGATGATTATCGGTGGACGTGGTGCGGGCAAGACCCGCGCCGGGGCCGAGTGGGTACGACGTCAGGTTGAGGGTGCAGCAGCATTTGATCCTGGCCTCTGTCGGCGTGTTGCGCTGGTTGGCGAAACGATTGAACAGGTTAGGGATGTTATGATCTTTGGCGAGAGCGGGATATTGGCCTGCTCGCCGCCCGATCGCAGGCCAGAGTGGCTGGCGACGAAGAAAAGCCTACTTTGGCCCAACGGGGCAGAAGCCAAGATTTACACGGCCAGCGATCCCGAAGGGTTGCGGGGGCCGCAATTTGATGCGGCCTGGGTAGATGAACTGGCCAAGTGGAAGCGCGCGGAAGAGACATGGGACATGTTGCAGTTTGCGTTGCGGGTGGGAGAGTGCCCGCGGCAATGTGTGACGACCACTCCACGCAACACACCGATCCTGAAAAAGATACTTGAGTCGCCGAGCACGGTGACCACCCATGCCGCCACAGAGGCAAACCGTGCGAATTTGGCCGAAAGCTTTCTTGAAGAGGTTCGTGCGCGCTATGCTGGTACCCGGCTGGGTCGACAGGAACTGGATGGTGTGCTGCTGGCGGATGCAGAGGGCGCATTATGGACGACGAAGATGATGGAGAAATGTCGGGCCGATAAGGCACCAGATCTGGACCGTGTGGTGGTGGCTGTCGATCCGGCTGCAAGTTCAGGACCTGCTTCGGATGAATGTGGTATTGTCGTCGTTGGTGCCCAGATGCAGGGCCCGGTGCAAGACTGGCGGGCCTATGTACTGGCCGACTGTACGATTGCTGCGAGCAGTCCAAGCACATGGGCCAGAGCTGCGATCACAGCAATGGAGCAATATGGCGCGGACCGGCTGGTTGCAGAGACCAATCAAGGTGGTCAGATGGTGCAGGAGGTGATCCGCCAGATTGATCCGTTGGTGCCTTACAAGGGTGTTCACGCGTCTAAAGGCAAAGTGGCACGGGCAGAGCCGGTGGCTGCGCTGTATGAACAGGGCCGGGTGCGGCATGCCCGGGTTGGACTTGATGCGCTTGAGGACCAGATGTGTCTGATGACGGCGCGTGGGTATGACGGCAAAGGGTCGCCGGACCGGGTGGATGCGTTGGTCTGGGCACTACATGACCTTATGATCGAGCCAGCTGCGCGGTGGCGACGGCCGCAGCTGCGGGCGCTTTAGGGCAGCCCCAGGTCTGCTGCCTCGGATGCGCTGAGACGCTGGCAGCGCTGCCGGTCTGGTGTTGCACCTAGACCGTGCGCTGGGTACGTTCGCATCCCTCACCAGAGATTTACGACGCTGAGGTTATCAATCAGTCAGCCCCAAACGGCGCTGCCTTCAGCGGCGCGTGAGGGGCCAGCGGCGATTGCAAATGAAGGAACATCACGGCATGGCATTTAACTTCTTTCGACGCGGTGTGGTGCAGAATGCGCCTGAGCAGAAAGCCAGCGCGACGGGGCCAGTAGTGGCGTATCACAGCGCCGGACGTGTCGCCTGGAGCCCGCGCGACACGGTGTCTCTGACCCGGTCGGGTTTTTTGGGCAACCCGGTTGGATTTCGTTCCGTCAAGCTGATCGCGGAAGCCGCTGCTGCGCTGCCTTTGGTTTTGCAGGATCGTGAGCGTCGTTATGACGAACATCCTGTGCTGAGCCTGATCCTGAATCCGAACCAGGCGCAGGGCCGAGCCGAGTTGATGGAGGCGTTGTTCGCGCAGCTATTGTTGTCAGGCAATGGGTACATTGAGGCCGTATCGGGTGAGAAAAGTCTGCCGTTGGAGCTGCATGTTTTGCGCTCTGATCGGATGTCGGTTGTGCCGGGGACCGATGGCTGGCCTGTGGCTTATGAATACGCAGTCGGTGGACGCAAACATCGCTTTGATGCCAGCGGTGACCCGTCGCCAATTTGCCACGTAAAGGCGTTCCATCCGCACGATGACCATTATGGGTTTTCACCAATGCAGGCGGCGGCGATGGCGCTTGACGTACACAATTCTGCTTCGCGCTGGTCTAAGTCATTGCTGGACAACGCAGCCCGACCGTCGGGCGCGATTGTTTACAAAGGGGTCGATGGGCAGGGCAGCCTGAACGCTGATCAGTACGATCGGCTGGTCAGTGAGATGGAAAGCCATCATCAGGGCGCGCGCAATGCGGGGCGTCCGATGTTGCTGGAAGGCGGGTTGGACTGGAAGCCTATGGGCTTTTCTCCGTCAGATATGGAGTTCCAAAAGACCAAAGAGGCCGCAGCCCGTGAGATTGCTTTGGCCTTTGGAGTACCACCGATGCTGATTGGTATTCAGGGCGATGCGACATACGCCAATTATCAGGAAGCCAACCGCGCATTCTACCGCCTCACGGTGTTGCCATTGGCGACACGTGTGGCGGCTGTGCTTTCGGACTGGCTGTCGCAGTTTTCAGCCGAGAAAGTAGAGTTGAAACCCGATCTGGACCAAGTGCCGGCGCTGAGTGCCGAGCGAGATGCGCAATGGGCCCGTGTATCAGCGGCGACGTTTCTGAGCGATATCGAAAAGCGCAGTCTGCTCGGACTACCGGCACGAACTGAGGACGCTGCTGATGGGTGAGGATCACTGGGCGTTAGACAGTTTCGATTGTGCCCCCGGGCTGCGGTTGAAGGCACATGAGCGAGTTTCTCAAATACATTATGACAATATAAACAAAAGGCTAGATCGCCTCGAAGAGCTTTTGGAACGGTTGGAACGCCGTTTGTGGCTAGCGGTTTACGGTGTTGTCGCAGTGGTTCTCGCACAGGCGTTCAGGTCGCTGATTGTGATCTCGTCGTAACCATCGCTGCCAAGATGCCGAATTTTAGATTTAAGGAGGGTGCTATGGACCTTGATACCGGATTAGAGCGAAAGTTTGCCCGTTTTGGCGAAGGGCTGACTGTGCAGGACGGAAAAACCATCGAAGGCTACGCGAGCCTCTTTGGCAGCTGCGATCAGGGCGGTGACATCGTTCAGACCGGGGCTTACGCGGCTTCTTTGAAGGCGCTGTTCGCGACCGGCCGCAGCGTGAAGATGTTATGGCAACATAACCCGGCCCAGCCGATTGGCATTTGGGACGAGGTGCGCGAAGACGCGAAGGGACTTTATGTCAAAGGTCGATTGCTCGACGGCGTAGAGAAAGGCCGTGAAGCTGCAGCGCTGATCGCGGCCGGAGCGATTGACGGTCTGTCGATCGGATATCGCACCGTGAAGGCGGCAAAAAATGACAGGGGCCAACGGCTCTTGACCGAGCTGGAGCTTTGGGAAGTGTCGCTTGTGACTTTTCCGATGTTGCCCAGTGCGCGGGTGACGGCCAAGGGTGAGGACCTTTCGGCAAACATCCTGCGGGAATTGGCGGCGACCTTTGAAGGTGCGCGCCGGGACTTTGCGCGCCTCTAAGGGCTGCGCTTCTTTTCACTACTCAGACAGGACGTGCCCAATGAGCAATATCGAAACTCAACCTCGGATCGGGGAAAATCTGTCCCCGGTTCAGGAGGTGAATCAGGCAGTGACCGGATTCATGAATAATTTCAAAGACTTTCAGGCCGAAATTCACACCAAACTTCAACAAACAGAAGAGCGACTGACCATGCTGGATCGTAAATCAATTTCTGCCTCCCGTCCCCATCTGGCTGGCGCAACGCCGCTTGAGGCCCCGCACCAGAAGGCATTCAACGCCTATCTGCGCTCGGGTGAAGATGATGGTTTGCGCGGCCTGGACATAGAGTCTAAATCTCTGTCCACAGCGGTGAATTCCGACGGTGGATACCTTGTCGATCCGCAAACCGCAGAGACGATCAAGTCAGTCCTGCATTCCACGGCATCGATCCGCTCAATTGCATCTGTTGTCAACGTGGAGGCGACGTCTTACGACGTACTGGTTGATCATAGCGATGTGAGCACAGGTTGGACCTCTGAGACATCTTCGCTGACCGAATCCGCGACACCGCAAATTGATCGGATCACCATTCCTCTGCACGAGTTGAGTGCATTGCCGAAGGCGTCCCAGCGACTGCTGGACGACAGCGCTTTTGACATCGAAGGCTGGTTGGCCAACCGCATCGCTGACAAGTTCGCCCGTGCAGAGGCCGCGGCTTTTGTAAACGGTGATGGCATTGACAAACCTACAGGTTTTTTGACCCACACAATCGTCGATAACTCGATCTGGAGCTGGGGTGAACTGGGTTATGTTCCTACTGGCGTTGATGGTAATTTTGGTGCGGCAGATGCAATTGTGGATCTGGTCTATGCACTGGGTGCGCAGTACCGCGCCAATGCGTCATTTGTTATGAATTCCAAGACGGCTGGCCTGGTGCGCAAGCTGAAAGACAACGATGGCCGGTTCTTGTGGTCTGATGGTCTTGCTGCTGGTGAACCGGCGCGTCTTTTGGGGTATCCGGTGCTGATTGCCGAGGACATGCCGGACGTGACAACTGATGCAGCGGCGATGGCCTTTGGTGACTTCAATGCGGGCTACACGGTCGCCGAACGTCCCGATCTGCGGGTCCTGCGGGATCCTTTCAGCGCCAAGCCGCATGTCTTGTTTTATGCCACCAAACGCGTTGGCGGCGACGTAAGCGATTTTGCTGCGGTGAAATTGTTGAAATTCGCGGTCTCGTAAGAGGCGGCGAGTAGGGGCCGGGCAACCGGCCCTAAGCGGGCGCGTGCCACACGACCCCCTTTTGTTGTCTAGCTGCTCCCCTCCGTCCGAGCAACAAACGGGCGGCACGCGTCCGTGTTTGGCGGAGGGGCATGGAGTTTTCGGAGTAATTGCATGATGTTAATCGAGGAAACCACGGTGCCGGATGCCGCCCTGCCAGTGGCGGAGTTCAAGGCTCATTTGCGGTTGGGCACAGGATTTGGCGACGACGCCCTGCAGGACCCGGTGTTGCGCAGCTTCTTGCGTGCCGCGATGGCAGCGATAGAAGCACGCACTGGCAAAGTGCTGATTACCAGACCGTTTTCCTGGACTTTGACCGCTTGGCGCGACCCGGCAGGCCAGGTACTGCCAGTGGCCCCGGTCAGTGCGATCACGGGTGTTGATCTGGTGGATCGTGCCGGATCCGCCTCAACGCTGCCTGCAGATGATTACCGCTTGGAGCAAGACAATCAACGGCCCAGACTGCGCCCGATGGGTTCAGCATTGCCTTGGGTGCCGCAAGACGGATCGGCGGTTGTCTATTTCCAGGCTGGATATGGTGCGGACTGGTCCAGTATTCCTGCTGATCTGGCGCAGGCGGTATTGTTGTTGGCGGCGCATTATTATGAATATCGCAATGAGACTTCGCTGAGCGACGGGTGCATGCCATTTGGCGTGAGCAGCCTGATCGAGCGCTACAAGGTCATGCGTCTTTATGCGGGGCGTGCACAATGAGCGGCGTCCGACTGTCGCGTCGTCTGGTGCTTGAGGCAGCGCAACGCAGCAATGATGGCTCTGGTGGTTTTGTCGAGACTTGGGTGTCTTTGGGAGAGCTTTGGGCTGATGTTTCGGCGCGAACCGGTCGTGAGCGTGCTGCAGGAACCGCAACGGTTTCAGCGATGAGCTACAAAATTGTGGTGCGCGGCGCGCCTTACGGTTCGGCTGCGAGGCCGTTACCGGAACAAAGATTTCGCGAAGGTGAGCGCGTTTTTCAAATCCAAGCTGTTGCGGAGCGAGACCCAGAGGGCCGCTATCTAACGTGCTTTGCAGATGAAAAGGTGGTGGTATGAGCTACTCGGTGTCTGCTGCTCTTCAGGCCGCGGTCTATCAGGCTTTGATAGGCGATGCGTCGCTTGCAGGTCTTGTCGGGACCGCGATCTATGACGCTATCCCGACGGGGACCTTGCCAGTGACATATGTGACTCTGGGCCCGGAAATAGTTCGCGATAGATCGGATAAATCCGGCTATGGCGCCGAGCACAAGTTTACGATTTCAGTTGTGACAGAGACGGCCGGCTTTGGGGCGGCCAAGGCTGTCGCTGCGGCAGTGAGCGATGTCTTGAATGACGCGGATCTTAGCCTGTCGCGCGGTCGACTTGTTGCATTACGATTTGACCGGGCAACGGCCAAACGTATTGGTTTGGGCGCGACACGTCAGATTGATCTGCGTTTTTCCGCGCGTGTGGAAGACGCCTAGGCCCTTTTTCGAAACTTGATAATTGGAGTGACACTCATGGGTGCTCAGAACGGCAAGGACCTTTTGGTCAAAGTGGATATGACCTCAGCTGGTCAGTTTGAAACCATCGCAGGGCTGCGCGCCACGCGCGTCAGCTTTAACGCCGAAAGTGTTGATGTCACCAGCCTGGAGAGCCAGGGCGGTTGGCGCGAATTGCTGTCAGGCGCTGGTGTCCGGTCCGCCTCGATAAGTGGATCGGGTGTGTTCAAGGACGAAGGTACCGACGAGCGCACGCGACAGCTTTTTTTCGACGGGGAAACCCCGGACTTTCAGGTAATCATTCCGGATTTTGGCATCGTCGAAGGCCCGTTTCAGGTTACCGCACTCGAATATGCTGGCAGCCACAACGGTGAGGCCACCTACGAGATGTCGATGGCAAGTGCCGGCGCGCTGACCTTCACGGCGCTGTAAGCCATGGCCAATCCGTGGGCAGGCGAGGTGGCATTGGTCATCGATGGGAAGCGTCGGGTTTTGAAACTGACACTAGGCGCACTGGCGGAACTGGAGGCTGGTCTGAAGGTAGGTACCTTGGTTGAACTGGTGCAGAGGTTTGAAGGAAGTGCCTTCTCGACCGGTGATGTGCTGGCGTTGATTGTGGCTGGTCTCAGAGGCGGAGGTTGGCAGGGTCACGCCCCCGATCTGCTGGCCTCGGAAATCGAAGGAGGACCAGTGATGGCGGCACGCGTTGCCGCGCAATTGCTGGCGCATGCCTTCATGGCACCGGATGAAGCGGTATGAAATCAGAAATGGGCCGGTTTGACTGGCCTGGTTTGATGCGGGCCGGGATGCTGGGACTGGGGCTACATCCATCAGCTTTTTGGCAACTGACGCCGGCGGAGTTGCAAATGATGTTAGGCCAGTTTCGGGCAGAGACCCCGCTGACGCGGGATCAGCTGAGTGTGCTGTTGGACGCCTATCCAGATGACATCGGAGAGATGACAGATGACGGACTTTGAATCGATTGAGGCGCTCGGAGATAGCGCTGATGGGTTGAGTGACAGCCTGACCCAAGCATCAACCATGGTGACCGGGTTTGACAGTGAGTTGC
>CBDTVL010000041.1:0-20781 GCA_965363755.1 uncultured Sulfitobacter sp.
GCGCTTCGTGAAGTTCCGCCACTCACGATTACGCTCCACCGGGTGTTCTGGGCGGTGCCGATTTTAGCCTTGATTGTGCGCTTGCGGAAAATTATTGTTCCGCGTTCCAACCGTGTCTGGGGGGCCTATCTCGTGATGGGCGCACTCAACAATGCAATTCCTTTCTCGCTTATTTTCTGGGGGCAGACGCAAATCGAAAGCGGCTTGGCTTCGATCCTAAATGGCACCACGGCAATGTTTGGAGCAGTGGTCGCAGGTCTGTTGTTGGTTGACGAGCCACTGACGACTAAGAAAATCGTCGGCGCGGGGTTAGGCATTGTTGGCGTGGCATTCATCATGGGCCCAGATGTTCTAACGGGTTTCAATCCCAGCAATTTGGCTCAGTTGGCGGTGATTGGCGGGGCCCTTTCCTACGCGTTTGCCAGTGTCTGGGGGAAAACAACGCTTGCTGGTCAACCTCCGCTTATGAACGCTCTCGGCATGCTGCTTGGAAGCACAGTTCTGATGATCCCGATTGTGTTTGTCGTTGACGGTCCACCACAGCTTGCGCTTTCGGCTGATGTTTGGGGAGCATTGCTAGGTGTGGCTGTCTTGTCGACTGCACTGGCGTACTTTCTTTACTTTGCCATTCTCGAGAAGGCTGGAGCGGCAAATCTTATGCTGGTTACGCTTCTGATCCCACCATTCGCAATTGGCCTCGGTGTGTTGTTTCTTGATGAGCGAATGGCACCGGAAGCATGGATTGGTTTTGCCATAATTGCCCTTGGTTTTGCGGTGACCGACGGGCGGTTGTTTTCGCGATTCGTTAGAAATTATTCGACCTAAGCGGACATTGATCAATTGTAGACCAGCGCCAGTTTGGACTCAAAGTGTGAATTTTCGGCGGCGGGCACAAATGAAGGCAAAGGGCTCAGACTGGTCATCTGACGGCTTCGATCAGTCTTTTGCTCTTGGCCCTAGCCTAATTTCGACGATCGCTTATTTTTGCGCTATACTGGGGCGTGATTTCCAGAAGGCACAATGCGCCACCCTATTTCGAGAGGTCGAATTATTATGTTCGAAGATCGACAAATTTCAGTGAAAACCCCGCTGCCTGATGAAGACCTGATGTTTGCGCAAATGACAGGGTTTGATGAAGTCAGCCAGTGCTTTGCCTTTGATCTAGCGATGGTCAGCGAAGATATGGACATAAAAGCAGAAGATCTGCTGGGGCACCCGATCACTGTCCGGGTTGGTAAAGATGAAAGGGAGCGCTTCTTTCACGGGCTAGTTGCGGAGTTTTCGCTAGAGGACATCACCGACGGGTTTGCCCATTACGGGGCCGTTCTGCGCCCGTGGCTCTGGTTTCTGTCCAAGACTTCCGACAACCGGATATTTCAGAACATGAGCGTGATCGAGATCATTGAAGAGATCTTTGGCTCATATCCAACTGCCAAGTTTGAAAAGCGGCTGCAAGAGACCTACGACCCAAGAGAATATTGCGTTCAGTACGACGAGAGTGATCTGCACTTTGTCCAGCGCCTGATGGAGCACGAAGGGATCTTCTATTTCTTCGATTATGACGACGGGGAACACACGCTTGTCCTGACCGACACCGTCACAAAACTTGTGCCAAATCCGGATCTGGATGAGATAAAATTTCAACCGGACAAGCTGCTGACGTTTCAGGACGGGGACTACATCACACAGTGGACCCGTCGGGCGTCGGTTCAGACCGGAACTGCGAGCCATACCGATTACGATTTCACCAAACCTGCCGCCGATCTGATGTCAAAGTCCGAGAGCCTCTTGGGCCATGAACTGGATGATGGAGAGGCTTATCACTACCCGGGTAATCATACTGAACTCAGTCGAGGGGACATACTTTCCGCCATCCGGATTGAAGAACTCCAGTCCCCGGCACAACGGGTTCAGGCCGCAGGGACGGTCAATGGTGTATGGTCCGGTGTGACCTTTGCGCTGGTCGAATATCCCCGCGAGGCAGAAAATGACGAGTTTGCCATTCTGCGGGTGGATTATGCGATGTGGGATGATCAATATGCCTCGGGCACGGACAGAAAAGGCGAGGGTTTTGAAGTTACGTTGCAGCTTGCCCCAAGTTCGATCGCGTTTCGGCCGGAGCGGCGCACACCAAAACCGGTGATGCGCGGGCCGCAAACCGCCACGGTTGTGGGGCCGGGCGGCGAAGAGATCTTTACGGACGAATACGCGCGAGTGAAAGTCCAGTTTCACTGGGACCGGTTAGGGGCCCGCGATGAAAACGCATCTTGTTTTGTGCGCGTCAGTTCGGTCTGGGCCGGGGCCGGTTGGGGATTTATTCAAATCCCCCGTATCGGGCAAGAGGTCATCGTTGACTTTCTGGAGGGCGATCCCGATCAACCGCTGATCACCGGGCGGGTCTACAACGCGTCACAAATGCCGCCGTATGGGCTGCCCGACAACGCGACCCAATCTGGTTGGAAATCGAATTCGTCGCCGGGTGGCGGCGGGTTTAACGAATTGCGGTTCGAGGACAAGGCTGGCAGCGAAGAGGTCTATTTTCAGGCCGAGAAAGATCACACCGAGTTGGTCAAGAACGATGAATCCCGGTTGATCCAGCATGATATGTCTGAACGGGTCGACAATATCTCGACCCAGTCGATCGGTGTCGATCGGTTTGAGGATGTGGGTAACAACAAAGAAACATCCGTCGGCGTCGACCGGTCAGTTGCCATTGGCAACAACGACACCGAAACGGTCGGCACCAACCGCAGCCTCACAGTTGGTGTGGACGAAAAAATTTCAATCGGCTCAAACTCGACCGAGACAATTGGCAGCAATCATACTCAGAGCGTTGGTATTGTGCAGACGATCACCGTCGGGGCTGCCCGGGTCGATACTGTAGGGGCGGCAGAGAACCGCACCGTTGGGGCAGCGCAAAGCCAATCAGTAGGGGCTACGCGAGATGTCTCTGTGGGAGCATCGCAAAGCCATAGTGTCGGTACCAGTGACAGTTGGACCATAGGCTCGGATCAGACCGTCAAGGTAGGGGCTAATCAATCGATTGAGATCGGGTCAAATCAAACGGTTCAGATCGGAGCGGACAACAGCGTGTCCGTTGGTGGCGCGTGTACGACAAGTGTCGCGAAAGCGAATACTTTGTCCGTGGGTGAGGACATGGCCGCAAAGGTCGGCAAGACGCTTGTTTTTGATGTTGCGGATCAGATCACGCTGAAATGTGGATCTGCCTCAATCATGATGAAGAAGGATGGAACCATCGCGGTTGAGGGTAAAGACATCAGCATAAAGGGCAGCGGAAAAATCAATGTCAAAGCGAGCAGTGATATCACCATGAAGGGCAGCAAAATCAGTCAGAACTAACGGGCGCCTGATCTGTTTTGGACCAGATTACTGGAAGCTCTGGAAGGTCACTTGCCCCTTGTTGGAGGGGTATTTGACGAACTTGGTCCAGCAACTCCTCGGCCGACATAAAGCCGCCCAGCGCTTTGATAACAGGCGGCAGCGCTGCATCGCACCATTGGTCTATGCCTGCAACTGACACACCGTTCGGCGGGACGACAAAACAAACCGACAATGGAAAATCGCGGCCAAGCTTGTCATGGCTTGGCATGACCAGCGCGCACACTACTGCTTCATTCCAAGCAAAAGCGCCGCGGTAGCCAGATTGCGGCCAGCTGTTTTTTTCCTGAAGGGTGAATTTGGCTGTTAGCCATCGATCAAACACTGGCCGCAACCCTGTAGGCAACCCGCGCGACAGGAAGTCACCTGTCATCGGGAGTTTTCCGAACAACCCGGCCTGGTGCGAACTCAGAATCCCTTTGGACATACAAATGACCCGAACATTCCAAGATCAAACGGGTTTTCAACGCTGTTCGCCCTAAGTTCAAAATCTGCCGAGAACCCGCTGACCCCAAGCCTGAGTTTGAACAACTCGGGCAAATCAGTCTTTCTGAGCTGGCCTTTTCTGAACAGGCGCAGAATGGCCCATGCCCCGGTCTCGGATGTTATCGCCTCGGCCGTACCGTCTACGGGTGAGAAGGACAGGGTTATCATGTTAGTTCCGTCGGAACCGGGCCATGTCATCGCAGTGGGTCGGGCAGCCGAGTTGAAATAGACCAGCGACTGCCCATCCACATTCAGGGTTGTACGAGAGGCATTGGCGCTGAGGTCTTTGGGTTCTAACGTAAATGCCATGATCGGACCGGCACCACCAGCAAACAGGCCATTGCGAATGGCGCGCGCGTTCTCGAACGGTTGCAGGGTTTTGCTATCCAGACCGAAATCGGCGCGCCATGACCATGGCTTGGTTGTCGTGTCGATATAGGCCAACAGGTTGTCTTTGGTAAAACCATCGATCAATCCGTCAGGTTCAAAGAGTCGGGCAAAATCGGATATGTTGACGTCAATGCGGCTGGTTTGATCAAACGGATATCGCCCGGACGTGGCGGAGGTGCAGAAGGGCAAGACGTCGGCGCGCCATCGGGCGTTGAGCTGCGCAATGACCGCATCGCGTGTCACCGCGATGGTGTCCCCGGCAATTCCGCCAATCCAGGCGTTGATTGGATCAGGCAGTGACGTGGCCTCGTTTGCAACAGCTCCTGTCAGTTGCGGCAGCCCGCCGCGTGCCAAAAGCGCAGCCTCGGGATCAGGGCTGGCTGAGACTGTCTGCAACTCGTTTGAGAGCGCTGTGAGCGCGGCAACAGTGTCGGTGAAAAGCGGCGGTTGGCCGTCAACCTCCTGTATCAAAGCACGCAGTGGGGCGAAATGATCCGCCACCACTGCGCCGGGAATTTCCTGCGCTTTGCCGCCGCTTGGCGCAACCGACTTGGCGACTTTGGCAAGCTTGTTTAGTTTTTTGAGCCGCTTTTGCGCCAGTTTCAGGAGGCCGCTGTTGGCGGCGCCACCGCCTTCGGCTTCGTCGCTTCTGCTCAGATGGGTTTCTGCGATAACGGCCACCAGCAACCGGTTCAGGGCACTGTCAGCAGAGGACAGATCTTTGAGGTTGTTGCGCGCAGTGTTCAGATCAGTGATCGGTGCCAGTCGGATGTCACGCAGCAGGCCGTCCCACTGCGCTATGTAGTCTTCATAATATAGCTTGGTTATGTCGGCCTCTAACGTAGCTGACGAAACATCCGAGCTTTCGCTGCACCCGCCCGCGAACACAATGCGATCAAGTGCTGCTTGCGCTGCGACTTCGGGAATGAGGGGCAGCACAGTTTTGTGAAAGCCGTCATAGCTATAGGCGCCTGGCAGCCCGACGCGCAGGGTCTTCTCGGACAGACGGGTGAAGACGCGCGCGCCGTTGGGCCCTGCAAATTCAGCGGGAATCCAGTCTGGCAGAGCCGCAACATCCGGTTCAGTTTTAAGGCTGTTATAGGCACGCACAGCCAGCGGGATGGTGCAGATGCTGTCTAGCGCCGCAACCACCAACGCCTGATCCGGCGCTATCCGGTTTTCATCCGTTGCTGCACGATCCAGCGCGGCAATCTGATGGTCGATCGAGGCCTCAGTAGGGAAGGGGTCAATCGGGGCGAACAATGGCAATTCTGTTTGCCACCATGTGGTTGCGAATTCGGTATCGTAAGGTGCAAGTCCGGTCATCATCTGATAGACCTTGAGCGCACCGAGCAGGTTTTCGGGGTCCCGGATCTGACGCCACATGGTGGCTTCAAGAAGCGCGGTCATTCGTGGTTCAAGAATGTTGCGCAGCACGCGATCATAGGCAATGCCCTGCGCCTGATCGATTTCGCTATTCGCAGTAGGTCCAAGCATCGTCAGCGGGCTGACCGGTACATCAGCCTCAAGGGCAACCACCTCGGTCACCGCATCCAGTGCCAGATTGAGATCGAGCGGTTCGGTCGGCGCCTGACGGGCTGCCACGTTGGCCAGTCGAGAGGACAGCGTTGCAAGCTGTCGTTCCTGATCCTCCAGCGCCCCGCTGCTGCGGAAATAGGAAAACAGAAACAACAAAGAGGCGACAACGCCGACAAGGGATGCGCCAGCCAACGTGCCGCGCCATATCCATGTGCGCCGCTCTTCCGCCTTGGGATCGAAGGTGCCAAGACCAGCTTCTTTGAACACCAGATCACCCAGCATGTTGCGCAGAAAGAACGACCGTTTTTCACCGTGGTGACGTTGCACAGTTGCCGGTGCCGACAGCCCAAAGGTTTCAGCCAGCCCACCCACCATCCGGTCGATCGGTGATCCCTCCTGCGTGGCGGAGGAGAAATAGAACCCACGTAACCACGGGCTTTCTTCATAGCGGCTTTCGCCAAACACAGTATCGATCAGAAGTTTCATTGGCTGAGTGAGCTGATCAAGCTGGGCCGGAAACCGAAACACCTGCCCCCGCTCGGGCAGCGAAAGGTCGTCGCCCATCCGTCCGGAAAGCCGGGTCTCGAGCGCCCCAAGCAAGGCTTTCATCTCACGCTCGACAGTCACGCCGTCTATGCGCATTTCCGTGCCCAGTGTCGCGCCCCAAACTTGTTCGCGCTCTCGCGTAGACAGGTTACCAAAAAACGATTCAAACCCCGGCAGCAAGTCCGCCTTGGTAATCATCAGATAAATAGGAAGTTGGATTCCCAGTTTCTCGCGCAGCTCGGCAAGGCGTTTCCTGATCTCGCGCCCGTGTATGCGCAGCTCTGCATCGCCAGATAATAATTCCTGTACTGAAAGCGTGACGATCACGCCATTCAGCGCCCGACGCCCGCGATGTTTACGCAACATGGCCAGAAAGCCTTGCCATTCGGCAGCATCGACGTCCGGGTCGCTTTGCTGTTCAACATAGCGGCCGGCGGTGTCGATCAGAACCGCCTCTTCGGTAAAGAACCAATCACAATTTCGGGTGCCGCCGACGCCTTTCAGGTCGTCAGACAAGTCGATTGGAAAATGCAGCCCTGACTGACGCAGCGCAGTGGTTTTGCCGGTGCCCGGCGGCCCGATGAACATATACCACGGCATGTCGCGCAGGAATTTTCGACTGCCCAGTTTGGAGCGTTTCAACTGTGTCAAGATTTCCTGAAACTTCTCGTTCACTTCAGCTATGTTTTCTTCACCCGGGCCAAGAGGCTCTTGGGCTGCAGGTGCTGCAAGGTCTGCCACAAACATCCGATTGGCACGAGCGGCGCGCAATTGCCCGATCAAGATCCAGAACAGCCAAAGAATGATGATCAGTCCGATCACGATCAGTCGGGTCAATTCACCGCCAAGCGGCACAGCTTCACCGATGCTGATCAGCGGACCGAACCACCAGATCAAAGCACACAGAAGCGCGAGGCCAATCAAGGTCCACAAAAACCGAGAGAACAGAAAGCCGAAGATGGTTTTGAGAACCTTCATCCCTCAGATCCTCTTTTCAATAATGATTTCGACGCGCCGGTTGCGCGCCCTGCCTTCGCGGGTTGCGTTATCGGCGATTGGTTCCGCTTCTGCACGACCCTCGGATTTGATGATGTCTGCGGGTATGCCTGCGCTGATTAACAGGTCAGCAATTGTTTTGGCACGCGCCTCGGACAGGCGCTGATTGGACGCAAACGGGTTCGAGCGCTGGACTGGCACACTATCCGTGTGCCCAACAACGGTGATACCCCCAATTGCGTCCTGATTTTCGAGGATAACAGCAGCAATCGAGGCAAGCAGCGGAACATAAATGTCGTTCAAATCAGCTTTGGCGGACCTGAACACCTCGGGTTGGGTGGATTGCACAACAACAATAGCAAGCGAAACGTCTTCGCGCCCGGTCAGCGCACTGGCGGTATCGGGGGGTGCGGCGGCTGCAACCAACGGCAGCATCTCAAACAGCGGTCGTTCAAGTTCCAGAACCGGCACTGGCCCGGATTCGCGGATGGGCCGATAAATATCGGCCCGTTCGGGTGGCGGCAGCAGGTTCGCAAGTGAGCTGAGATGCTGTCCCTCCGTCGAGAGACGGCTGCTCAGACCGATATAGATTGCCGTGGTTGCTGCAACGGCAACCAATAAGACCGACCAAAGTGGCAAGGCAAAACGTGCGGGCTCATCCGCGGCCACAACACCTTGCCAATGCGGGGCCAGAGCGGCGTCATCGTCATCGGGTCTGCGCAAGAGACGGGCCATTTGCGCACGAAGCTGGGTCAGCGCGCCGTCGCCGGATGCGCCAGAAACGCGATGTTTTCCGCGAAACCCGAGGGACAGGCACATAAAGGCCAGCTCCAGAGTGTCCGGATCGCGTTCGGGATACCGCATCAGGTCTTCTGTGCGATCAAAAAACCGCTCGCCAGCGTCCACATCACCGTAGAGCGACGCCACCAGCGGCTGACCCGGCCAGGCGCTGGACCCTCCCCAAGGCGTGTTGAGCGCAATATCGTCCAGAAGCGCCGCGACAAACCACGCAGCCTGATCCGCCCGCGCCAAAGCAACGCCGCCAGCCACAGCGTTGTCGCGCGCATAGGTCAGGTTATCTAGCAGTCGGGCCCGCAGCACTTCGGGATTATCCGGCGCAACCGCACTTTCCAGTTCCGGCGCAAGCCCCATCAGGGCCGCAAACGCGGCAATCAGAGGATTGTCATTTGCGCGCGACTGCCTGACCCGTGGCGCATGATCGGGCGGTGTCTCAGACGCGCGCCCATACGACGCCTGGCCAGCGGCTGCGGCTGGTCGCTGTCTGGTTGCAGGTCGGATGCGGGTGCGCCCGGCGTCGTTTTCCAGACCAAATGGATCGTCCTTCGTCATGTCTTACCTGTCCACCGCATAGCAGTCGATCAGTGGCTCCCGTTCAAGTTTGCCTGCGACCCCCAACACAAAGCCGGGTGCCTCGGCCAGCGTTGCCCAATGCTCCGAGCTGCGATCCAGTTCGAGGCACAGACGGTCGCCGTCGTAGGGAATCTCACGCGGCTGGGAATGCAGCGGTTTTAGCGGAATACCGGGTAACTTGGATTTCCACAGTGCCTCGAATTCATCGGCAGAGCCAACGGTCGCCTGATGAACAAAGAGTTTGCGCAACATGTCTTCAGACATCTCGCCACCGATGCGCAGCACAATCCTACTGGTTTTGATGATCTCCGGGTTATCGATCCGCACGGTCCATACGTTTTCGGAATGGCGCGCGACTGCCAGCACGCGGGATTTTGGCTGCACGTGGCGTAAAGACAGGATCAGCGAGCGTAAAGTATCGGCCAGCGCTGCAAAAGCAGGCTGCGGATTGGTGTGATCATAGACCGGAAGCTCACTAAGCCGGCGGGAGGATGAGCCAAAGGTTGCCATGCGTCCGGCAAGGCCTGCCAGTTCCATGAAAAACTCAGCCGGATGAAACAGGTTTTGTGCCAACATGTGAGAAATACGAGGACCGGCAGAATTGGCGAGTTCCAGAATAAGCAGATTTTCGACAGACGCGCCAGTGCCGCCCAGAACCATACCGCCATGTGCGTCGGCTATACGGCTTAGTCCGGTGGCAACTTCTTGCGCGAACTGTGCGTACCAGGGCACCGCGGAGGTGACGAGGGCGGGCGGCAGGTACCCATCGACAGAGATCACCGCGCCTTCCGCCGACAATCCGTCGATATTGATGATCGGCATTGTGATATAACCCTCGGTGGCTTCGCCCGGCAGCAACAGCCGAGGGGCCAGAACGGCAACTTCCAGATCCTCGGGATCAGCTCCTCCTCGAACCGCATCACGCACTGGAATAATGCTGCCGCGATAGCGCGCTCCACTGGAGTCTGCGTGGGCCGGGTCAATCGTGGCAGCTCCAGTTTTTTCGGCCGGGATTGCAAGTAAGACATGGCCGCTTGCCGTATCCGTGGTGATCTGGATCGGGTCCGGGGCCAAAGTTGTATTAGGAATCAAAAACGGCGTGCCATCCGGGAAAACACCCATTGCGGCTTTTATCCCGACACTTCCGGCTTCGAGCGCTTCTGGATCCAGTGAAAGCATGCGAAATCCAAAATTCTGCAGTGAAGACACCTGCATACCACCACGCACCAGCGCTTCGGTGTACCGGTCCTGCTGCTGGAGATGCTGGGTCCGGAGAAACAGTCCTTCGGACCAAACAACTTTATTGCTGTCACTCATCAAGTCTCTTTCTCTAAGCGGGAGTCAGTTGGATGCCACTTGAACCAACTGATACGTTCAATTTGGCGTTCTTTTTTGCTGCCGTCTTTGCGCGAAATGTCTTGCCCGCCGGAGAACGATATCCAGCTATCACACCAAGTGCTGTTGCACCGGCTTCCAGCGCGATGACCTTTGTCGCCGCTTTGCCCGGCTCCACGACAATCTGATCCGCCTTCAAAAGATCGCCGCCAAGAGCTTTGCCCGGATCCTGCAGAGCATAATAATCAGCAGCGTCAAACGCACCCGAACCTTTCATCTGCACAATAGTCAATGTCAGGGGTCTGTCAGATCCGTCAGGGCCGGGGTTCATGCCCGCGCTGCCTTGTGCGCTAATCGAGATTGAACCGGGGCTGCCGGGTCCGCACGCGGTTAGAACCACGGTCGCTCCAGCGCCCAATAAGAAGTTCCGTCTTGTTGCTTTCATGATCTTTCTCCTTTTCCTCTACCTTCATACGCGTCTCTGAAATCAGCTCCAACCTCGCCAAGAAAACGGTCTTCTGCGGCTTGCGCAATTTCGCGGTATCGTTCCTCGTAAAGCTGCCAAAGCTTGGCGCTGCGACCGCCAGCAAGCAAAGCTTCCAAAAGACCAGTCGCTTCCATCTCTGCGGCGATCACGTCCGGGTCAAAATGGTCGATCATACGCCGCAGAGCTGATTGCAGCGCGGTCCAGGTCCTCATCTGGTGATCCATCATATCACGAAACGCGCTATCAATCGCGTTATCCGGCGAAAGATATCCCTTGCCGCGGTCCTGGATCAGCGCAGCGACGGCGTCTTGGGTTGTGGCCATAAATTTCAGCGGGTTCACATCGGCATTACCAATGACGGTTTGGGCAACACGTATGTTCTGCTTTTCCTGAGCACGTGACCTGAGAAGATGCATCATGCCCTCGACAAGGGCGTTGAATCGTTTGCCGAGCTCTTCCATCTCGGCCAGCGGGTCCTGAGTTGGCATTCGGCTTGGATCCAGCCCAGCGCCGCGCAAGAAAGCATCGCGCAGATCGCTGTGAGTGACGTTTGATGCGGGATGGTCCTCAACCGCTTGGGGAGCGGAGGTGGCAGTTGGCAAAGTTTCCGGCGCGACCTTGGCTTCGTGAAGTTCCGGAGGCGTGGGCGAAGGGCTATCAAAAAAACCGCCACTAAAGCCGCTGGGCTGGGCCGGTTCTGGCTCAGCATCGGGACGTTTCAGGTCCAGCGCAAAGGGATCGGTTTGATCCAAGGGACGGGAAACGTTTGGTGTTGTTGCTTCAGTTTCGGCACTGAGATTGGACGGGGTAAGGCCAAACGGGTCCGGCAGCGTATCGGGCCGCTTTTCCGATTGTGGCTGTGGTTGGGATTCAGCTTGAAAGGCGAAGTCAAATGCCACGCCACGTCCGCTGGTAGCGGCGGTTTCCTCGGCGGCTTCCGGCGCAACTTCCTGCATGTCCACACGCAGAACAATATCGCCAAAGCGCAGGCGCATGCCGTGTTCAAGCACCGCAGAATTGCCGGCACCGAGGGGGGTGCTGGCCCCGTCGATGAACACACCTCCACGGCTCGCATCGGTGACTTTATAGCCGCCGTCGTCTTCTGAAATCACACAATGTTTGCGCGAGACAAACTGGTCCGGATCGTCGATCTGCCAGTCGGCATCGTTGCCGCGCCCAATTGTCAACTCTCCGCCTTCAAATGTGCGTTCCATTTGCGATTGGCTGTGTGGCGCATTTTCTATGACCAGCCGAATGCTCATGAGGCGCGCCCAAGTTGGATATCGCTGTCAAAGTTTGATGCCTTACCAACGATCTGGGTCAAGCACATGTCGTCAGGATCTTTGTCAGGATCAGGATTGAGCCAAACCGTTCGCCCCAACTGGCATTGGCCAAGTCGGGCTTGAGGCACCTCGGCGCGGTCAAGAACCAGCCTCAGATCAACCTCCTGACCTTCCCCGATCGCGAATTTGACCGCGTGGCGCAAGTCATCATACAGGGCCTCGTCTTGCAAAAACGAGGAAAACTTGGCGAAGCTCATCGGCCCGGCCCGCAACTCCATGCGATAGGCGCGTTCAAATGTCCGGGCCCCGATAACAGCATTCTGGCCGAGTTGGGCATAGCTTTGGCCAAGTCGGGATTGCAGACTTGCCGGAATCCCAGTCCAGACGCCAACATACTCGATTAGCGACAACTCGATCTGCAGCACGTCAGACAGATATTGTGTCAGCCGATCCGGAGACTGCACTTCTTGCGCCAATCCGGTGCCATGTTTGATTTTTTGACGCGCACGCTCTGTTTCTGTCCTGCGTGCATCGCCGAGGCCGATGCCGGCAAGCGTATCCAAAAGCGCACTTACCCGACCACCGGCATCATGAGATATCTGAACCTCAGGATGGGCATCCGCCCAAGCCCGCCAGTACAATGCAATCATCCGATGTTGCACCAGATTGCAAAATTCCAGAAAAGCCGTGTCAGACGTGGCGCCGTCGGCGTCACCGGCAAACCAACGGTTTGACAGCCGCGCCATCACCCATCTGGTGATGTGCAGTGGCATCGGGCCTTCTGGACCCAGCAATCCAATGGCATTGACCGCAACCCTATGAGGCTGATCGCCTTCGCCAATGTCGCACTCGGCAACATCACTTGTGGCAAAGGCCTGACGCGCGCCTTGGCCAAGACGCGCTGGCTCTTTTTCGGGTCCACCGGAGCGCCCGAAACGTTGGCTTTGGGTTTCAAGCTGACGCAACAGCTCAAAAAACCTTGTTTGCTGAGGACTGACGTCAGGTTCTTTCAGATCAGGGCGCGGCTGCCGGGCGCTTTTGGCCATGCGATATCCTCCTGATGCTGGGTCGTGTGGGTGGTGGTGCGGACAAAGGAATTGATGCCAGCGTGCCGCGCAAAAAGCCGTGAAAGAAGCGCAGACAGCAACAATGTGCTGCTGCCCGACAGGACGGTTTCATCAATATCAAGCGTGATCTTGGTGCCATGGCCAAAGCAGATCGGGCCGGCGATCTCAAGGCGTTCAATCACCGGTTCCGAACGTATCCTCGTTACCGACTTTACGTGCCGAGCGAGGGCCGGGTCGCCGCGATCCGCATAAAGATCAAGCATTGCCCGCAACGGTTCCGCACCATCGGCCCCATCGGCTAGCGACAGGTGGTTCAGACTAAGCTGCCCGATCCAGCGCCAAGTCAGATCGTCAATCTCGGCGCCACCTCCTGCACCGGTGGGCAAGGACGAAGAGAGGGATTGGCGCGGGCGCCGGAACGGGTGAAGCAAATTTACTTTGCCTACCGGATCCCCTGTTTCAAGGGTCAGAACAGGGTTGTCATCAAGGATAGGCAGATCGCGGTTGGTGCAGATAGCCCGGATATCGAGGCGCTTGATCGCAGTCTTGTTGGATTCGGCTGAGACGTTGCCGACCGAGATAAAGAAATCGTCGCCGGTGTAGCTGGTTCTGGTCTGACCTCGTCGGATTTCATCTTCGCCAGGCCGGCGGGGGCGCCGCTCAGTGGTATAAACCGGCCCTGACGCGCGGTTCTGTTCAACGGAATAAAGCGGTGCAACCCACGCATCGCGACCCTTCTGTTCCGCATCTTCAACCTTGAGCAGCCGGTAGATTTCAAAATCCCGGGGGCGCGTCCTGTCGGCATGGACAACGTGGGCCGAGGTGCGGCGGCTCAATTCTACAATGTTGCATTCTTTTTCGAACAGGTTGACCAGCGGTGTTGTGAAAAGCAGAAAATCTGTGGGCTTGATGTTCGCCATATCTGGCAGTGATTTATCCAGAACAATCATGATTTCGACCGCACCGCCTTCTGCTGCGGATACTGCCTGCTGAAGCCCGATCAGTCGCGCATAGTGGAACCGCTCCGGCATCAGGAAATATTCGCGCATCAGGCGATACCCTTCGAACGACCTGCGCACGCGCGGCAGCATGGCCTCTGTATCGGAAATACCCACCATTTGCGGCATGTCAGCCAGCAGAAAAGGGCTGTCCTTTTGGAGCGTTGAACGCACAAAGACTTTTATTGCATGGCCAAAAATGGCGTCAAACAATCGACCACCAGACGTTTTTCCACCCAAGTAGATATCTAACGCATCAAGCGTCAGCTCCGCCAGAGAACCGGCCCCGGTGCGTTTTAGAGTCAGTCGCAATCCGGCGTCGCCGCCGGCGGCCTGTAAATTGCTTAACCCGGCGGCCTTGAGCGCGCCGCGATCTTGCAGATAAGCGGCCGAGGACAACGTGACCGGCCAAAGCGAAACGTCCTGAGCGGTGGTAAAGGTTGCACGGGTGTTCAAGCCCTCGCGCAGACCTGAGACCAGCCGAGTTCCGCGCCCGACAACATGGCCAGACTGCATGTTTTCCACCTGTGGTCCCGGGGTCAACTGGACCATCGAGACAGCCGGTGCCGGCCCCGCAAGATCAGGGTAGAGCGCATCAAGTAGATTGCGCACGTTGCGGCTGGATTCAGCATCAACTTTTAGCCGGGTACGCGCTGCCAGAAATGCAACACCTTCAAGGAGGCGTTCCACATAGGGGTCGGGGCACGGCGTGGAATCAAGCGACAGATTGCGTGCCACTGTTGGGTGTAACGCAGCAAATTCAGTCGCGAGACCACGGATGTGGCGTAGTTCTTCTTCGTAGTACCCGAGAAAATTACTGTCCATCAGGCATCCTCGACGGTTGTGACAGCGCGACCATTGTCCAGATCAATGGACGTCGAAAGACGCAACCGCTCCTGAACCGGAGTCAGCATCAGGATGCCGTTGATCTCGATCCGAAGACCGGTTTTATCGCCGATGTGGATGCCTACCTTTATGCTGTCACGCTTCAGACGGGGTTCAAAAACCGCGAGCACTTCTTTCAGATCTCGGGCTAAAGTGTCTTTGTCAAAATCTGATCCGGAGCGCCCAGAAAAGGACGGAACTCCAAAGTTCAGAACGCTACGCCGCACTTCGGGGAAATCGACTAACACTTCAGCCGGAGTTTTAATTGATGCACGTTCTCGATCGGTCAACAAATACTGCGCTTCGAGACGCTCGATATTGAACAAAGCTTCGATGTCACGGCGCACAGCCTCTCTCAGCACGTTCGCCGTCACGACGATACCGCGTTCTTCAATGCGTTGCAGGTCATGAGTCTTTGCGACAAGAAAATGCAACCTGCGCCGGGTTTCTTCACTGAGGTCCACGCGCTTTTCAATGGCCCTCGGGCCGCCTTCCACAAGCGCTTCAAGCTCTGCCGCGCCTAATTCCTCTGACAGTCCGTGATGCAAGCTTGACGTCTCTGCGATCAGCCCGGGCAAATCATCAACAAGGCGGTCCCACAAAGAAGGTTGGACCGCCTCGCTGCGCGCCTTAGCTTGGGCCACTTCGGCCACGGAAGCTATGCGCCCTTGACGATGTCATACTCAATTTCATGTTCATCACCAGCAGAGTGATCATCTGCCTGAACGGTGTAGATCACGTTGATTTTTTCGCAAGTGATTGTGATCTTCTCGTGGATGATCTGATCATTGACGTCATCTGTAGAATCGTCATGGTTCAGCAATTCTACCGCCGAGACCATGCAATTTGTCATTGTGATTTTCAGATAATCGAGATGCGCATCTCCGGAGTCCTTACGCACCATGGCCACGGCTTCGGGAATTGATTTCCCTTGCATCGCGGCGAGCGCAAGGTAGGGCGAGGCGGCGTCCATCGCCTTCCACATTGTGACACCGCTGACGTCTGCGCGGCCGCGCGAACGACCACTGCCGGCACTGGAAGAGCTTTGTTGCTTGATTTCCCAGTGTAGGCCGTAAAAATCGATCTCGTCTTCATGATCGGCGCGTTTGGATTCGCCCTGAATGTCTTCTATCTTTAGAGCGCCTTGAATGCCCATAGTTTGTTCCTTTCAAATGAAGCTGCGATTAAAATTCCTGATCTACGAAGACTTGACTGACGGTAATTCTGACACCAGTCGCAGGCTCGCATTGATCCCTTCCAATTGATAATGCGGTCGCAGGAAGAAGCGCGCATTGTAGTAGCCAGGCCGCCCTTCGACGCTGTCTACTTGCACTTCGGCTGCAGCCAGCGGTCGTTTTGCTTTCGCCTTGTCATCTGCCATAGCTGTGTTGGCTAAGACGTAGCGATTGATCCATTCGCTCAGCCACACCTGCATATCCGCGCGTTCTTTGAACGTACCGACTTTGTCGCGCGCGATGGCTTTCAGATAATGCGCGAACCGGCTGACCGGGAACAGATAGGGCAGATTTGCCGATAGCCGTTCATTGGCCTGCGCGTCAGGATCGACTAACCGCCCCGCACGGGTTTCGTCATCTTGCAGCGAATGTGCCCCGATAAAGGCTGCAACATCAGTGTTCTTGCGGTGCAGGATTGGCATCATCCCGAGCTTAGCCAGTTCAGCCTCGCGTCGATCATCGATGGCAATTTCCGTTGGGCATTTCATCGCAACAGAGCCGTCATCTGTCGGGAATGTATGAACCGGAAGGTTCGTCACTGTGCCGCCCGATTCCACGCCACGGATTTGCGTACCCCAGCCATAAAGCTTGTGGCTGCGGTTGATATTTACGCCCATGGCAAAGGCCGCGTTCATCCAGACATAGCGTTCGTGATCGCCCTGGATATCTTCTTCGAAATCAAATCCTTTCACGGGCACAGTTTCGGCCCCGTAGGGCAAACGCGCCAAAACCCGCGGCATGGTTAGACCGATATAACGACTGTCCTCGCTTTCGCGCAGGCTTTGCCAGCTTGCGTAGTCGGGGGACGATACGATCTGTTCCAGATCCTGCGGGTTAGGCAGTTCCTGCCAGCTGTTCATCCGGAAAAGCTGAGGCGCAGCAGCGGCTATGAACGGTGCATGGGCCGACGCGCAAATACCAGACAGATTTCGCAGAAGACCCACGTCTTTGGGGTGTTGCGAGAATTCATAGGCCCCGATGATTGCACCGAAAGGTTCCCCTCCGAACATCGAATATTCGTCCGAGTAGACCTTTTTGAACATCGACGCCTGATCCCACATCTGGCCTTCAAAATCTTCCAGATGATCAGCCAGTTCATCTTTCTTCATGTTGATGACCCGGATTTTCAGTTTCTGATCCGTTTCGGTGTTATTCACCAAATAATGCAGGCCACGCCATGTGCCTTCGATTTCACGGACTTCGTCGCTGTGCATGATCACATTCATCTGATCCGTTAGCAGGCTGTCGATGCCTGCGATAAGCGACTTGATCGATTTGACTGCATTACCGGAAATTGTGGCGGTTCCAGACCGTTCGGTTGCGGCAAGGGCAAGGTTCTGAACCAGTGACTGAAGTTTGTCGCCTTCGCTTTCCTTGACCCGGAAGTCCTTTTCCAGAAGACCAGTGAATTCTCCCAGATCGATTTCCTTTGCCTCAGCGGCGTCGGCCCCGTCTTGTTGTTTTGCATCAGCCATCTTCAGGCCTCCTGTTCTTTGGAGTTCTGCATTGCTGCATCGGCTGCTTGTGCCAGCAGCGGCTCATTGGCCAAAAGCTGGGCGATGCGTTTTTCCGCATCCACCTTGCCGTCCATGTAACCAAGCAATTCTTCAAGCTGCTTTCGCATCTTCAATAACTCTGCGAGGGCCGGAACCTGAGTTGCCACCTTGTCAGGGGCGAAATCGCCCATGTTCTTAAAAGACAAATCGACAAACATCTCTTCGTCCACCTCTTCTCCTTCTTTGCCAGGCAACTTGTTGGGCACCCGGGCTTTCACCCGTGGCGATAGGGCTTCCATGAATTTGGGAAACCGGCCTGCGTCGGTTTCAACGAATGCCCGGTCGTTGACGCTTTTCTGGGCTTCCTTGGTTTCGGATGCGCCGGCGAGATCGGCCATTACACCCATGACAAATGGCAGTTCGATGGTTGTCGGGCTGCCATAGTGTTCAACGTCATACGCAATCTGCACACGAGGTGCCCTATTACGTTCGATGACCTTTTGCTTACTTCCGCTCAATGAAATGACCTTTCCCTGTTAAATTATTTGGCTTTGACGTCATTGACGCCGGTGGCGTTTTTGAACTCTTTCATCCCGCTTGGGGCGATTTCTTCCATCAATTGCATGAAATCCATCGGCACCATGCGCCGCATCCGATGTGCCAGATGCGGAATCGGGCTGGAGGGTTCTGTCCGTTCGTAAAATTCAATGATCAGATCAAGATGCCGGATGACGTCGTTGCGCGAGGTAATGGTCCCTGGCACAGCGCCATTTGTGGCAATCGCAGGCGCACCCGCTGGATCAGATGCGGCGACCTTCGCAGACGTGGCTGGGGCTTTCCCATCATCGCTATCGGAGTGGGCCATAGCGTCCTCCAGAGTTGCTAACATGTGGTTCAGAAATTTGCTTAGTTCAGGGAACGTCACGGCCTGACCGTTTGCCAGCCCCATTTTGTCGGCCATCTTGGCCTCAAGCCCAGCCAGCGCGGCGATGGCTGCCTTCAACCCTGAAACAAGGCTCTCTGCGGTTTCGATTTCTTCGGCAACCAGTGCGCGACTTGCTCCGTTTACCTTGTTCACCAGCACTTCGTGCTGGGCCGTCAGTTCAGCCATTTCGGACTGGCTGAGACCCGATGGAGCGCTGTTTTGCATTTCAAACGCCGTCAGATGCGCCGTCGCAAGATCGTCACCAGAGACCTGACCGAATCCGCGTCGGTTAAAGACAGCATTGAGTTTCAGATCTCCGAGCAAACCGGAATCGTCATTTTCAAGTTGCTTAAGAGCGTTGATCCGCCGGATTGCTGCAGTCTTGGGGTCATCTGAACTGCGAAGGAGCGGATGCAAACTGTCCCAGTATTGATCCAGCGCGTCGACCAGCAGGTTCAGACCTTGTGCCAGGCCGATGAAACCCTCGCTGTTGGCCATGGCCCGGGCCACGATTACAAGAAGACGCAGATCATGACCGTCACTTGCGAGCGCGGTCGCCTCATTCATCAGAAGATCCCAGTCAACCGGCGAAACACCCTGACTAGCGGTGCCGTCTTCATTCTCACGATTCACTTTCTGGGCGGGCTCCAAAAGCCGCTCAACCGCATGAAACCGCGGGTCATTTCGTAGTTCTACCCCCGAGGGTGTATTCTCTTCCACCGGGGTCAGGAATGTGCTCAATTCCATCTCAACCCTTTAGCTATGTACGATAAACTTACTGACTTAAATCACTGCCTAAAAAGGACAATGTCGCAGAGTTAGCCGATTCTGGCAACTTTGAATGCATTTGACCGGCGGTGATCAGGGTCGAGCATCAATAATTCGCGTTGCGACGCCGATGATTTCGTTCTCTCGCCCCTGCAATCGTTCAGACAGGGCTTTTGCCAGCGACGCCACACTTTCGTCCCTGGGGCGGCGGGTGTTGAATAGCTGATTTTTCGATAGGATTGCGACGATTTGGCTCTTGCCAAAATCCTCATCCGAGATCTGGAACGCGATGCGTGTATTGTCTTCCTGAAACTGCCCAATCGAATAGAGCACCCGCACCCGCCGAAACCCTCCTTCTGCTGTGCCAAGGCTGTCTAGGCTGCCGGTTTCGCGGTTTATGTGCGGCAGGACGTGGAACACCGATCCGGCCTTGTCTATCACCATCACCCATAGAGACCCGCCGATCATATCCGCCGGGGCATGAATCTCGGCGATTGGGTTTTCTCCTACGTGATAGGCACCAGTCAGATTTACCTGCCCAGTCTCGCCATCGCCAAGCCATATCGAAATTGCATTTGTGGGCGCGTCAGGCAGAACGGAAAGGATCGCGCAAAGTTCTGGATTAAGCACGTTGGCATCAATTTTCAGATCACGATCTCCGATGACCGGGGTAATGGCGTCTTTGACGGTTGCCGCGTCTTTGCCAGAGGCAAAATCGCCTGCAACTTCGATCTTGGACAAAAGCGGATAAGACGCGTCTGCCCCTGCGCGCTGTAGTAGCGGACCGCAGGTTGCGAGACTGTCGAGCATGGATTGCACAGTCTCAACTGACAGGTTTTGCGGCCCGGCAAGTAGGTCTGCTGTCACCTTGAGGCTGCTGGACCGGGACCAGTCAGAAATCGACTGAGCAATGCGATCGCGCGAGGTGACATCGGAGGCCAGCCCTTTGAGATCGGCGTTGCTATCTTCTAGCGACAATATCCATGGCGACAAACCGGACGTGAATCCCGTGAGGGTTGTGACATCATCAACCCAGGTTTCCGACGGAAGACCGTCGGCCAGTTGCAGGCTATCGGGCAAAACTTCTGCACCACCTGCCGCCGACAATGCCAAGACCAATTTTTCCGCCGCTTCTTTGTTTGGGGCATATCCCTGAACGCTGAATGTGCCGTCTACAGAATGACTGGCAGAAAGAGTGTAGGGGGAAATGACAGGCAAGGGCTGTGGCAAATACGAATCAAGCAGACCAGCCAGAAAAGCCATCCCGCCCGCAGCAACCAAACCGAGCGGAAGGCCCAGCCAGATCCAATTGCGCCGCTTTTTTGGACGGCGTTCATCTCCGCCCACGCGCCGACTGGATTGATTGGCGGGTTTCAGCGTCTCGCCAATCCTGTCCACAATGTCAGCAGCAGTGGCGGGGCGATCCTCTAGATTTGGAGCGGTCAACCAATCGATCAGGGATTTCAGCGGCTCCGGGACCGACGCCGTGTCCAGTGGCGTCTGCTTGCGTCGAACAATCTCGCCCGGGGTCGCCCCTGGAAACGGAATCTCACCCCTATATGCAGCCAGCAACAC